>NZ_JAYXBQ010000076.1:0-446856 GCF_039668335.1 Mycobacterium sp. SM3041 | reverse complement strand
GGTCACACAACCCAGAATGATGTCGGAGATCCGATTCTCGTCGAGGTCCGGAAACCGCCTGCGCAGTTCGTTGACCAAACCCGTGGTCAGATCGATCGGCTTCACCGAATGAAGTGAGCCGTTTCTGTTGCGGCCTCTCGGTGTGCGGATTGCCTCAAAGATGTAGGCCTCAGTGGTCATATCGATTTCCTTTCTCTGATCGGTTCAGGTTCCGGTGAAGACGGGCCGGCGTTTCTGCTGGAACGCCGCCACGCCTTCGGTGAAGTCATCGGTTGTGAACAGTGCGAGCTGTCCGTTTCGTTCGATCTGCAGCGCTAGATCCAGCCCTGCGAGGGCAGTTGCGTTGAAGGCCGCCTTGATCTTGGTGTATGCCTGGGTCGGTCCCTCTGCGAGCTTCCTTGCCAATTGCGCTGCTGCGGTGTCGAATTCGTGGTCAGGGACGCTGTGAGATATCAGTCCCCACTCGGCGGCGGTCGTAGCGGCAATCCGTTCTGCGAGCATTGCCATGCGGTTTGCGCGAGACAGCCCGATGAGGCTCGGAATGAGCGCGGTCGCACCGCCGTCTGGCATCAGCCCGATGTTGGCGAACGCCAGTAGGAAGTACGAAGATTCTCGGGCGATGACCAGGTCGGCCGCCAGCGCAATCGAGCAGCCGACGCCTACAGCCGGGCCGTTCACTGCAGCAAGAACGGGTTTCGGCGCACCGCGCAATGCACGGATGAGTCGGTTGGCGGCATCGATCGTCGTGCTGTCCGGGCCGCCGCTTTGACTGTTACTCCCGACGATATCGGCGCCGGCGCTGAAAGCTCGGCCGACACCGGTGATCGCGATAGCACGGACGGCGGGGTCTGCGGCAGCCCGAACTACTGCACCCGTTGCCGTGTCAAGGGTACGAGTGGTGAGCGCATTGAGACGTTCGGCGCGATTGATCTTGATCCATGCGACAGAGTTCTCGTGTACCACGAGAACATCGGATTCCTCTGCCATCACTTATCTTTCGGTCGTCGAGTAGTTGGTTGAAGCAGCGGTTGCAGGCCGCAGAGCCCGCATGGTGTGGTACGCCGTCGACTGTGATGTGCGGTTGCCGGCGCCGAGGGTTGTTGCATTTACGGCCGCTCTCGCATGCAGTGGCAAACTTGCGACAGTACGGTCGCAACTACTATGGATCTTGCGACAGAAGTGTGTCAAGATCGGCGTATGGCACAAGTCGTCCGCCCCTTCAGGGGCGTGAGTGCGGCCGACCGTCTCGCTGAACGTCGCGCCGACCTTCTTGAGGCGGGACTCGATGAAACAGCCCAGTCTGGAGTCGCCGGTCTGCGCATGAAATCCGTGTGCGAGCGTGCGGGCCTGGCGCGGCGTTACTTCTATGAGCACTTCGCAAATCGCGATGAACTGCTCATAGCGCTCTTCGACGACCTGATCGACCGAGTTGTCGAGCGGATGGTGCCAGCAGTGGACGCGGAGCCTCTGAACCTCTACGACCGTGCCCGCGCAGCCATGGATGCATTTCTCTCCGTCTTCGTCGAGGACCCTCGCCGGGTTCGGTTGTACGTCGAGGCGGCCAGCATGCCCCAGCTGGCGGGCAGGCGGGCCGACGCGGTGCGCCGCAACGCCGAATTCTCGGCCCAACAGGTCTTTTCAGTGCTCGGTGATGCTGATCCACGAACCAGGGGCCACGTTTACGCCGTGGCGCAGGTCGTCGTTATCGGGCAGGCCGACGTTGCCCTCGCGTGGTTGCGCGGCGAGATCGCGCTGTCGCGGCATGAGTACGCAGAGCTCGTAGCGCACGTCTTCGTGGACGCGCTCTCGGGCATCTATGCCCGGCTGACCCGTTAAATCACCGCAACTTTCAGGAAGAAGGCAGTATGTCAGCCCCGTCGAAGACGACATTCGACCGCCTCCGCGCGTTGGTCGCGATCGAGGACCCGGCAGATCGGCCGGCGCAACCCATTGTGGAGGTGTTCACCGGCGCTGAGCTGGGGACAGTGCCGGTCGGCACAGCCGAGGATGTGCACGCGGCAGTCGTCAGAGCCCGTGTCGCTCAGCAGGATTGGGCGGCAATGCCGGTTGGCGAACGGGCTCGTGTGATAGGGCGCTTCCATGATCTGGTGCTCAGGGAGCGCGACACAATCATGGACGTCGCCCAAGCCGAAGGCGGTAAGGCCCGTCGCACGGCGCTCGAGGAAATGCTGAACCTGGTGCTGGCTTCGCGCTACTACGCGAAGGTGGGCCCAGGTTTGTTGGCTTCCAAACGTGTACCTGGGGCGCTGCCCGCTTTCACCAAAACCATTGTGAGGTATCAACCCAAGGGCGTGGTGGGCATCATCGCGCCGTGGAACTACCCGATGTCACTGTCCATCTCCGATGCGGTTCCGGCGCTGTTGGCCGGCAACGCCGTGGTGATCAAGCCTGACAGCAAAACACCGTTCAGCGTCCTGGTGAATGTTGAGCTGCTCTACGAGGCCGGTGTCCCGCGAGATCTGGTTCAGGTGGTTCCTGGCCCGGGATCGGTTGTCGGCCAAGCCATCGTGGAAACGTGCGATTATCTGATGTTCACGGGTTCCTCGGCAACTGGACAGCTGCTGGCCGAGCAATGCGCCCGGCGGTTGATCGGGATCTCCGCCGAACTCGGCGGCAAGAATCCGATGATCGTCACCAAGGGTGCAAACATCCACAACGCCGCGAAGGCTGCCCTGCGCGCGTGCTTCGACAACGCGGGCCAACTGTGTATCTCCATCGAGCGCATCTACGTGGAGGAGCCGGTGTACGCCGAGTTCGTGGCAAAGTTCGCGGCGGGCGCCCGGGCTATCTCACTCGGCACTGCCTACGATTTCACAAACGACGTGGGCTCGCTGATCTCTGCCGACCAAGTAAAAGTGGTCAGTTCGCACGTCGAGGACGCGCGGGCCAAGGGCGCGACGGTGGTAGCGGGCGGCCGCGCGCGACCAGACATCGGTCCACACTTTTACGAGCCGACGATCCTCACAGATGTCAGCGACGAAATGGATTGCGCGCGTTCGGAAACCTTCGGACCCGTGGTGTCGGTGTATTCGGTCGCCGACGTGGACGAGGCGATCGCCAAGGCCAACGACACCGAATACGGCTTGAATGCGAGTGTGTGGGCCGGCAGCAAGTCCGACGGTGAGGCCATCGCCCGCAAGCTCCGCAGCGGATCCGTCAACGTGGACGAAGGCTACGGCCCATCGATGGCCAGCTTGGCCGCACCGATGGGAGGTATGGGTTCCTCGGGCATCGGCCGACGCAACGGTCCCGATGGATTGCTGAAATACACAGAACCCCAGACCATCGCCACAATGCGGGGCATCGGGCTTGATCCACCGCCAGGCGTGCCTCGCCAGCTCTGGCAGGAAGCCCTCGTTCCGATGATCAAACTCACCGAGTGGCTCCCAGGCCGCTGACACTGGAGAACCGACATGACTGTAGTTGCAATCACCGGCGGTGGGCGAGGGATCGGCCGGGCCATTGGGGAGCGTCTGGCCGCGGACGGCATGCGCGTTGCGCTCGGCGACATTGACGAAGCTGCGGCGCTCGCTGCCGCCGAATCGATTCCTGATGCGATCGGGGTTCGACTCGACGTGGTAGACCCGGCGTCGTTCGAGCTGTTCTTCGACCGAATCGAAGCCGAGCTGGGTCCGGTCGACGTCCTGGTAAACAACGCAGGCATCATGCCCATCGGCCCATTCTTGGAGCAGGACGAAGCGCTACGCCGCCGCATCGTCGACATCAATGTCCACGGCCCACTCAACGGCATGAGCGCAGTGCTGCCACGAATGCGTAAGTACGGCAACGGATACATCGTCAACATCGCGTCGACAGCAGGTATCGCAGGTGTCGCAGGCGGAGTCGTGTATTCAGCCACCAAGCACGCGGTTGTCGGAATGAGCGAGGCTGTTCGGCAGGAGTTCGCGGCCGAGGGCATCGGGGTCAGCACCGTCGCACCGACTTTCACCAACACCGAGCTGATCGCGGGTACCAAGGGTCTGCGTGGTCTGCCCACAGTGGAGCCATCGGAGGTCGCCGACGCAGTCGCGGCTGCGATCAAACATCGCCGGGCGCTAGCCACAGTGCCTCGCTACCTGCAGGCGATGGCGAAAACCACTGCACTGCTACCGAAATCGTTGTCGGACTGGCTCACCGGGTTACTCGGCGCAGACCGCACCTTCCTCGACATCGACCACAACAAACGCGCCGCCTACGACAAACGAATCGCCACCGACGGCGACAAGAGGAGTTTCAACTAATGCCCACCTACGCTTCTGCGGCCTCAACGCTGTGCGATGCGTTCCAAGCGACCATCGCGCGCAACCCCGACAAAATCGCGTTACGCACCGTCGGTGGTGCTGAGACGATCACCTTCGGTCAATGGGGACAACAGGTGCGCGCTCTGGCCAGTGGATTCGCCTCACTCGGAGTGAGCCGTGGCGACCGGGTTGCGCTGATGATGACCAACCGGCCCGAGTTCTACCCAATCGATGTCGCGTTGCAGCACCTCGGCGCGGTGCCCTTTTCTGTGTACAACACCTCTTCGGCCGAACAGATCGAATACCTGTTGAAGGATTCGGGTTCGCGGCTTGTAGTGGGTGAAGCCCAATTCATGCCGACGCTCATGGCCGGCTGCGCGGATACAGCGGTGGATCGGGTGATCTGCATCGACGCCACTCCGGCCGGCACCATCTCGTTGGACGAGGTCAAGGCGCGCGGATTGGCGAGCTTTGACTTCGAAACATCCTGGCGCGCAGTGCAGCCCGATGACGTCCTCACCCTCATCTACACCTCCGGCACCACCGGCAATCCAAAGGGTGTACAGCTGACCCACGCGAACATGCTGGCCATGGTCGATGCAACCGAGGCGCTGCTCAACGCTGGGCCGCACACTCGGGCTATCTCGTTCCTACCGTCTGCTCACGTCGCGGATCGCTGGTCGGGACTGTATGTGCTCGAAGCAGTCGGAAACCAACTGACGACCGTCGCGGACCGCACGCAGTTCGCCACAGCGCTAATCGACGTGCGCCCAACCCTTTTCGGAGCGGTACCCCAGGTCTGGCAGAAGCTCAAAGCGGGTATCGACACTAAGGTCGGCGAGGTCGGCGGAGTCAAAGGCGCGCTGGCAAAATGGGCTTTGTCGGTCGGGCGGAGAGCCTCGGATGCGCGGTTGGACGACCGCGTGGTCTCACCGCTGTTGCGGATCCAGGAGTCGGTGGCCGACGCCTTGGTTCTTTCGAAGTTGCGTGCCACGATCGGCTTGGACGCGGTGCAGCTTGCCGTGTCGGGAGCAGCGCCTATCTCTGCCGACGTCTTGCGCTTCTTCAACGGCGTGGGAGTTCCGGTGTCGGACTCCTGGGGCATGTCGGAGCTGTCCGGCATGGCCACGATCAGCCCGCCGGGCCAGGTCCGAGTCGGCACGGTTGGCGCAATCCTTCCTGGCTGCGAGCTACGTATCGCCGCGGACGGGGAAGTCCTGATACGTGGCCCGATTGTGATGAAGGGCTATCTCAACAAGCCGGAAGCCACGGCCGAAACCATCGACTCCGAGGGGTGGGTGCACACCGGTGACATCGGCCGAATCGACGAGCGTGGCTTCCTGATCATCGTGGACCGCAAGAAGGAATTGATCATCAACGCGGGCGGAAAAAATATGTCGCCCAGCAACATCGAAAACTGGATCAAGGCTTACTCCCCACTGATCGGCCAGGCCGTCGCCATCGGCGACAACCGCAAATACAATGTCGCGTTGATCAGCCTCGACCCCGACACGGCGGCAGTCCATGCGCAGAAGGCCGGGATCGCCGCCGACGCGGCTACCTTGGCGAAAGACGCGGACATTCGTTCCGCTATTGAAAATGCCGTCGCTCAAGCCAATAAAAAACTATCCAGAGTCGAGCAGATCAAGAGGTTCGCGATCGTCCCAGACTTCTGGGAACCAGGATCCGACGTGCTCACCCCGACGATGAAGCTGCGGCGCAAGCCGATCAATGCGCGTTACGCCAAACTCATTGAGGAGTTGTACCAATGACCGATCCTGTGGAAGTCAGCAATGACGTGATTGTGGTCGGCGCGGGTTTCGCCGGTCTCTACGCTCTATACCGGCTCAGAGGAGCGGGCTTTTCAGTCCGCGTTCTGGAAGCAGCTCCTGCGATCGGTGGCACGTGGTACTGGAACGCGTATCCCGGCGCGCGTTGCGATGTCGAAAGCTACCAATACTCCTATTCGTTCAGCCCAGAACTCGATCAGGACTGGGAGTGGAGCGAGCGCTACGCCGCCCAGCCGGAGATCCTGTCCTACATCGAACATGTCGCTGACCGCTTCGATCTGCGCCGCGATATCACACTCGGAACGCGGGTCATCGCCGCAACTTTCGATGAAGATGCGGCCGTTTGGAAATTGGACACTGATGCCGGTGACCAGTTCAGCGCGAAATACGTGCTCTTCGCCACCGGGTCTTTGTCCGCGCCCTTGGCGCCACCGTTCGCCGGTGTCGAGCGCTTCCAAGGTGATTCGTACTGCGCGCAGACCTGGCCGCATCGCGACATCGACTTCACTGGCAAGCGAGTTGCCGTCATCGGCACCGGATCCAGTGGCGTGCAGATGATTCCCGTGTTGGCGGAGCAGGCAGCCGAACTCACGGTGTTCCAGCGCACCGCGAACTTCAGCGCACCGGGACGCAATCGCGTACTTGGCGATGCCGAAATCCGCTCACTCAAGGCGAATTATCCGCGTCAGCGTGAGCTTCAGAATGCGTCGAACGGGTTGGTCGTCCTCGACGTCAACCGGAGGGCGGCCGCCGAGATGTCACCGGGGGAGCGGTCCGCGGAACTGGAGAAACGGTGGGATGAAGGCGGCGTTCTGACATACTCAGTGGTCTTCCGTGACGTCCTGACCAACCCCGACACGAATGAACTGATCGCTGCCTTCATCCGCAGCAAGATCCGCGAGAAGGTCAACGATCCCGCTGTTGCCGAACTTCTTTGCCCGACTGACCATCCGTTCGGCGGTAAACGCCCGTGTCTTGACCACGGCTACTACGAAACCTACAACCGAAACAACGTGTCGTTGATTTCGATCAAGGACAATCCGATCGCTGAGATCACTGAAGCCGGCGTCCGCTTGGCCGACGGGACCGAACATGAATTTGATGTCATCTGTTACGCGAATGGGTACGACGCGATTACCGGTGCGCTTCAACGAATCGATATACGCGGACGCGGCGGGATCAGCTTGCGTGACGAGTGGTCGGCTGGACCACGGACCTATCTCGGACTGGGTTTCGCCGGGTTTCCGAACCTGTTCAGCATCGCCGGGCCCGGCAGTCCGGCAGTTCTGGCGATGATGATCGGCCTGGGAGAGCAGAACGTCGACTGGATCACCGACTGTCTGACGTGGTTGCGCGACAACGGTATCGAAACAATCGAGCCTCGGCGGGAATCACAGGACATGTGGACTGACATCGTCAGCCACGCTGCGGACTCGGTCTACGCCTATCGCACCGTCGAAGGCTCGTATTACAAGGGAGCCAACGTACCAGGCAAACCAAACGCGTTCGCCATCTTCATCGGCGGGATGCGCCGCTACCGCAGCGCCTGCGACCTCGAATCAGACCAAACCTACGCCGGCTTCCTGCTTGGCGCCTCAAAAAAGGGACAGAAATGACGTACCGATCGCCGTGGCTGGACGACGAACTACTCGCAGTCAAGGAGATGGCCCACAAGTTCCTGCTGACCGAAGCGGTCCCGCATCGGCAACGTTGGGAACAACAGAAACACGTTGATCGCGAATTCTGGTACAAGGCAGGCAAAGTCGGCTTGCTGTGTGCCGGTATCCCGGCCGAGTACGGCGGCGGTGGCGGCGGTATCGCACACGACTTCGCGATCTTCGAAGCTCAGGCCGCGCTGGGAGAAGCCGGTTTCGGCAATTTTGTTCACAGCGGTCTGGTGGCGCACTACTTGTTGTCGTACGGCAACGAGGAGCAGAAATCCCGTTGGCTGCCAACGATGGCGACCGGTGAGACGATTGGCGCTATCGCGATGACCGAACCTGGCGGCGGGTCGGACCTGCAGGCAGTCCGCTCCACCGCAGTCAGGGACGGCGACTACTACGTCGTCAACGGTGCAAAGACCTTCATCTCGAACGGCGGAATGGCCGACCTCGTCATAGTCGCGGTGAAGACCGATCCTGCCGCGGGCGCCCGCGGCATCTCACTGTTGGTAGTCGAGACGCGGGACACCGCCGGTTACCGTGTCGGGTCTGTCCTGGACAAGCTGGGACTGAAGTCCCAAGACACAGCCGAGCTCTTCTTCGACGACGTTCGTGTTCCGGTGGCAAACCTCCTCGGCGAGGAGGGCAAGGGCTTCAAGTACCTGATGGCACAACTCTCACATGAGCGTCTGATCATCGCTCATGCCGGGCTTGGCGCAATCGAGTCGGCCGTGCAGCAGACGGTGAAATACACCAACGAGCGCACCGCATTCGGCAAGCCGCTGTTCGAGCTACAGAACACCCGCTTCGAACTCGCCGAATGCGCGACCCTCGCGCGGATCGCCCGCGGATTCATCGATGACTGCATTGCCCGTCATCTGCGTGGTGAACTCGACGCCGCAACCGCATCGATGGCGAAGTGGTGGGTCACCGACACGCAATGTCAGGTGATCGATCGCTGCCTGCAGTTGTGGGGTGGGTACGGGTACATGCTCGAGTACCCGATCGCACGCATGTACGCCGACGCCCGGATTCAGCGAATACACGGCGGCGCCAACGAGATCATGAAGGAGCTCATCGCCCGATCGTTGACGGTGTTGTGATGGTCAGTGTTGCGCCCCCCGGCCAATCAGCGGTTCATCGTGCCCGCCGTGCCGCTGCCACGCTCAGCGTGAGTTTTCCGTCACGGGTGCGGCCACTGGCACAGCCGCCGGCCGGTTCTGGACTCAAACCCGTCATGGGCGACTTCGGCATGCCGGTGCTCGGACATTCGTTGGAGGCACTCGACGACTACGCCGGGTTCTTCCGTAGCCAGTACCAAAAGCACGGTCCCGTGTCTTGGTCCGGCACGTTCGGGCGCCGCACGGTGTTGGTCATGGGGCCCGATGCGGTGAGCGAGGTGTTGACCAACGCCGATCGCGCGTTTGCGAATGGCCCAGGCTGGGGACACTTCCTCAATCCCTTTTTCCGCCGCGGCGTCATGTTGCTCGACGGCGAGGAGCACCTCCGGCATAAGCGTGTCCTGCAGGAGGCCTTCACCCGACACCGACTGGAGTCCTACCTCGACCGGATGAATGGTGGCATCGAGCGCGGCATCAGTGATTGGCGGCCGCAGCGCGACTTCCGGCTGTACGACGCAACCAAGAAACTACTGCTCGACCTGGCGACCGAGGTCTTCGTAGGTGCCGACCTTGGCGTCGACAGTGACCGGCTTACCGCCGCCTTCATCGACATGGTCGCGGCAACGACCTCGATCGTCCGCGCCGATCTACCTGGGGGATCCTGGCACCGCGGGCTGCGTGGCCGCCTTTTGCTCGAGGACTACTTCCGGGAGCAGATACCGATGAAACGGCGCGGTGCCGGTGAAGACCTGTTCAGCGTGCTGTGTCGTGCCCAGACTGCGAACAACGAGCAATTCACCGACGAGGATGTGGTCAACCACATGATCTTCACGCTGATGGCCGCCCATGACACCAGCACCATCACCACGGCCACACTCGCGTATTACCTTGCCAAGCACCAGGATTGGCAGGATCGCCTCCGTGAGGAATCACTGGCGCTGGGCAAGCGCGCGCTCACCTACGACGACTTCGACCGGCTACCGCTGCTCGATCAGGCGTTCCGGGAGGCCCTGCGACTCAACCCGCCGGTCGGCGGTCTTGCCCGGCAAACGGCCAAAGACACCGACATCCTCGGCCACTATGTGCCGGCGAACACGCTGGTCTTCTCGTCGATTTACCTGACCCACCGCATGCCCGACTGGTGGGAACACCCTGATCAGTTTGACCCCGGCCGATTTTCACCAGAACGACGCGACCACCGCTTGCACCGGTTCCAATGGGCACCATTCGGCGGTGGCGTCCACAAGTGCATAGGACTCTATGTCGGTGGCATGCAAGTCAAGTCGATCATCCATCAGATGTTGCTCGACTTTCGCTGGACCGTGCCTGCTGGCTACGCGCCCAACTGGGAGATCGCAACTGGTCTGTTCCCCGGCGACGGGCTACCGGTGTCGCTGCGTGGGCTGAATGCCAATGCCAGCGGAAAGGACTGATCATGCCCCATGTCATTACGCAGAACTGCTGCAACGACGCGTCATGCGTCGCGGTGTGTCCGGTCGACTGCATCCACCCGCGCCCAGACGAGCCGGGCTTCGCGTCCGCTGAGATGCTCTACATCAACCCCGACGTATGTGTCGACTGCGGAGCGTGTGTGCTCATGTGCCCTGTGGACGCGATCACCACGTCTGACGAGCTCGTCATGGCAGCAGGCCCGTTCACTGCTATCAACGCTGCTTTCGCGGCCACTGATACCGCCTCGTCGCCGCCACGTCGCGCACAACGGGCTCTGATTTGTCCGCCGGCGATATCCGGACCGCTCCGAGTTGCGGTAATTGGCGCAGGACCCGCGGGTCTGTACGCCGCCGAACACTTGCTGACCCAAGTCGGGCTCAATGCCGAAGTGACGGTGTTCGACCGTCTCCCGACGCCCTGGGGACTGGTGCGGGCAGGTGTGGCGCCCGACCACCAGTCCACAAAGAACATCACCGATATCTTCCGCGGGACAGCCATGCGGCCCGGATTCAGCTACCGGTTGGGCGTCGAAGTTGGTCGTGACGTAACCCATGCCGAACTGCTCACGCATTACCATGCCGTGGTGTATGCCGTTGGCGCACATACTGATCAGCGGTTAGGTATTCCTGGTGAAGAACTACCCGGCAGTCACTCGGCCCGCGAGTTTGTCGCTTGGTACAACGGCCATCCCGACCACGCGAACATCAGCTTTGACTTCTCGGGCCCGCGTGCGGTCGTGGTCGGCAATGGCAACGTCGCACTCGACGTCGCACGCATCCTGCTCAGCGATCCAGACGATCTTGCTCGCACCGACATCGCCGACTATGCGCTAAAAGCACTACGGAACAGTAACATTCGCGAAGTCGTGATTCTCGGCCGCCGAGGACTCGGGCAGGCCGCTTTCACGGTGCCAGAATTGATAGGCCTCACCGGGCTGACCGGGGTCACGATCACGGCCGAGGGAATCGAATCCGACACGGGCCCGGAACTTCCGGTCGCCACACGACTCAAGCGTGAGCTTCTCACCGACTGTGCCGACCAAACAGCCCACCCACGGCGCGTCGTCCTGCGTTTCCTGTCCTCCCCGGTCGAGATTCTTGGCGACCAGTGCGCTCGCGGGGTGCGCACGGTCCGAAACACGCTCGCTGCGACGTCCGGGGGCGACGTGCTGGCTCGCCCTACAAACGAGTACGACGAGATCGACGCCGGACTCGTGTTGCGGTCTGTCGGCTACCGGGGTACGCCAATTCCCGGCTTGCCATTCGATGACACGAGCGGGACCGTTCCCAACGAAAAAGGCAGAGTGCTCGATGCCAACGGAGAGCTCCGCCCAGGCACATACGTCACGGGATGGATCAAACGCGGTCCATCCGGAGTCATCGGAACCAACAGGCAATGCGCAGCAGAGACCATCGACCAATTGCTCGATGATGCACGTGAGGGCCGACTGCCCGAACCTACCTGCACTGGAAGCGAATTAGATCAACTGCTCGTGGACCGCGTGTCGACGGTTGTCGAAGCAATCGGCTGGAACAATATCGATCAACATGAACGCCGACTCGGCAGCGCGCAGAGTCGACCGCGAGTAAAAATCACCGACCGTGCAGCACTGCTCCGCGCCACCCAATAGGGAGACGAAGAATTGAAACAGGGGGTGCCCGGCGAGGAGACTCGGGCCATCTCACCCTGAGTCACGTGACATGACGAAGGTTCTCGGCACGAGCGCGCAGGCTCTGAACAGGACTTTTGCAAGCTACTTTGACAAGCTCGCGCGACACGCCCAGGTTTTGTCAAAGTACGTAGGCGTGTCTTGTCAATCTGTCTTGCATCTCGACATCAGTCCCGGTCACCGTCCCGCGCCGTAGCCGGCGGGTAGGTCTGGAAGACGAACACCTGCCCACCGACTCGAATGGTGTCGCCATCGTGGAGTTCAGCGGTGGCGCGGATGCGCTCTCCATTGACATGGACGCCGTTGGCAGACCCGAGGTCGGTGATGATGTGGGTGGAGCCGGCGTTGTTGATGACGGCGTGGTGCCGGCTGACCTTGTCGTCGGCCACGACAAGGTCATTGTCGGGGTTGCGTCCGATGCGGGTGGCCGCGCCCTTGAGCCGATGAAGGTGATCGTGCGCGTCGCGCAGGGCCGCGGTGACAGGGTCGATCAGGGTCGTCACATCGGGTTCGAAGGCGATGATCGTCTGGGCCGCGGCCTGGGCATTGCGCTGTACGTCGAGCGGTTCCTGGCGCAGGATTTGTTCGTACAGGGTGCGCAGTGCCGGCGCGGGGTCGATGCCGAGGTCATCGGACAACGTTGCCTTGAGCCGGTGATAGGTATCGAGTGCGTCGGATTGGCGGTCGGTGAGGTAGTACGCCGTGATCAGTTGCGCCCAGAGCGGTTCGCGGTAGGGATGTTCGCCGACCAGGGTTTCGAGCTCACGAACGACGGTATGGGCTCGGCCACAAGCGATCTCGGCGTGGGCGCGTGCGGTCTGCGCAACGATTTTGTCCTCGGCTAACGCGTTGCGCAGCGCCTGCGTGAAGGCGAAGTCGCGCAGGTCGTCGAGGACGGGGCCGCGCCACTGGCGCAGCGCAGCGGTGAGGTGAGCACTGGCCGCCTCGAAGCGTCCGGCGGCCACGGCGTCGATCCCGGCTTGCTGTTCGGTGGCAAACCGGGCCAGATCGCTTTGTTCTGGGGTGATTTCGAGTCGGTAGCCATCGGGTGCGGTGGACACCACGGCATGGGCATCGACGCCCGCCTCGGTGAGGATGCGGCGCAGATTCGACACGTACGCACTCACGGAGATGCGAGCGGCGGCCGGTGGTTCGTCTTCCCAGATTGCGGTGATCAAGTCAGTGGCACTGACGGCGCGGTTGGCGTTCGCCACCAACATGGCAAGTACCGCGCGCTGTTTCGGCGTCCCGACCTGAATCGGCCTCGACGCGATGGTCACCTCCAGCGGACCCAGCACCCCGAATTGGATGTCGTGTTCGGCGCCACCGCGTTGAGGTGCGGGCGTCGCCGGTGTCTGGCCACCCATCAATAGCTCCCCGCTTGGCCGAACCTACCCAATTGCACGGGTAGAGGGTTGCACACCAAGCCCGATCAGGACGGCCGAATCATCCGGGCTAGAGGTGGCGCGCGATGAGGTCCTTCATGACTTCGTTGGCACCGGCATAAATCCGCGAGATCCGACTGTCGACGAACAGGCGGGAGATGGGGTATTCCTCCATGTACCCGTAACCGCCATGTAGTTGCAGGCAGCGATCGACGACTTGTGTCTGTTGTTCGGAGCACCAGAGTTTGACTTGCGCGGCGCGTTTGACGTCGAGGTCGCCGCGGACGTGACGTTGAATCGCGTCGTCGACGAACGTGCGCATGACGTCGATCACGGTGGCGATCTCGGCCAGTTCGAAACGGGTGTTCTGCAGGGCGAAGAGTGGTTTCCCGAACACGTGGCGCTCCTTGACGTACGCCAGCGTGTGGTCGTATGCGGCTTCGACCGCGCCCAGGGCGGCGACGCCCACGATCAGGCGCTCCTGCGGCAACTGCTGCATCAGCTGGACGAAGCCGCGACCTTCGACGCCGCCGAGCAGGTTCTCCGCGGGGACACGAAGTTCATCGAAGAACAGTTCGGTGGTGTCCTGCCCTTTCTGGCCGATCTTCTTCAGCTTGCGGCCGCGCTGGAATCCCTGAGTGTCGTCGCGAACTTCGGCGGCGAACAGCGACAACCCGGCCGCACCCTGCTGCGGATCGGTCTTGGCCGCGATGATGATGAGGTCGCACGTCGCGCCGTTCGAGATGAACGTCTTGGCGCCGGAGATCACGTATTCGTCTCCCACGCGAACGGCCCGCGTCGAAATGGCCTGCAGATCTGATCCGGTACCGGGTTCGGTCATGGCGATCGCACCGATCCATTCACCGGCAGCGAGTTTGGGCAGCCAGCGCAGCTTCTGCGCGGAGGTGGCGTAGGCGTTCAGGTAGTGCGGGACGATGCCCGTGTGGACGCCCAACTGCATGGACAGATCACCGGCGTAGGCCTGCTCCCGGAAGAGCACCGCCTCGTGCGCGAAAGTCGCGCCACCGCCGCCGAATTCCTCCGAGATCGACATCAATAGCAACCCCAGGTCGCCGGCACGGCGATACAACGCGCGGTCGGGCTCGCCGGCGGCGGCGAATTCCTCGTGACGCGGAACGACTTCCTTGGCGAAGAAGTCGCGGGCCAAACCGGACAGGTCGGCAAGTTCGGTCGTCGATGCGGGGGTCACTGTCTTGTTCCTCTCCTTCAACGCGCGTACAGCGCGTCGATCTGTGCGGCATATTTTTCGGCGATGGGTGCGCGGCGCAGCTTGAGCGTCGGCGTCAGCTCATCCCCGCCGGGAATCCAGTACTGCGGCAGGACTTTCCAGCTCCGAATCTGCTCCACCCGGGATAGCCGGGTATTCGCCGACGCCACCGCATCAGACACCGCCTGCTGTGTCGCCTCGTGGTCGACCATCTCGTCGACGGTGGCGCCGGCGAATCCATGCCGGGAGGCGAAGTCAGCGGCCGCATCGGGGTCGAGCGTGATCAGCGCGGCGATGTGCGGACGGTTGTCACCGATGGCAGCGACAGCGCCGATCAGCGGGCTGGCTGCTTTCAGTGCTCCCTCGATGTTGCTGGGGGACATGTTCTTTCCGCCGGAGTTGATGATCAACTCCTTCTTGCGGTCGACGATACGCAGATACCCGTCGGCGTCGACCGAGCCGATGTCGCCTGTGTGGATCCAGCCGTCGACATCGAGGATTTCCGCGGTGCGACCGGGATCGCGGTGGTATCCGCGCATCACCCCACATCCGCGGACCAGAATCTCGCCATCGGTGGCCAGTTTGATTTGTGTGCCGGGGATTGGTTTACCCACCGTGCCGAGCTTGAGCCGGTCTCTGGGATTGACGGTCGTTACCGCGGAGGTCTCCGACATGCCCCATGCCTCCAACACGGGAATACCGATCGCAAGCATGAACTCGAGTACGGAGACATCGATGGGGGCAGCGCCCGACACGGCCGCGCTCAGTTGGTCCATTCCGAGGCGCGCGCGAATCTTGGACAACACCAACACGTCCGCCGCGACGGCGGCTGCTTCGTCGAGCAGTCCCAGCCGGCCTCCCACCAGGGTGGCTCCCGCCTTTTTCTTGCCGGCTGCCAGGGCCCACCGCGCGAGCGCGCCTGCCGGTCCGGTCTGCTCCGCGATGAGTGCCTCGACGCGAGCCCGAATCTTGTACCAGAGCATCGGTACCGCGACGAAGAACGTCGGGTGCACGCGGCCCAGTACGTCGATCAGCATCTTCGGGTCATCGACATCGGTGACCGTGATGCCGAAGTACATCGGCGCGTACTGGCCGATCCAACGGTTGATCAGGTGTGCATCCGGCAGATAGGACAGCACTCGACCCCGGCTGAGATTGCCCACCACACTGGGGATCACCTCGAGTTGGTACAGCAAGTTGCCGTGCGTCAGCTCTACGCCTTTGGGGTGCCCTGTGGTCCCGCTGGTGTAGATGAGGGTCAGGATGTCGTCGCGCTGAACGGCTTTCCACACGGCGTCGAAGTCGAAATCCTCAGCACCACCATCTGCTACCTCATCGAGGGTGAGCACACCGTGGTTCGGTTCGTCGACCGAGATGACGTTGCGCACATCGGTTCCTGACGAGGCAGCGAGCACCTTCTCCAGATATTGCGCCTCGCTGACCACGACTGCCGGCTGGGCGTTGTCGAACAGGTACGTGATCTGCGCCGCGGCGCTGGTGTTGTACACCGAAAAGCCGATCGCACCGAGATGCATCACCGCCGCGTCGACAACGTGGAACTCGGGACGATTGGTGAGCATCATCGCCACCACATCGCCGCGCCGCACGCCCAGCGCGGCCAGACCGGCGGCCACTCTTCGAACTTGGTCGCCGTACTGCGACCAGGTCAATGCCACTGTGCCGTCGGCGCGGCAAATCGCCGCGGTGTCACCGAGTTCGGCAACGCGCCGCTGGAAGTGCGCGCACAGACTTTCGCTCATCACAACCCTTCTCGCAGCAGTGCCGTGCGGGGTCCGGACCGGGGGTGCGGCCGCAACGGCTCAGGCTGAAACAGTAGAACATATTGCGTATGATTGTTTCAATCGTGGGCGATGGAGAGGTCTCACGCACGTCGTCCGGTGCCCGCTGTGTTCAGTGAAATACCTTGCCCGACAAAAGGAGAGCCGTGATGTTGGCAACTCGACGTCAACCGAACGGCACGTGCTGCCAGGCGCGTCCGACTGCCACCGACAGTCCGAGCACCACCGGTCGTGACCGAACGACGATCACCAACCGTGGTGATCACGCCCGTACGGCGATCTTGACAGCGCTACGCGAATTGCTGGATCGAAACCCGATTACGGAGGTTTCAGTACAGGCGATCACTCGGCAGGCCGGTGTCACGCGAACCGCGTTCTATTTCTATTTCGAATCCAAGTACTCCGCCCTGGCGGAACTGCTGCACGGACGCACCACTGCCGCGATGCTCGATAAGTCGTTTGCGTTGCGGACACCGGGGGAGTCCACTCCGGCATTGGTCGCACGGGTCATCGCCGGTATCCGTGCCGCCCTGGCTGCCGACGACCCGGTGTGGGCCTCGTGTCGCGCATCGTCAGGCTACGAACCGGAGATCGCCGAGATCGTCGCCGCCGTGGAGGACGCGATTACTCGCCGCATCGTGGAGATTGTGTCGGCCGAGGTACATCAAGGCGCCCAACCGATCTCGACCGACCTCCCTGCTCTGGTGCGTGTCCTGACCACCGCGACGGTCGCCGGCAGTGCACCCGCGGGTGTCGGTGCGCAATCCGCCCACCTCGATCGCACTATCGACGCGGTGTCAGCCCTATGGCGGAACGCATTGTGGCCCAGGTAGTTCGAGAATTTGTGCCTTACCGGGAACTGTCGCACGTCGTTGTCGTCCACAGCTCGCGTCCCAGGTCGGACAGGCGCAGACTGAGCCGTTCCACCCGAGTGGACTGCCGCGCCGCCTGCGCATCGGCGATGGCGCGCCTGACGCTTGGTTCGGCCATGAGCACCTCGTAGCCGGGCTCGGATCCGTCTGCGTGGGGTCCGATTTCAACCAGACCGAGCCGCAACAGGTTCGCGACGTAGATCGGCACCATGGTCGGCAGCGTCACGCCCGCGGTGCGGCCGATCAGCGAGGTGTTGGTCACGACGGCTCGAGGCAAGGACCACCGCCGAGACTGCGCATAGACGTTGACCAGGGGAGAGGTGGTGCCGTCCGAAAGTGCACGGAGAATCCTCGCCTCGTCGGCAACAAGCTGGTCGACGATACGGTCGTAGAGCTCCAGCCGCGTCTCGCCCGTGCTCTGGTCCAGTGAGCGGTCCAACAACTCGGCCATTCTGGTGCGCAACGATTCCTTCGACTGCGACGAATCATTCTGTGTCGCAATGTCGGCATCGGCCGGCCGCGGTGGCCCGTGCGGCGGCCCGCCGGCCTGCTCGCGCGACGGCACCTCCGGCACGGGGATATCGGCTCGCCCCGCCACGGATAGCCGGCGCCGGGCGAATGTCGTGGCGGTCGCGATCAGGCCGTGCACGTCGGAGGTGGTGACCATCGTGTGATCTCTTTTCTGGAGGGCGGTTCTTTCGACTGATGCGGGTTGGTGATCTGGCTTCCGCTGCGAGGCAGCGTCTTAGCGCTCCAGTTGCCGGATGATGGCGGCCACCGTCTGGTTGGCCGCGAGTTGCTGGTCGAGGAGCACGTTGATGACACCACGAAGCCAGGCATAGGGGATCCATGCGCGCGGCATGGTGCTGCTGGCTCGGCGCCGGCCGACTGCGTCGACAATGCTCGCGGCAGCGTGACCGGCGTCGATGCGCTTGTTCAATGGCCAGGGCAACAGTTCGCCGATGCGTTGGCCCATCGGATCGTCATCGAGTGTGGTGCGGGCCAGCGCCGTGTCGACGATTCCGAAGTAGGAGATTCCGACCGTCACCTGGTGGGTGGCGAGCTCGATCCGCAACGCTCGCCCGAGCTGTTCGACACCGGCTTTGCTGATCATGTACGCCGCACCGCCCATGCCCGGTGCGAACGCAGCGCATGACCCGATGAGCTGAATGTGTCCGCTACTGGAGATGATGTGCTCGGTGGTCGCGCGCACGGTGTGCACCGCGCCGAGCAGATTGATGTCGATAACCCGTTGGAACGCATCGGGTTCGATGGTGCGCAGGGTTGCCGGCGGCGGTGTGACGCCCGCGTTGGCGACCACTACATCGATGCGTCCCCAGGTGTCCACTGCCTGCTCGGCCGCGGCGGCCAACGCGGCGGCATCGCGCACATCGGCGACGATGCCGATGGTGTCCATCCCCAGCTGCTCCTTTGCTTTCCCGAGCTTCTCTTCGTCGACGTCGACGAGGACCACTCGGGATCCGGCCGCCACGAAACGGGAGGCCGCTTCGAACCCGATGCCCTGTGCCGCGCCGGTGATGAAAACCACTGCACCGGAAAGGGGCATCGCTGCACGTGCGGTCATCGTCCGACCACCAACTCGGCGCGGTCGGATTCGGGCGGCACGGCCGCGTAACGGATATCGAACTCCGCGAGGCGAATTCGGCGCATCTGGCGTCGGAATGTGAAGACGAAGCCAGGCCAGAAGGTGAAGTTGCGGCCAGACGGACTCAAGTAGTAGCTGTGACAACCACCGGAGTTCCACACCGAGTGCGCAAGACGCCGGTCGACGTGCGCGACAAAATTGTCGAGGGTTTCGTTCGAGACCTCGATACTGCGGATCTGACGGCGCTGCATCTGCGCGATGGCGTCGAGTACGAAGTCGAGCTGTGCCTCGATCGTCACGATCTGCGACGTGTACACCACCGAGTTCGGGCCGAGGATCATGAACAGATTCGGAAAGCCCGGAATGACGGTGCCCAAGTGCGCCTTCATCTCTCCGCCGGCCCACACCTCCGCGAGGCTGCGGCCATCTCGGCCGTGGATGCGGGTGAATCCGTCGTTATGGGCCAGTTTGAACCCGGTTCCGAAAACAATGGCGTCGAGGCGATGGTGGTGCCCGTCGGCGGTTTCGATCCCGTCTCTGGTGACCCGCCGGATCGCGGCGGTTTCCACGACGGTGTTGTCCGCGGCCAGCGCGGGGTAATAGGTGTTGGAGAACGTCGGTCGTTTGCATCCGAACGCATACCTCGGTGTCAGCTTTTCCCGCAGGTTCTCGTCGCGGACCTGCCTGCGGAGATGCCACGTGCCGACGGCCGCCATCGGCTGGAGCAGCGCCGGGAGATGGACCAGGCCGGGCACCATCGCTTCCTGGACGAGGCTGACCGCCGAACGGGCTGCGCGCTGGACGAGCGGGGCCGTGCGGAACACCGAACGCACCGCGGGCCCGACCGGGCGGTCCGGATGGGGCAAGATCCACGTCGGAGTTCGTTGAAACACAACCAGTTCGGCGGCGTCAGGCTGAATCCGGGGGATGAACTGCACGGCCGAAGCGCCGGTGCCGATGACACCGACCGCCTTTCCGCGCAGGTCGACGTCATGACGCCAGCCCGCCGAGTGAAAGGCCGGACCCGAGAAGTCTTCGAGGCCCGGAAGATTCGGAATCGAGGGCTCACTGAATGGTCCGGTGGCGAGGACCACGACGGTGGCGGTGAAATGTTGGCCACCTGCGATGATCTGCCACACCTGGGCCAGGTCGTCCCATGAGGCGTCGGTGACGTCGTGCCCCAGCCGAATGTGCGACCGGATGCCGCTGTCATCGACACATCTTTCGATGTAGGCCTTCAGTTCTCGCTGGAGCGGATACAGGCGCGTCCAATCCGGGTTCGGGGCAAACGAGTACGAGTACAGCACCGACGGGATGTCGCACTGCGCTCCCGGATAGGTGTTCGCCTGCCATGTTCCGCCGATGTCGCTGGCTCGTTCGAATACGAGAAAGTCGTCGTCGCCGGAATCCTTGAGTCGCATCGCCGCGCCGATCCCGCCGAAGCCGGCACCGATGATCGCGGTATGGACATGTGTGGGAGTGGGTTTGGTCATGGGTGTGTCCTTGCTGAGTGCCGGTGGCTGGTTAGAGCGCGACGGAGATCGAGTCACCCTGGGCGCGGGAAACGCAGATCATCATCGAGTCGCCGTGCTGGTCGGGCGTTAGCACCCGATCTCGGTGCTCGACAACGCCATCCACCAGTCGCACGCGGCAAGCGCCACAGAAACCCTGCTGGCACGAATACTGCACGTCCGGTTTGACCCGGCGGATCGCAGCGAGGACCGACTCGTCGGCGGCCACGTCGACAGTGAGCCCAGATTCGGTGAGCTGCACGGTGAACGCTCTGCCGTCGACGATCGGTGCGGCGGTGAAACGTTCGCTGTGGAATTCTGCGGTACGGCCCGGCGCGGTCGCGGCGGCGACATCGCGAGCCCGTTCGATCATGGCGGGAGGGCCACACACATAGAACGCCGCGCGGGATGAAGCGGCCGTACACAATTCGGCCAGATCCGGTGTGCCGTAATGGTCGTCGGGCCGGATGAGCACCCGGTCGTGCCCGAGCTCGGTGAGCTCGTCGATGAAGGGCATCGATGCGCGCGAACGCCCGGTGTACACCAGGCGCCAGGGGACCGGGCCGGATGCCGCCGCACGCACCATCGGCAGGATCGGCGTGATGCCGATCCCGCCGGCGATGAACACGTACTCGTCAGCGGGGGCCAGGCTGAACGCGTTGCGGGGACCCCGGATGCGCAGCGTGTCGCCGACCCGGACGCGGTGCAGCTCGGCCGAACCCGAGCCGTCGGGGATCCGCCGCACGGCGATTCGATAGTGGAGGGGGTCGAATTGGTCACCGACCAGCGAGTAGTGCCGTTGCCGGCCGGCCGGGGTGAACACGTCGATGTGCGCGCCCGGCGTCCAGCGCGGGAGCGGTGAACGGTCGGCCCGGCTCAAGGTCAGGCTGACGACGTCGTCGGCTACGCGTTCCGCCGCAACAACTTCGAGCCGCGCGTCGTATCCGGCCCGGCGTACCGGACGGCCCGGTGACAAGCGGTCCGCGATCCGGCTCTCGGTGAACAACCGCGAATAGCCGCGGGCCAACTGCGCCATGGCCCTGAGCGCTGGCGTCGGTTCATCGACAGATGTCGGCTGATCGAGTAGCTCGTTCATGCGTGTGCCGCCTGCGCCGCGGGCGATACCGCCAGGTACTGCACTGCCTTGCTGATGTCGCCCATCGTCGACGGGTGAAAACCCGGTCGTAGGTAGTAGTACATCTGCGAGAACAGGAAGGACACCCCCGGCACCAATCCATGATGGGCGGCGCGGATGTACTCGAGGGGCCACGGACGGCGACGCTGCACCGTCGCGTCGTTGCGGTACAGATGCGATGCCGTCGAAAACCAGAGCAGCGCAAGGCCCGAACATGCGATGAGGGCCGTGCGCGCACGGCGGGCATAGCCACCGTCGACGTACTGGTAGGCATCGAACGCGACATTGCGATGTTCGAGTTCTTCAGCGCCGTGCCATCGCAGCAAGTCGAGCATCGTCGGGTCGATGCCGGCGCGATCGAAGGCCTCGTTGTCCAACAGCCATTCGCCGATGACGGCGGTGAAATGCTCTGCCGCCGCGTAGACCCCGAGGCGCTCGCTCAGCCACGCCTTGCGCGCGGGGCCGGTGATCCCGTGGTCACCGAAAATCTTCTCTACCGCGAACTCGATGCGACGCAGGACCACACCGACGTCGACACCGTGTGCGCGCAGGTAGTTGCGGAAGCCCTCGTGCGACGCCGCGTGCGTCGCTTCCTGTCCGACGAATCCGATGACTTCCTCTTTGAGGCGCTCGTCGTCGATGTATGGCAGGGCCTGACTGAAGACGTCGGCCATGGCCCGCTCGCCTTCAGGCAGAACCAGGTGCATCACGTTCCAGAAATGAGTGGCATAGGCCTCGCCCGGGATGTACTCCAACGGGACGCCGGACCAATCGAAGTGGACGCGGCGGGCGTTGATCGCCAGTGCCTCGTCGTTGTACTCGCGCACCACTCGTCCCGGTTTTCTGCTCGCCATCACACGCCTTCCTCGGCTCTGAGTCCTTCGTGCTACAGTGAAACATACTACATACAATTGTTTCAATGTTGCAGCGTCGACTATGGTCAGGTGCGTGCACACCGATCTTTTCGCGCTCGACACGGCCCGTGATGAGGGTGTCGAAGAGATCCTCGATGCCGCGTTGGACGTCTTCGCCAAGATCGGGATCCGGCGGGCGACCGTCGATGAAATCGCTCAACGCGCGGGGCTCGGCCGTGTCACGATCTACCGACGGGTCGGCGGGAAGAACGAGATCGTCTCGGCGGTGCTCATCCGCGAATCCCAGAAGCTGTTCGAAGCGGTGCGCGCCGCGGCGGCGCGTGCGGACAATTTCGCGGATCGCGTGGTCCACAGTTTTGCCACGACGATCGAGACGGTGCGCACGAACGCGGTCTGGAACCGGCTTCTGGACATCGAGCCCGACACCGTGCTGCCTCGACTGACCCTCGAAGCCTCACCGCTGCTGGCCGGGGCCGTCGCGGCGACCGCCGAAGTGCTCCGTGGCCCTGACGTGGCGGCAGTCCCGGAACCCGAACTGCTCGCACGAGCCGAAATCCTCGTCCGCATCACCCATTCGATCCTGCTCACGCCTGCGGTGCTGGCGCCATTGGAGACCTATGAACAGGTCGAACAATTCGCGCGGCAAAACCTCCTGCCGATCGCGTCAACGCCGAAACCGTAGTGCCGCAACGCGGGCGTCAACCCGACGTCGTGCACGCTTGCGCCACCGCCCGCGCGTGGGGCGTGAGAAACGCCAGCAACGTATCGGTGTCCGCGACGCGGTGCGAGGGCGCCGAGGCTGCCAAGACGGCGACGAGACTGTCGTCGGCGCTGCGGATCGGGAGAGCCAGGCAGCCATGTCCGGGCACCAGAATCCCGCGCTGGGTCGAAAATGCGGGGCGTTCACCGCGGGCGTCTGCGGCGACGATCCGTCCGATGGCCGAGCATTCCGGTTCAGCGATGACCCGGGCCGGATCCGACAGTGGAAAATCCGGGTCGATGTCGAACAGCTCCAACGCCGGCCGCCCCGTGGACCGGTGCAGGACCAGATGAATGCCGAATCGTGCTTCGGCTCGCACGGCGTCGACTGCTTCGCGTAACCGGTCCGCCGGAGTGGAGGGGATGCCGACCAATCGGTCGATCCGCCGGCCGAGGGCGAACCCGCCCAAATCCGGGGTGCGCACCAGGTATTCGCTGTCCACCAGGACAGCGAGCAATCGGTATGCCGAGGACCGTGACATCCGCAGCCGGTGAGTGATCTCCAGTGCCGTGATCCCGGGCCCCGCAGCCGCCACCTCCTCGATGATGGACAGCGCGGCGAGCGCCGAACGCGACCCGGCGTCGGGGCGCAGTGCTCGGGTCATGATGTGCCCCGCAGATAACCTCGCCACACCGACGACCGGACGGTCCCGGCGTGTGCGCCCATCGACGCGAACGCGTCCGGGCGCCTCGCACGCACGCGCAGACCGATGGCGGTCCACGCCCCCATCCAGACTGCGGACGTCACCGCTCCGGCCCAGAGCGGGCCGGTCACGGTCAGGCCCCAGAACCCCGCCAGGACCGCGGTCAGTACCAGTGCGCAAGCCGGCCCGACGACCCAGGCCACTCGGCTCGGCTCGCCGAGGCGCCGCAGCATCGCGGGCATCGCACCGGCCAGCGCGGCATACGCCAGCAGGAAACCACATACGGCACCGGCCACGAGTGAGCCGCACACGGCTTCCGCATCGGCGCCGAATGCACTGACGGCGAAAGGCACACCGAAGACGGTCGCGGTGCACAGCCAGATTCCCACCGTCGGCGCCTTGCTGCGCAGATCGGTATGTCCCAGTGCTGCCGGCAAGACGCCTTCGCGCGCCAGCGACAAGAGAACCCGGGCCGCCGCCGTCGTGGAGGCCAACGCGCAGGCGAAGAACGACAATGCCGCCGCCAGGTACATGGCGGGAACCAACGCGCGACCACCCGGATCGGCGTTCAGTGCCTGGAACCACGAGTTGGGCGTTGTGCCGCTGAGTGTTTCGGCTTGGGCCAGGGTCGCGAGCAACACGACCGCACCACCGACCAGCAGCGAACCGCGGACTGCCGCCGGCACCGTGCGCAGCGGGTTCCGCGTCTCGACCGCCAGCACGGTCGCGCTCTCGAAACCGACGAACGCGGTCATCGCGACCGCGACACCGGAGGCAAGGCGGCCGAGGTCGGGGGTGTGCGCGAGCACGGCGTCATGCAGTCGGCGTTCGTCACCGTGGCAGAGCAGCCACACCGCGACCGCAACCACGAGCAGGACCGCCACGGTCTCGGTCACCAACGAGACCCGGGCCGAGATCCGGATGCCGCGAACCAGCACCACCCCGCTGAGTGCCGCGAACCCCAGGGCCGCAACGGCGACCATCCAGCCGTGCGCCGTCATCCCGACCGCGGACACCAACCGGAGCCAGAATGCCGACGTCTCGGTGACCGCGAACATCCCGATACCGAGGTAGCCGAGCAGCAGCGCACCGGCCGTGACGAAGCCGGACAGGGGCCCCACCCCGACTGCTGCGCACGTATAGAGCGAGCCGGCGGCAGGTACTCGCCGCGCGAATCCCCGGACCAGCCACGACACGACGAGTGCGAGCGCAAACGCGATCGCCATGCTCAGCACCACCGGACCGCCCTGCGCGGCAACGAGCAGGGGTATCGCCGCCGCGGCGCCGCACGGTGCCATGGCCGAAACGGACTGTGCCGCAACATCGGCAGCGCCCAGCGCACCGCGATCCAAGCCGCCCAGGCGCGTGCGTGGGCCCAGGCCGTGCAACGGCACCTGATTGTCCGTGAGCATCGCCGAGTATAGAAATCCCGCTGTTTCTGCCATGTTTCACCGCCGTGTCGCCCGCGTATCCCGCACTGGGACAACGCTTCCCACGCGAAGAGCCGACGCCGCAACGCGACTGACACCGGCACGCAAATGCCTGGCAGCACGCTCGTCGGCATCCCGATCCCTTCGATACCAACGGAGGTCACGCCATGACTGTGGGCTTCACCGCAACTGCCGCCGCCGAATCGCCCAGATCACACCTGAACACCGATACGCCGGCAGGACTCGACGATGACATCGCCGCATCGCTCTGCCGGGCGAGCACTCGCCGGCGTTTCGATCCGTTCGTCGACATCGACTGGGAGGCACCCGAAAACGCGTTGGATCCGAACGACGTGCGTTGGCAGCTCGACTCCGACATCGCTCCACTCGCCGCCACCGATTGGTACGCGCAGCAATCCATCGAGCGGCGAGCCGCGATGGGGCGCTGGCTCGCCGCGAACATCCTCAAGGTGACACTGCAATTCGAGATGATGTTGATCCGCGGCGTGATCCACCACGCCGGCACGTTGCCCAACGGCTCGGTGGTGTTCCAGTATCTGCTCCACGAGCTGACGGATGAATGCCACCACATCCAGATGTTCCAGGAGTTCGTCAACCGCACGGGCGCCGACGTTCCCGGTATGCGCCGCGGGTCCCGGTTCTTCGGACCCATTCTCGGCTTCCTCGGCGGCTACGCCAACATCTTCCTTTTCATCGGAGTGCTGTGCGGGGAGCAGCCGCTGCACTTCCAGCAGACGCTGCAGCATCGGGGCTCGACGGCCGTGCCGCCGCTGCTGAACAAGGTCACGTCGATCCACCTCGCCGAGGAAGCCAGGCACATCTCGTTCGCCAACCACTATCTGGCACAACGGATCGCGACAGTCGGACGGCTGCGGCGGCTGTGCTACGCCTTGGCATTTCCGATCTATCTGCGCTGGCTGATCGGCGAGATGATCACACCGCCACGGTCGTTCGCCCGTCAGTTCGGGATTCCGCGGCGCGTTTTCAAGGCCGCCTACTGGCGCAGCGCCCGATCCCGGCAGCTGTTGGCCGAGTCGGCCGCCGACGTCCGGCGTGCTGCCGAAGACCTCGGTTTGCGTACGGTCTGGACCCGCTGGCTGTGGCGGTTGTCGGGTATCGATGGCCGGCTTCCCCGGTACCGCGGTGAGCCTGATCGCAGTCAGCCGTGCACCCATGACCGTGCCGGCGTGGCAGTGGTGTGGGGTCGAATCGTGGCCGCGGTGATTGCGGCCGGTATTGCGATGGCGGCGACGCCGGTCGGGCTGCGGATCATCGCGGTGGCGGCGGCGGGAACGGCCGTGTGGGCGTCGTACCACCTGCTGCGGACCCGGCTCGGTGGTGTCGTCGGCAACCAGCCTTTCGAATGGCCGCGGCTCGCTGTCTGGATCATGGTGTGCAGCATCATGATTCCCGCGGGCGGGCTGATCGGTCTCGCGTTGGTAGTACTCAGCATCCTGGCGCTTGCCGAGTTCATGCCGGGCTTGTGAAACCCTTGCCGGCAAGTAGACCGATCGGTATATTCAGCGTATCGGGCCAATGCCATGGCCGGCAAGGAGGAAGCTTCGTGGGAACAGCGCATACCCGCGCCGAACAACGACAGTTCCGGGTGTTCCGCGCGGTCGGGCGTTACCTGCTCAATCCGACGGTGCGGGGTCTGGCTCGACTCGGCGCCGTCCGCCCAACGCAGGTAAGCGAATTGGAAACCCTCGGCCGCAAGACCGGGCAGCTGCGACGGGTCCCGGTTTCGCCGATCTTCGACGAAACCGGGGCATGGGTCATCTGTGGTCACGGCACGTTGTCGGGCTGGGGTGCCAACATCGAAGCCAATCCGAATGTCCGCATCCAGCAAGGAGATCGCTGGCGTTCCGGCATCGCGACCTTCGTGCCGGACGACGATGTGCATGCCCGCGCGCGGCGGTCCGGTGCGGCCGGGCCGAAGATCGCGTCCTACGGAACCGCGCCGGTGTCCGTGCGCATCGAATTCACCGACTAGACCGTTCCCGGTGCCGGGCAGGAGCCCGGAACTCAGACCATCGGATCAGAAGGATCGAAACGCGCCACGACGGCGCGACCGTTGCCGAATCAGCGCAGGTCCGAGCCGATTCAGGCGATGACGTAACCGTGGCGCTCACGCCGCGATGATGCCGTCGACGCACGGGTCCCCGTCTGTACCGGTGTTACGTTGCGGGCCGTCACGCAGGTCTGCAAGGGAAGATGGATGGTATCGGCACCCGCACGCGGTTCTGGCGCGCTCAGCTCGAGCGGCGTGCCCACAACAGTTCGACCGAGCAGTACGGCCGGAGCGCCGCGGCGCCGACGCGGTAGCGGTGAGCTCACCCGGGTGGCGCTGTTGTCCGCCCTGCCAATCCTGAGTCTCGTCGTTGTCATCGTCGGCTGGGACGCCGCGGTGCGCTTCGAACTCTTCTCGGCCCGGCTCCTGCCCGCGCCCGCGCAGGTTGTGCACGCCGCACGTGAGATGTACGGCGACGGAACGCTGTTCGCTGATTCTGCCGCGAGCTTCCGACGGGCGCTCCAAGGGTTCGTCGTCGGATCGCTGATCGCCATCGTGGTGGGCACCCTCACCGGCCGCTCACGCATTGCCCGCGGCCTGTTGGAACCCACCATCCAGATCGTTCGACCCATCCCGGCCATTGCGCTGGTGCCGTTGGCGATCCTGTGGTTCGGCATCGGTGAAGAATCCAAGCTGTTCCTCACCAGCCTCGGCGTCTTCTTCCCCGTCTGGGTCAACACGCACGCCGGTATTGCCGCGACGCGCGACGACCACCTGCGGGTGGCCGCATCACTGGGCGCGTCAAAGTTGTTGACGTTCACCAACGTCGTCCTGCCGGGCGCCCTGCCATCGGTACTCACCGGCCTGCGCCAGGGGATCGCGACATCCCTCATCCTGATCGTGGCATCCGAGCAATCCGGTGTCACCGAAGGGCTCGGCTTCCGCCTCGACCAGGCGCGCCTGTTCAGCCAACCCGACCGGTTGTTCGTCTGTCTTGCTGCGCTGGGCATCGTCGGCACCCTTGCCGACCAGCTGTTCCACCAGGCCACGCGTCACACCGTGCGCTGGGCGAAGGAACAATCGTGACCGCCGGCGACATCGCGGTCGATTCGCTGACAGTGCGGTACCCGGGAGCGGGCCGTCCCGTCGTCGACGGCCTCGACCTCACCATCGAGTCCGGGGCCTTTCTGGCGGTCCTCGGGACATGCCGCTGGCCATCGCCGTCATGATCGTCGTGCTGGTGATCGGCATCGTCGTCGACTCGGTGTTCGGCCTGGCGGACAGCCAGATCCGCCGGTACTGGGGACTGGTCGACGGTGACCGCGAATGACCGGTGGCCTGAACCCTTTTCGCCTCTGGGCGTTCGGCGACGCCCACGTCGGCACCGATCGCCGGTTCGGCAGAGACAGCCTGGCCGAGGCGATATCGCAGTCTGAATTCGGTGGGTCCGACGGCGGCCCGGCTTTCGACTGGGACATCGCGCTCGATGTCGGCGACATGTCAGGCGCCCACCACCACCTTCCCGACGATGCCGAGGGGCGAGAGCTGCGGCGGCAGTTCGACAGCCTGCGACGCCATCGGCGCGAGGACATCTACAGCGTGTGCGGCAACCATGACCGCAGCGGTCTGGACGAACCCGAGGCCTGGTGGTGGCAGAAATGGGTCGACCCGCTCGGGCGGCACACGGCGTTTTCCGGCGTCGACAGTGCGCGCCGGCCCTTTCCGGTCGACGGCGTGTGGCAGCACTACTCGTTCCGGGTGGGGAACCTGTTGTTTCTCATGCTGAGCGACCGCAACGAACCCACGCAGTCTGTCGGTCGCGGCCCGTTGGGCGGTAACCCCGGGGGAGTCGTCAGCGGCGAGACGTTCCGATGGTGGAAAGCCATGGTGCTGGCCAACCCCGACGCGATCATCGTGACGGTGCACCACTACGTCCTCAAGGACACCACGGTCGCCTCGGGAGAGTGGGAAGGTGTGCGCCGCGATGCCGACGGGCGGTTGGTGGAGCACTATCACCGGCCGTTCGAGGCAGGCACACCGCAAGGGGCGTCATACCTGTACTGGGTGGACAGTCGGCCGGACTCGGGCGCTTTCGAACAGTTTCTGGCCGCGCATCCGGGCCGGGTTCAGCTGTGGATCGCGGGGCACACCCACACCCATCCCGACGACAATTTCGGCGGCAAGAGCCACATCGAACAACGCTGGGGCACATGGTTTCTCAACGTCGCCTCGCTGAGCCGGCACCACATGCCGATCACGACGCTGCCGCTGAGCCGGTTGTTGACGTTCACCCCGGGCAGCGCGGAAGTCCGGGTGCAGTGCTACCTGCACACCAGCCAGCACGGGCCGCAGGGTTGGTATGACAAGGCGGAGAAGGTGATTGCGCTGCAGGCGCCGTTTCGCTGGAGCGGCTCACCGGCGGACTGACGCGAGAACGTCAGCTGCGCAGCGTCTGGTGGGGACTGCAGCCGAAGGTCTGCCGGTAGGTCACCGCGAATCGCCCGGTGTGGGCGAAACCCCAGCGGAGGGCGACGGCGCTCACCGTGGTGGTCGCGACATCGCCGGCCAGCAGCTCGCTGTGGGCCCGGTGCAGCCGGGCCGTACGCAGGTACTGCATGGGCGTGGTGTCCAGATGCCGGCGGAACATGTACTGGACCGCTCGCGGTGTCACGTAGATGGCTTCGGCGATGTCACTGAGGGCGATATCGCGGTGGGCGTTCTCGTCGATGAACGCGATCGCGCGGCGCAGCAGTGGTTCGTTCGAATCCCGGCGATCGACGGGGGTCGGTTCGGTTGTCGCCGTATTGGGCAGTGCGGCAAGCACACTGGCGGCCAGATGCTGGGCGGCGGTGGCGGCCACCAGTTCCGACGTACGTGCCTCCGGTGACGGCAGCACGTGATCCCGCAGGTAACCGATCAGCGCTCCGAGTTGGCGCCCCGCCGCGGCCGAGACGGGCCGGTGTCCGAGGAGCCGCACGGGTTGTGACCGCCGACCAGGGCCGGTGTTCGCAACGCGGTTCAGTAATGCGGGATCGAACATCGTGAGGTCGTAGTGCGCGTGCGACAGCCGGCCTGTGTAGGGGAGCTCCGGTGGCGCCAGGAGCGTCACGTCGCCGGCGGTGAAGGCGTCGGACGGTTCGCCGATGATGTCCTGTTCGAGCACGCCCGAATGCATGCGGCAGATGCAGACGCGCTCCAGGGGGTTGACGGCATAGCCGACGCTGTAGGTGAAGTGGAGTTCGTCGATGCTGACCGTGCCGGCTCGTTGCCGTTCGTGGCGCAGCAACGTCTGGTCGTCGTCATCGGTTTGCAGGCGCATCTTCGCGTACCTGCGGCCCAGGAACTCCTCGGTGGCACCGAGATCTTCGCTTTCGAATATTCCCGTGTCCACATGACTCCCATCCGCTGCACGTACCGGCGGCCGAGCAGCAGGTTATGAACGCTGCCTGCGATGTCAATCGTAGGACTATCCAACAAACGCAAGGTCACGTTCGCAAACGCTTCGCTTGATGGCCTTAACACCGGCGGTGAGCGCGGCTACCGTCAGCTATCTCTTCACCGGAACTGAGGGGTTGCACTTGTCGAGGTATCGGCCCGGCCATCGCGTGATTGCGTCGACAAGTGCGCACCGCTGTGTCTGAGACACCGATTGACGAGCCCGCAATGGAGACCACCGCCGCCCAATGGGACGCGGTCACGGTCCTGTCCGGCGGTCACGCGCACGACATCGGCAGGTTCCAGTTCTTCGTCGCCGAGCAGCGCTGGGTGTGGTCCGACGAGGTGGCCCGTATGCATGGCTACCGGCCGGGACAGGTGCAACCCACCACCGAACTGCTGTTGAGTCACAAGCATCCCGACGACCGTGCCAAGGTCGCCGACATCCTCCAGCGGGTGCAGTCGGGCGGGCTGTTCAGCAGCCGGCATCGGATCGTCGACGTGCACGGGCAGACGCATTGGATGGTGGTGGTGAGCGATCATCTGACCGACTCGGCGGGGAAGGTGATCGGAACCCAGGGCTACTACATCGACGTCACTGCAAGCCTGCAGTCGGACCTGACGGCGGCCATGGGCCACGTCGTCGAATCTCGCGCGACCATCGAGCAGGCCAAGGGCATCTTGATGATCGCTTATGACGTCGATGACGCCCGGGCCTTCGAGATTCTCAAGTGGCGTTCGCAGGCGACCAAACAAAAGCTCAAAGACGTTGCGGCACAGTTGGTCGGTTCCTTGCGACGCACCGGTCTGTCGGCCGAGAGCATCAGCACCATCGACCAGCTGCTCCTGGCCGACGAGCGATCCGCGCAGTAGGCGCGAATCGCATCGCCGGCGTGCGTGCGGCTACAGCGACTTCGCGACCAGTGCGGCGAGATCTCCGATGCGGTTGGAGTAGCCCCATTCGTTGTCATACCAGGACACGACCTTGGCTTGGTTGTCGATGACCTTGGTCAGTCCCGCATCGAACAGCGAACTGTGCGGGTCGGTGACGATATCGGACGACACGATCGGCGCGTCGTAGTACTTCAAAATCCCCTTGAGCGGTCCCTCGGCCGCGGCCTGCATCGCGGCGTTGATCTCCGCCGCCGACGCCGACTTGCCCAGCTCGGCGGTCAGATCGGTCACCGACCCCGTCGGCACCGGCACCCGCAATGCATACCCGTCCAACTTGCCCTTGAGTTCGGGCAGCACCAGGCCGATGGCCTTGGCCGCGCCGGTGGAGGTCGGCACGATGTTGATCGCCGCCGCCCGGGCCCGGCGCAGATCCTTGTGCGGCCCGTCCTGCAGGTTCTGATCCTGGGTGTAGGCGTGGATCGTGGTCATCAGGCCGCGCACGATGCCGAACTCGTCGTTCAACACCTTGGCGATCGGGCCCAGGCAGTTCGTGGTGCACGAGGCATTGGAGATGATGTTCTGACTACCGTCGTACTTGTCGTCGTTGACGCCCATCACGATGGTGATGTCCTCACCGGTCGCCGGTGCGGAGATGATGACCTTCTTGGCGCCGGCCTCCAGATGCCCGCGGGCCTTGGCCGCGTCGGTGAAAATGCCGGTCGATTCCACCACGATGTCCACACCCAGATCGCCCCACGGCAGCGCCGCCGGACCGTCCTTGATCGCCAGCGCCTTGATCTTGGTGTCCCCGACGATCAGGGTGTCCCCGTCCGCGCGCACCTCATAGGGCAACCGGCCCAGGATCGAATCGAACTTCAACAGATGCGCCAACGCATCCGTGGAGGTCAAGTCGTTGACCGCGACGATCTCCAGATCGGCGTTCTTCCCCGCTGCCTTTTGCGCATCCAGGGCCCGGAAGAAGTTACGCCCGATACGCCCGAAACCATTGACGCCGATCCGAATAGTCACTGCCGATACTCCTCGCTTGATCGTTTCAGAACGAACCATACACCCATTAGGATTTTCTGCAAGCTAATTATGTATTTCAAATACCTAACTAGCCCTGACTTACGCTTGCGCCGGCGTGTGTCGCCTTGCTTCAATGGCAGCCATGGCGCTCAGCGGCACGTCGGTGTCACCTACTGCCGGCGAAGTGTTCGCCGTGATCAGGGATCACCGGGCTATTACCCGCAGCGAGATCGGCCGAATCACCGGTCTGTCGCGCACTGCGGTGACTGCGCGAATCGCAGCGCTGGAAGCCGACAATCTGGTGATCGAGCCCGAGCACGTGGCAACGACGGGCGGACGTCCGGCGGCGCAGCTCATGTTCAACGTGGATGCCGGCATCGTCTTCGCGGTGGCCATCGGGCGGAGCCGCACGCAGCTGGCGTTGTGCAATCTCGCCGGCGACATCCTTGCCACCGCCGACATCGATCAGGAGCCCGGTATGGGCCCGGACGATCTGATGCCCGATCTGGTGAAGCGGCTCGGCGAACTCCTGGACGACTCCGGGCGCCGCGGCGACCGCATATCCGGCATCGGTCTGAGTCTGCCCGGCACGGTCGATCGGCAGCTCGGGGCGAGCCTGGACTCGCCGAACATGAGCGGTTGGGACGGTGTGCCGTTGGCGCCGTACTTCCGGCATCTCGCCGACGCGCCGGTGGTCATGGACAACGACGCCAATGTGATCGCACTGGCCGAACGCCGCTTCGGATTCGCCGATGTGCAGGACATGCTGGTCGTCAAGGCGTCCACCGGGTTGGGCGCCGGCATCGTGATGGGGGGCCAACTCCGGCGCGGCGCGGTGCAGGCAGCGGGGGACTTCGGGCACAGCAAGATCGCGGCGGCTGCCGGTATCTCGTGCCGCTGCGGTGACACGGGTTGCGTCGAGGCGGTCGCCGGCGGCTGGGCGATCGTGCGCGATCTGCGGCGTGAAGGGTATGCCGTGGGCCACCTGCGTGACGTCGTGGCGTTGGCGCACAGTGGGGATGCCAAGGCCCGCAGCAAGATTCGTGACAGTGGTCGACATGTCGGCGAAGTGCTCGCGGCCGCGGTCAACCTGATCAACCCCGCCGTGTTGGTCGTGGCCGGTGACATGGTCGGTGCTTACGACGTGTTCGTGGCCGGTCTGCGAGAAACCTTGTACGGCAACGCCAGCACGCTGGCCACCCGCACGCTGCAGGTCGTCCCGTCGGTGCTTCAGGAGCGCGTCGGCATCATCGGCTGCGCGACCACGGCGCTCGATCACATCTTGAGTCCGCAGATGGTCGATACCTCTCTGCAGACCAGGCTGGCCCACTCACGTACCTGATGCTCGCGCCATGCGGCGGATGAGTTTCCGGGTGGCTCTTTCCAGGATCTCCTGAGCCGCAGCGTCATTCCGCTGCTTCTCGGCACGCCTGACGGCCGCGGAAATCGTCAGACCTTGTTCGTACGCCGTCACCACCCGGGGGTCGACATACGAACTCCGCGCCACTGCAGGGGTGTTGCCGAGTTCGTCGGCGACCTCGCGGAAGACCGAAGTCCGGGCGCGGCGGATGGCTGCCTTCGTATCCGCCGGCGCGACGGAGGCGAAGCCCGCGGCGGCCAATACGGTGCCGTGCCATGTTCTCAGGTCCTTGACGCTGTACTCCTCGCCGACAAGCTCTTTGAATCGGGCATTGAGGTCGTCGGCATGGAGCTCTACGCACCCCGAACCGGTGCGGCAGTAGAAGAGTCGATCGGTTGGGTCTCGTCCGCGGCGTAGCGCTCGGACCGCTCGGACCACTTGTTGGTCTGCCAGTTCCAGATGGCGCTGTACGCCGCTCTTCGCCGGGTAGTCGAATATCACTGTGCCGCTGCGCACCTCGACGTGTTCGCAACGCAGCGTGGCCAGTCCGCGCGAGTCGTTCTCCTGGGCGTACTCCTCGCCGCCGGCGCGGAAATACCCGAGGTCGATCAGATGCAGGGCCACCGCGAGCACGCGCTCGCGGTGCAGTCCGCGGCCGGTGAGGTCGGCTGCGATCCGGTTTCGCCACTCGGGCAGCGCCGTGGAGAGCTGGAGCACGCGGTCGAACTTCTCCTCGGTGCGTTCCTGCTGCCACACGGCGTGATAGAGGTACTGGCGGCGTCCCGCGGCGTCGGTGCCCACCGCCTGGATGTGTCCGTTGCGGTGGGGGCTGATCCAGACTTTCCGCCACGCCGGTGGTATCACCAGTTCGCGAATCCGTTGTAGCGTCGCTTCGTCGGTGACGGGAGTGCCGTCGGCGTCGTAGTAGGAGAAGCCGTTGCCGCGCCGCCTGCGCGTGATCCCGGGCGATGCGATGTCGCTATGTCGCAGCCTCATGGCTCACCTGCCCGGTGTCTGTGTCGCACCGTCCGTCCTTACCCCGGATCGCCTGCGGCGACACCTCGTCGACGCGTGCGTCAACCCCGGCGGTACCGGGCAAAATGATGCGTAGATCACAGTGTCCTACGTCACACCCTGAGCAGTCTGCTCAACATTTCCGCTGGCTGTTGACGTGCTCATCGCGACACGGCAGATTTCGCTGCACCGATTGCTTGTGGTTGGCTTTGCCGCTCCCGATCTGCTTTGGAGATTGCGGGACACGAGGGTCGGAGGTGCGAGCGGCTCGGGGCTGCGGGCACCAATCCTGCACAGGCAACAACACACTGAGGAAATTGATGTCTCGTTCACGTCTGACCAACGCCGTCACCATCCGTCGTCTGGCTGCCGCAATCGGCGCCGGCGCTCTCGTGGCCATGGGGGCCGCCACCGTCGCGGTTGCCGAGCCGGCGCGGGAGAACCCGGTGGGCGCCAATGGCTCGACGACCACCAAGGAGGCGCCTCCCACCGCGCCGCTGACCCCGTCGGCCAGCCCCGTCGTCAAGGCCGCGCCCTACGGTAAGAGCTAGATAGAAGCTCAAAGGCCAACTGTCGCAAGCTGTTCAATACGGCAAGCGATAGTTGGCCTTTCGGCCGACGAACTCAGGCGCGCGGCATGATCATCACCGGGACCGGTGAATGACGCAGGATTTTCGCCGCTGCCGATCCGAGAAACACCCGGGCGGACTGCCCGGCCGCGCCCGATCCGAGCAGCAGCACATCACCTGATGCCCAGCCCGTGTTCTCCACGGCCTGCTGCCAATCCCGCCCGCTGCTGACGACCATGTCCACATCGGGCACGGCCAGATCTTCGCGAATTCTGTTGAGCTGCTTGGTGACATCGTCGGCGGTGCGTTTCGACCACTGCGCGACCACCATGTCCTCGGCACCCGCCTCGAGCGAGGGCCCGCCGAATGCCCACGCGGGCCGGACGGTGTACGCCACGATCCGCAGCTGGGCGTTCCAGTCCTTCGACAGCTCCGCGGCCGCCCGGATCAATCCGTTGGTGTCGGCCTCGCCGCCGTAGGCCGCGGTGAGGCGGCGGATCGGCTCGTGACTGAAGGCGTATCCGCGCGGCGCGATCGCCACCGGCACCTGCGCGGTGTGCACCAGCCGCTCCGTCACGCTGCCGAGAGCAACGCGTCCCAGCAGGCCGGACGACGACGATCCGAGCACCACGGCGCGGGCCTCGAACTCCTGCGCGAGCTCGAGCAAACCGGTTGGGATGGAGCCGGATTCGTGAACCAGCGTGGGTACGTCCGGTCGCCCGGGGAGGCCGTTGACGACGGCCTGCAAGGACTGGGCCGTCTGCGCCTTAACGTGGCGCAGGTATTCCTCCTCGACGGGGTCGTTGCGCGGCGGCCACGAGCGCTCGAGAACCGCTGCCGCGATGACCTTCTCGCCCGTGGTCCTCGCGATCTGCACAGCGAGGTTGATCGGGGCGCTGCCCTGCCGGGAGGCGCTGAACCCGGCGATGATCGTCACGCGACAGGCTCCTCGGCGGGAGTCATCGCGATCACGTTGGTCACCGGGATGTTGTAGTCGGACCGGGCGCGGTCGACCACATCGAAGCGGTGCCAGATCGACTGTTCCGGTGGCTCTGTCGCGATGACGATCTGATCCGGGTGGAATTCGTCCACGCCGGCGGCCAGCGCGCGCAGCGGGCGGTAGTCGCCCAGCTTGCCGTCGGCCTCCAGGTTCGCCGAGTGCAGCGCCGCCAGCGTCTGGTCGAGACGTTGCTGGGCAAGGACTTTGGTGGCCTCCCAGACATCGAGGGGGCTGTGCGAGGCGGCGGCGCCGGTCTCGATCGGGCTGACCGGCACCACCACGTGATAGGTCGTGGCGTTGTCGGCGCCGATGGCGCGCAGTTCGTCGAGCAGCTCCTCGGAGCCGACGGTTTCGTTGGCCAGCACCAGTACCCGGTGCGGCCGCTCGGTCGCGATGACGGGCTCCGGGACCGGCCGGCGGGAGTTGAACCAGCGGTTGGCGAAGAACAGCCCGATCACCACGGCCCAGGACAGCAGGCTCAGCGTCAGGGCCCTTCGGTTGTCTCCGCCCTGGACGTACATCTGAACCAGGATGGCGGTCATCGCCAGCGCCGTGATGATCGACAACACGGGGAACAGCCACATTTTGACCTTGAGCTTGTCGCCGCCGTTGCGGTACCGCAGCACGATCTGGGAGATGGCGATCAAGAGGTAGACGAAGAGGATGACGGCGCCGCTGGAATCCAGCAGGAACTTGAAGATGAAATCGGGCGAGAAGGCCGAGGCGATGACACCCAGGAAACCGATGACCGACGATGTGAGAATGGCGGCCGCCGGAACGCCGCGACGGGTGACGGAGACGAGCTGGGCGGGCGCCTCTCGGCGGGCGGCCAGCACGAACAGCATGCGCGAGGCGGTGTACATGCCCGAGTTCAGGCAGCTCAAGACTGCGGTCAGGACAACCGCGTTCATGATGTGGTCGGCGTAGGGGATACCCATCGCGGTGAAGGCCGAGACGAACGGCGACGCGGCGAGCTGCTTGCCGTTCCACGGCAGGATGGTCACCAGCAGGAACGCCGAGCCGACGAAGAAGACGGCGATGCGCATGATGACCGAGTTGGCGGCCTTGGCGACAGCGCGCTCAGGGTCGGTGGACTCGGCGGCGGCGATGGTCGCGATCTCGGCGCCCACCATCGAGAAGATCACGGTGACGACACCGACGGTGACCGCGGACGAGCCCAGCGGGAAGAAACCGCCGTGCGCGGTCAGGTTGGAGAAATCCATGGATTTGTGCGGCCACAGACCGAGCACGAAACAGGAGCCCAGTCCGATGAACACGATGATGGCCGCGACCTTGATGCTGGCGAACCAGAACTCGAACTCGCCGAACGACGACACAGAGAACAGATTCGTCGCCGTCATCGCGATCAACAGCAGTAGGGCTGTGAGCCATATCGGTGCCGCGGGCAGCCAGTACCGAATGATCTTCGCGCCGGCGATCGCCTCGAATCCGACGACGATCACCCAGAAGTACCAGTACAGCCAGCCGATCGAGAAGCCGGCCCAGTTGCCCAAGGCATTGCGGGCGTAATCGGCGAACGAGCCGGTCGACGGATTGGCCACCGCCATCTCGGCGAGCATCCGCATGATCATGATGATCAGCACGCCGGCGAGCGCATACGTGATGAACGTGCCGGGACCGGTGTCTTTGATGACGACACCGGAGCCGACGAACAGCCCGGCGCCGATCACGCCCCCGATCGCGATCATGGACAGTTGGCGTTGGCTCAGTGCCTTGTTGAGGGTCGGTGTCCCGCTCACGTCGTCTCCTTCGCGCTGCCCCGACGGCGTTGTCAGGGCGTTTTCAGCCCACGCCCAGCGACAGATGTGAGCTGCACCACTATTTGGTGTGTGCGAATACTAAGCCGGTCAGCACGGCATGCGGGGGCCGAAGGAGGCGCCATCTTGTCGGAACATCCGGCCGTTTTTCCGACAGGAGTCGGAAGGCCGCCGGCGCCTGGTATCAGCGGCGGCGCAGTCGGGCCAGCCGGATGCTGAGCATGAGATCGAAGCGGGCTTCGCCGTCGGTGAGGTCGGTGACGTCGTCACCGAGAGCCTGGGTGATCTTCTCCAGGCGGTAGTACAGCGTCGAGCGATGCAGGTGCATGGTGTCGGCCGCGCGCCGGGCATCGCCGCCGGAGGACAGATAGGCCTCGAGCGTCTGGATGAGGTCGTCGCGTCCCTCGGCCAAGAGCGCCGCGACGCCCGGATGGATCAGCGCGTCGAGTTCGTCTGGAGCGTCGGCGAGGCTGTCGGCGACCAGCGCGACCGCCCGCCACGACCCGGCCGCGGTCCAGTCGAGCGCCGCCTCGCCCGGGCCGGCGCCCGCGGCGGCCAGGGTGCAGGCCAGCCGGGCATCCCGAAATGACTGGGCGGCCTGGGCCAGGGGCAGCCGGCTACCGGACCAGCCGATGACCGGCGCGTCATCGAAGGTGGCCCGGATCGACGAGGTCACGGTCTCGGCGAGTCGCTGCGGCGAGACCCGCACGTGCGCGGGGCAGAAGGCGAAGACGCTCACGGGATTGCCGGGCAGGATGAACCAGTTGTGCGTTCGCTCGACGGCGGACAGCCGCAGGCGTAGTGCGGTGAGACGCTGCTCGGTCTCCGCGGCGTCCCCGGACGGGACGAACGCGAAGACGGTGAGCAGGCTGTCCGGCTGTGCCATGCCCTGGGCGCTGAGCTCGAGGAGCACCGCGTTCAGCGGCTCGCCCGCACCGGCCGCCAACAGGCGGGTGAGCACGGCCTGACGCGCGGACTCGACGGCCCGCTCGGCGGTTTGGCGCCGATCCAGGACCGCCACCAGATCCGCGCCGGCCTGGTTCGCCAGGGCACGCTCGGCCGCGCTCAGTGACTGCTCCGGGTCGATCACCCACAGGTAGCCGAAATGGTTCGCGGCCGATCGAACCGGCACGCAGTACCGCGCCACCATGGCGTACTGGGGCAGCGGCGGAATCGCGACGCCCGGGTCGGCGTCATCGATTCCTAGGGCCTGAAGCTCTGCTATGACTTCGGGTTTCGTGGTGCGCTCGAGGAGGCTGTGCATTCGCACGTCGTCGACGGTCCCGAGCTGGCGGCTGAAGGTCATGGGCGTCATCGCCGTGTCGTCCAGCAGGACCGCGCGATTCAGCGATCGGGCCAGCAGGTCGACGATCAGCTGAATGTGGGCACTGGGATCGGTGCCGTGCGGTTCCGCCATACGCTCCCATTCGGATCTGTGTCGGCGGCACTGCGCTCACAGGAACCGCAACGTTTGTTGCCGGTATCGTCGCACGCGCTCCGCGGCGGACGGGGCGTTGACGGTGGAGATGGACGATGTTGCCCGCAATGTGGTCGGAAGTGCGTTGGGCCTTCACGCCGCCGCGCACCTGGCTGCTGGGCGTGGCGGCCAACGTCGTGCTCGCCCTGCTGTGGCTTGCCGTGGAGCCGCTGACCTCCGGGGGACGCCATCACCACGATTGGGTGATCCTGGTCGGCACGTACTTCTCGTCGTTCGTGCTGGCCGACACCACGACAACCAATGTGCTTGGCGCCGACCATGATCGGGTCCGGCAGCGGCTGGCCGAATCGGTGTCGCCATGGCGGATATTGCTGCAGAAGAACCTGGCGCTGCTGATTCTCGTCGGACTTCCGACGCTCGTGGTTGCCGCGGTGCTCACCGTCTGGTTGGAGACTCCGGCCCGGCTCGGTGTGACGATCCCGAATGTCGCGGTGCCGATCGTGTCCTGGCTGGGCGTCGGCAACGCGGTGTCGGTATTGCTGCCGGTTGCTGAAGTGCGGTTGGTGCAGCGGTGGGGCCAGCGTCACGACCGGCGCCGTATCGCATTCTGGCTGTCGTCGCTGGTGCTGCCGTACGTTCTGTATTTCGTCGCCGACCCGGTCGGCGGGGTGGAGCACCGGGAATTGTGGCGGAAGCTACCGAACGCCGTCGCCCATGTTTTCGGTCCCGTCCTCGGCCGCGACACCAAAAGCGCTGTGCACCTTGCTATCGCGGTCGGCGTGTGGATCGCCGGGACACTGTTTGCCGATTGGTGGGTGCGGCGCCGTGGCGTGCAGTTCCGGTAGCGGCTACGGGGCCGGCGCTGCGTCCGGTGCCGTCGCGGCCTGCTCCGGTCCCGGGAGCCACGGTGCGCTCGCCGGCATATGGGCCGGCGCCGCGGTGGACGGCGGAGTCCCGGCGGGCGCGGGCCGACCGCGCCCGGCCTGATCGGCGGCCTGGATCGTCGTCGATGACCACGGCGCGGGTCCGGCCAGTGCGTCGGCCGCCCACCCCGCCTGCAGTTGCCTCACGGCGAAGTTCACGCCCTGGTTGACCAATCCGCTGTCCACGTAACTGTTGTGGGCGTCGAAGCTCGATCCGTGTGCATCGCACACCAGGTCGTTGGGGGCACAGAGATCGGTGGTTTTGGGTTGGTAGACCGGGCCGACCGTGACAGCGGGAGAGCCGATGGCGCGCATGAACCGTGGCGAGGGCTTGCCGAACAAGGCTACGGCGGCAACGTGATCCGCGACGTCGGGTGGCATGGGAGTCGGCACTTCGGCGGCGGAGACGCCGTCGGGAATGGTGCCTGCGGTGACGAAGCCCGCAACGGCGGCGCCCTGTGAGAACCCGCCGAGCACCATCTTGGTCCGGGGACAGGCCGCCGCGGTCGTCACGATTTGCCTACGCGCGTCACGGATTCCGTCGACGGCGGTGGGGAAGTCGGTGGTCGCGGGATAGTCGACCGCGTACACATCAAGGGTTTTCGGGCTGATGGCGGTGCGCAGCGAATCGATGAACGCCGTCCCCACCCCGCCGGGTCCGGGCGCTTCGTCGGTGCCGCGGGCGAATATGACCTGGGCGTCGGGGCATTCGGCCGCGTGTGCTGTCTGCGGTAGGGCCGCGGAGATCAATCCTGGCGGTACCACCAGGATTGCGGCCGTAGTCAGGCTTCTGATGCGGCTTCTGCTTCTGCTTGGCCTCACGGGTTCATGCTGACACACCGGCACCCCATCCGCTCGTTAGCTGGGCCCGGCGCGTTCGAATCGTGACATACCAAAAGTCGGTTATTGCGTGTTAGCGGTGACGAATTCGGCCGATGGCGCGCCGGCTACCGCAGCATCATGACGGTGAACGCGACGACACTGACGACGACGATGCAGGCGCGTAAGGCGTTGGGCGGCAGGCGGCGTCCGATCCTGGCTCCGATGTAGCCGCCGATGGTCGAGCCGACGGCCAGCAGCAGCGCCGGTAGCCAGGCCACCTGGCCGACGATGATGAAGATGATGGCCGCGACCGAATTGACCAGTCCCACAGAGATGTTCTTGACGCCGTTGAGGCGCTGCAGATCTTCTGACACGAACAGCCCGAACAGGGCCATCATGATGATGCCTTGCGCCGCACCGAAATAGCCGCCGTAGACCGCGCACCCGAACACGCCCGCGTAGAGCGGCGCGGCATGGTCGGTGGACCGCGGCGCGCCGCGCCGGGCATCCAGCGCCCGGCGCAACAGGGGTTGCACCAGCACGAGCGCGCCGGCCAGCAGGATCAGCCATGGCACGACCGCGGTGAAGGCGCCGGGTGGCAGTTTGAGTAGCAGCACGGCGCCGACGATCGCGCCGGCCAGCGACACCACCCCGAGCCGGAGGATGCGGGCGCCCTGGCCGCCGAGCTCGTGCCGGTAGCCGTAGGCACCGGTGAAGTTCCCCGGCACCAGGCCGACCGAGTTGGACATGTTGGCCACCAGTGGCGGGTAACCGACGGCCATCAGCACGGGGAAGGTGATCAGGCTGCCGGAGCCCACCACGGCGTTGATCACTCCTGCGGCGACGCCGGCCAGCAGCACCGCCGTGATCGCGAGGGCGGTCAGGATCGCGTCTTACTGTGCGGTCTCACCCCGTGAATTGTTCACTGGCGTTCCTGTGTGGTTGCAGTGGCCCGGAAGAACTGCTCGACGTCCGCGGTCGTGAGCGTCTCGACGCCGATGAGTGCCAGGTCGGCGAGCCGCTCGGGTGTCACCTGGGACGTGGCGTCGGTGACCAGCGCGGCGCGGAAGTCCCGCTCGGAGGCGTCGAACAGGGTGGCGCGGGGACAATTCGGCAGGTTGCAGCCGGCCACCACGACGGTGTTCACCGCGAGGTCGCGCAGATGCACTTCCAATGCCGTGCGGTAGAACGCCGACCACCGTGGTTTGAACATGACGACCTCACCCGGCGCCACCTGCTGGACGCCGCCGGCCAGTAGCGAGTCGTAGTCCAGGGGGTGCGCCAGCAGTTCCCCGGGTACCGCGGCGCCGTCGGTGTGCGGTGCGGCGATCTGCTTGCCGGACTCGATGGCGGCCCGGCGCGGCGGGTCGGCGTCGCTGCCGCCGGGGACGTACAGCCGCACGATGTGCACGATCGGCCGGTGCGCCGCGCGGAACGCCGCGAGCAGCCGGGCCATCGCGGGCACCCGTTCGGCGGTGCCGTCGACCTGCGACGGACCCGAGACGAAATCGTTCTGCACGTCGATCAGCACCAGGGCGCTGCGTGCCAGGTCAGGGGAGGTGTAGTCGTGGCCGGCAGACACGGACCCGATCTTTCCAGACAACCCGCCGGCGTGAGCCACTCTTGACGACCTGATCGCGGCAATGCTAAGCAACTGCACAGCATTTGTTGCGCGCCCACCCCGGGGCGCGGGCTCGCTGACGATGAGAGGCACGCGATGACGCTGCAGTCGGTCTTGGAGGACATCCAGAAGCGCCCGGGTACGGGTGAGCTCATCCCGATCATCGATCCGGTGAGCGAGGAGCAGATCGGCGAGTTCACCGATTGCGGCCCTGAGTTCGTCGACGAGGCCGTCGCCCGCGCCAAGTCGTCCTTCGAATCCGGTGTCTGGTCCGGTCTGCCGGGCCGGGAACGCGCCAAGATCCTGTGGCGCATCGCCGACCTGATCGACGAGCACGCCGCCGAGTTCGCGGCCATCGACTCGGCCAACACGGGCATGATGAAGATGCAGTCCGAGCTCGTCGTGCCGACGTGCGCCGAGTTCTTCCGCTATTACGCCGGCTGGTGTTCGAAGATCAACGGCACCGCCTACGACATCCGCACCAGCGGCATCGCGTCGGACGCCTACGTCGACCAGCACGGCTACACGCTGCGTGAGCCCTACGGCGTCGTCGGCCTGATCTTCCCGTGGAACGGCCCCATCTTCAACGCCTGCGCCAAGGTCGCCCCTGCGCTGGCCGCGGGCTGCAGCAGCCTGGTGAAACCCGCTGAGGAGACCCCGCTTTCGGCGCTGCTGCTGGACCGGTTGATCCACGAGGCGGGCGTGCCCGAGGGGGTCGTCAACCTGATCACCGGGTACGGCCACACCGCGGGCGCCGCCATCACCGCGCACCCCGACGTCGAGAAGGTCGCGTTCACGGGTTCGACGGAAGTGGGCAAGGAGATCGTCAAGGCTTCGGCGGGCAACCTCAAGAAGGTCATGCTGGAACTCGGCGGCAAGTCGCCGGTGCTGATCTTCGACGACGCCGACCTGGACAAGGCCATCTTCGGTGCGGCCATGGGCATCTTCATCCACTCCGGCCAGGGATGTGTGTGCGGCTCAAGGATTTTCGTGCAGCGCGGCGTCTATGACCAGGTGGTCGAGGGTATCGCGAACGTCGCCAACTTCATGAAGTACGGCGGACCGGAGGAAGAGGGCGTGATGAGCGGCCCGCTGATCAGTGCCAAGCAGCTGAATCGGGTTCTGGGCTTCATCGACGAGGGCAAGAACGACGGCGTCGAGATCGTCGCGGGCGGGTACCGGCTGGACCGCAAGGGCTACTTCGTGCACCCGACGGTGCTGACCAACGTCGATCCAGGCATGCGCCTGTACCAGCAGGAGATCTTCGGGCCGGTGGTCAGCATCCTGCCGTTCGACACCGAGGACGAGGCCGTCGCCATGGCCAACGACACGAGCTACGGACTGGCGGCCACCGCGTGGACCACCAACGTCAGCCGGGCGCACCGCATCGTCAAGCGCCTGCAGGCCGGCAGCGTTCAGGTCAACTGCCAGTTGGTCTTTGACCACGACCTGCCGTTCGGTGGCTACAAGCAGTCCGGCTGGGGCCAGGAGTTCGGTCGCGAAGGCCTCGAGGCCTACCTGAAGAACAAGAGCGTGATCGTCCAGTTGTAGCCGGCCCTGGGATTTGTGCACGTTTTTCCGCGCAGACCGCGAAGAATCGTGCACAAATCCCCGGGGGGACGCGGTGTGGTGGAGGTCACATGTGGGTGTGACCTCAGAACCTTCGGGTCCGTAACCGTAGGTTGGCGAGACTTACGGTTGCGTACCTCGTGGCGCGACGCGGATCCTGAGCTGCGTGAGCCACTACATCGCCAATCTGCGCGATATCGAATTCAATCTGTTCGAAGTGCTGCCGCTCCGCGCGGCCCTGGATGCGGGTGGCTACGGCGACCTCGATGCCGATACGGCGCGATCCATCCTCGACGAGATCTCGAAGCTCGCCGAAGGCGTTGTCGCCGAGACGTTTGTCGAAGCCGACCGCAACCCGCCGGTGTTCCTGCCCGACGAGCACCGCATCACGGTGTCCGAGGAGCTGGCCAAGACCGTGCGGGTGGTCAAGGAGGCCGAATGGTGGCGCCTGGGCCTCGATGAGCGCGCCGGTGGTACGCCGGCGCCGGCGGCGCTGGTGTGGGCGACGCAGGAGATGCTCATCAGCGCGAACCCGTCGGCGACGTTCCTGTACGGCCTGGGGCCGGCGATGGCGCACACGCTGGCCGAGGTGGGTACCGAGGAGCAGCAGCTCTGGGCGCGGACGGCCATGGACAAGGGCTGGGCGGGCACCATGGTGCTGACCGAGCCGGACGCCGGCTCCGATGTCGGGGCGGGACGGGCCAAGGCCATCGAACAGCCTGACGGCACCTGGCACATCGAGGGCGTCAAGCGCTTCATCTCCGGTGGCGACGTCGGTGACACCGCGGAGAACGTCTTCCACCTGGTGCTGGCCCGGCCCGAGGGCGCGGGCCCGGGTACCAAAGGGCTGAGCTTGTTCTTCGTGCCCAACTTCCTGTTCGACCCCGAGACCCTCGAGCTGGGCGAGCGTAACGGCGTGTACGTCACCGGCCTGGAACACAAGATGGGCATCAAGTCGTCACCGACGTGTGAGTTGACGTTCGGCGCCCACGGAAAGCCCGCGATCGGCTACCTCGTCGGCGGCGTGCACAACGGCATCGCGCAGATGTTCAAGGTCATCGAGAACGCCCGGATGACGGTGGGTGTCAAGGCCGCCGGCACCCTGTCCACCGGCTACCTCAACGCGCTGGCCTACGCCAAGGAACGCATCCAGGGTGCCGATCTCACCCAGATGGCGGACAAGACCGCGCCGCGCGTGGCGATCATCGAGCACCCCGATGTGCGACGCAGTCTGATGACGCAGAAGGCCTACGCCGAAGGTCTGCGCGCGGTCTACCTGTACACCGCGGCCTACCAGAATGCTGATGTCGCGCAACTCGTTTCGGGTGCCGACGCCGATCTGGCGCACCGGGTGAACGACCTGCTGCTGCCCATCGTGAAGGGCGTCGGCTCCGAGCGCGCCTACGAGATGCTCTCCGAATCGCTGCAGACACTCGGCGGGTCCGGCTTCCTGCAGGATTACCCGATCGAGCAGTACATCCGCGACGCTCGCATCGACGCGCTGTACGAGGGCACGACGGCCATCCAGTCGCTGGACTTCTTCTTCCGCAAGATCATCCGCGACCAGGGCGCGGCGCTGGCCCACGTGTCGAGCCAGATCACCGCAACCATCGATGGTGCCGGGCCGGAGCTCAAGGCCGAAACCGACCGGCTGGCAACGGCTCTCGCCGACGTCCAGGCGATGGCCGCCGCGCTGACCGGCTACCTGATGGCGGCCCAGGGGGATCCCGAGCAGCTGTACAAGGTGGGTCTGGGCTCGGTGCGCTTCCTGCTCGCGGTCGGCGACCTGGTGATCGGTTGGCGGTTGATCCTGGCCGCCCAGATCGCCCTGGCGGCGCTCGACGGCGCCTCCGAACGCGACCACGCGTTCTATACCGGCAAGGTGGCGGTGGCGAAGTTCTTCGCCAAGAACATGCTGCCGCTGTTGACCTCGGTGCGCGGGGTGATCGAGACGCTCGATACCGACGTCATGGAGCTGGAGACCTCGGCCTTCTAGGGATTTGTGCACGATTTTCCGCGTCTGCCGCGAAAAATCGTGCACAAATCGCCAGTAGTCGAACAGATCACAGTTCCGGCCGTCGATTGCCGTGGATCTGGTGCCGCCGTGGAAAATGGTCCAAGGCCCACGACCGGACGAGGAGAGTGTGACGTGCGACGCGACACCCTGGCGTGGCTCGGTGCCCGCGCACTGACCCGCCGGCTGGGTTTGCCGCGGGCCACGAGCTTCCGGGTGGAGCGGTCGCTTCCGGTGCCGATGCGCGACGGCGCCGTCCTGTTGGCCGATCACTACGCGCCGCAGCGCCGCAAGCCCGCCGGCACGCTGCTGATGCGGGGGCCCTACGGCCGCGACGGCCTGCCCAACCGCGTGTTCGCCGGGCTGTACGCGGGGCAGGGCTTCCACGTCGTGCTGCAGAGCACGCGCGGCACCTTCGGGTCCGACGGTGCGTTCGAGCCCGGCCGTCACGAGGTCGACGACGGTGCCGACACGGTCCGGTGGCTGCGTGAACAGCCTTGGTACGGGGGAGAATTCGCCACTGTCGGGGCGTCATACCTGGGCTTCACCCAGCTGGCGCTCCTCGTCGACCAACCCGACGACCTGACCACCTCCGTGATCACCATGGCGCCGCACGATTTCGGACACTCGGTATGGAGCACAGGGTCGTTCGCGCTCGGCGATTTCCTGGGCTGGAGTTATCAAGTGGCCTGGCAGCACCGTGGTGGCTGGATTCGCCAGATTCTCCGCGGCATGGCGACGCCGCGCACCCTCAAGCCGGTGCTGGAGACGCTGCCGCTCGATCCGGCCGCCGCCGAACTCCTGGGCGGACGCACCCCGTGGTTCAACGCGTGGCTCGAACAGCCGGATCCGTCGTCGCCGTACTGGGCCGAGAACGGTGTGGCGGCCGCACTCGACAACCTGCGCGGCCCGGTGCTGCTGATCACCGGTTGGCAGGACGTTTTCGTGGACCAGACCCTCGAGCAATACCGGCGGCTACGGGCCCGCGGTGTCGAGGTGGCGTTGACCGTGGGGCCGTGGACGCACGGGTCCGGTGGTACCGAGGCCATTAAGGAATCCGTGCTGTGGCTGGACGGCTCCCGCCGCGCCGCGGCCCCCGTGCGGATCTGCGTTGCCGGCGGTGACTGGCTCGACATGCAGGAGTGGCCACCGCCGGCTGCCGAACAGGTGTGGCACCTGCACCCTGGCGCGGCGCTGGCCGAGACCCCGCCCGACAGCGGGGCGCCGTCCACGTTCGTCTACGACCCGGCCGACCCGACACCGAGTATCGGTGGGCGCCTTCTGGTTTCCGGCAAGTCGGGTTACATCGACGACACCGCGCTCGCCGAGCGATCGGACGTGCTGACCTTCACCAGCCCGGTGTTGCCTGCTGACCTCGACGTCATCGGAACGCCGTACGTCGAACTGGACCACCGGACCGACAACGCGCACGCCGACGTGTTCGTGCGCATCAGTGACGTTGGGCCCGACGGACATTCGACCAACGTCACCGACGGCTATCTGCGGCTCACCGCGGCCGACGCCCCCGCGGCGCTGCTGCGCCTGGAACTCGACGCGACCGCCTACCGATTCGCGGCCGGCCACCGGATCCGCCTGCTGGTCGCGGGCGGCTGTTTCCCGCGGTTCGCGCGCAATCTGGGCACCGGCGATCCGCTCGGGACCGCCACCGAGATGGTGCCCTCGGTGCACACCATCGCGCACGGCGACGGCGGCCAGTCCCGGCTGGTGTTGCCGGTCAGCGCAACGTGACGACCACTTTGCCCTTGGCGGAACGGTTTTCCAGCGAGGCGATGGCGTCCGCGGCCCGCTCCAACGGATAGACCTCGGGCGCCGGCGGGGTCACCGCACCGGAGGCCAGCAGCGGCTCCAGCTCCTCCCACTGCTCGGCGAGATAACCCGGGTGGGTCATGGCCCACGCACCCCAGCCGACACCCACCGCATCCACATTGTTGAGCAGCAGGCGGTTCACCTTGACCGTCGGAATATCGCCGCCGGTGAATCCCACCACCAGCAGCCGGCCGCCGGGTGCCAGGGACCGAAGAGAGTCGGTGAACCGGTCACCACCGACCGGGTCGAGGATCAGGTCGACGCCGCGGCCGCCGGTCAGCTCTCGCACCGCGTCCTTGAAGCCGTCGGCCAACACGACGTCGGAAGCCCCAGCGGCACGGGCGATCTCGGCCTTGTCCGGCGAGCTCACCACCGCGATGGTGCGGGCGGCGCCGAACGCCGGGGCCAGGCGCAGCGTGGACGTGCCGATGCCGCCCGCGGCGCCGTGCACCAGCACCGTCTCGCCGGGCGTCAGCCGACCGCGGGTACGCAGCGCGCAGTGCACCGTCAGATCGTTGAACAGCAGTCCGGCGCCGGCCTCGAACGACACCGAGTCCGGCAGCTTGAAGACCCGATCAGCCGGTAGTGCAACGACTTCCGCCATCGCGCCCGACAACATGGTCAACGCCGCCACCCTGTCGCCGGCCGCCACGTGCGCGCCCTCGGGTGCGCTGCGGACCACGCCCGCGAGCTCGGCGCCGGGGGTGTACGGCAGTTCCGGCTTGTGCTGGTACAGGCCGCGCGACTGCAGCGCGTCGGGGAAGGCGACACCGGCGGCGTGCACCTCGATCACCACAAGGCCGGCGCCGTCAGGCTCGGGGATGTCGTTCAGTTCGGCCGCCGAGGGGCCTTCCAACCGGGCGATCTGAATGGCGCGCATGGTGCTCTTCTCCTGTAGGCATTGCCGGTGGGTCCCTGTCACTGTCGCATGTCCACGTCACGCTCCGCCGCGGGCACCGAGTAAGAGGCCGGTCACCACCAGTCCGATGCCGGCGATCTCGCCGATCGTCGGAATCTGATGCAGCACGGTGAGCCCGATGAGGCTGGCCGTCACGGGCAACAGTGCCAGCAGGATCGCGAACCTCGCCTGGCCGACCTGACGGAGGACGATCTGGTCGAGCGCATAGGGGATGGCCGTCGACAACAGGCCGACGCCGAGGCCGAGCAGCCAGGTGCGCGGATCGACGAACACCGCCGAGTTCGTGTGGGCCTGGAGGCCGATGATCACCGGGCCCAAAATGGCTGCGGCGGTCGACATTCCGAGGGCGAGCGTGTCGAGACCGCCGTGTGCGTCCGCCACCCGTTTGCCGACCATGATGTAACCGGCCCAGAGCGCCGCGGCAGCCAGTGCCCACGCCACGCCGGCGAGCTCTGAGGTGAATTCGATGCCGGCCAACAGAGCAACCCCGCCAGCCGCGAGGGTGGCAGCCAAAAGATCACGCGGTCTGCGTGACCCGAGCGTGGCCACCAGCGTCGGGCCGATGAATTCGATCGCGACGGCGGTGCCCAACGGGATACGGGCCAGCGCTTCGTAGAACGCGATGTTCATGCCGACGGTGATCAATCCGAACAGGGTCGCGATCGCGACACGGCGGCGCGTCAACGGCATTCGCCACGGCCGGCGCCAGGCCATCAGCACCAGCGCACCGGCCGCGGCCCGGAGCCACGCGACGGTGGCCGGTTGGGTGGTCGAGAAGAGGAACACGCCGATCGCGGCACCCAGGTACTGCGACGCCGCACCGGTGACAAAGACGAACGGGACCGACCATCGGGGCAACTGGCGGTGCGTCATCCGCGCGGCACCCGGCAGTTGTCGATCCCGGTCACCCGGCGCAGATTACCGTCGACCTACCATCCGTGAATGATCGACGCACGTGCCGCCGTGTTGCTCCGCCCGGGTTCGGCCCCTGAACTGACCGATGTCCAGATTCGCGAACCGCAGGGCGGCGAGGTGCTGGTCGGCATCGATGCCGTCGGCATCTGCCACACCGATATCAGCACGGCCGCCCGCTGGCCGGAGAAGCGTCTGCCGATGGTGTTCGGCCATGAAGGCGCGGGCACGGTCCTGGCGGCTGGACCGGACGCTCGCATCGACGTCGGCCGGCGCGTCGTCCTGACGTTCGCCAGCTGCGCACAGTGCGCAGCGTGCGCAGCCGACACGCCCGCCTATTGCGACAATGCCAGTCGCCTGAACATGGCCGGTGACCGCGGTGACGAGTCGAGCGCGCTCCGGCTCGACGGTCAGCCCGTTCGCGGCGGATTCTTCGGGCAGTCCAGCTTCGCCACCCACGCGCTGGCCAACACGTCGAATGCCGTGGTGCTGCCCGACGGCATCGATGCCCAGCTGGCGGCACCGCTGGCCTGCAGTGTGCAGACCGGGGTCGGCGCGGTGCTGAACACACTGGCCGCTGGACCCGGCGATGTGCTGGTGGTGTGGGGCGCCGGCGCGGTCGGTCTCTCGGCGGTGATGGGGGCCCGCATCGCCGGGTGCCGCACGGTCATCGCGGTCGACCCGATCGCCGAACGACGTTCGCTGGCAATCGAATTGGGCGCCACCAGGGCCGTCGACTCGGCCTCCGAGACCCTGCCGGCCGAGATCATGGAGCTCACCGGCGGTGGTGCGACGCTGGCTGTCGACACGACCGCGCGCGGCGACGTCATCAGCACCGCGCTGACGCTGCTGCGCAAGTGCGGCACGCTCGCGCTCGTCGGGCTGGGCGCGCTGACCGCGGAACTACCCGTCGGGCTGATCCTGGCCAACGGGCTGCGGATACAGGGGGTCATCGAAGGCGACAGCGAGCCGCACAGCTTCATCCCGCGGTTGGCCGAACACGTCCTCCGGGGCGAGCTGCCCGTCGACAAACTGGTACGGACCTACCCGTTCGACCGCTTCGCCGACGCCTGGTCGGACGCCGCCGCCGGTTTTGCCGTCAAACCAGTGCTGGTTATTTAGGTAGGCTCGCTGGTACGGGATGTCCCGCCGGCAACGTCGCCGAACCCGAACGGAGCAGCATGACCGCTTTCACTCATTCGCAGCTGGTCAAACCCGGGCGTCCCGCGGCGCTGCCACGAGGCCGTTCCATGGAAATCAAGGCCGTCGACGGTACCCGGCTGCACGCCGAGGTGTTCGGTCCCGAACACGGGCAGCCGATCGTGTTCGCCCACGGCATCACCTGCGCCATCGGCGTATGGGGCAACCAGATCGCGGATCTGGCGAGCGACTACCGGGTCATCGCCTACGACCACCGCGGTCACGGCAAGAGTGAAGCTCCCCGCGGCCGCCACAAGTACAACCTGGACTTTCTCGCGGCCGACCTCGACGCGGTGCTGAGCGCGACGCTCAGGCCGGGGGAGCGGGCCGTCCTCGCGGGGCACTCGATGGGCGGCATTGCCATCACGTCATGGGCGCAGCGCTACCCGCAGCGGGTCACCGAGTGCGCGGACGCCGTCGCCCTGATCAACACCACGACTGGTGACCTGCTGAAGCTGGTCCAGCTGGCGCAGGTCCCGAACTCGCTGGCGAAGTCCCGGGCCTACGCCGCCGGCCGCATCCTCAAGACGTTCGGCGGAGCCCCGCTGGTGCCGGGTTCGCGTAGGGCGGCGCGCCAGTTCGTCGCCATGATCGCTGTCGGACGTGACGCCGACCCCGCAGTGGCCGACTACGTCTACGAACTGTTCATGGGCACCTCCGCAGCCGGCCGCAGCGGATGGGTGAACGCGCTGGTGGACAACCTCGATGCTCATCACATCGGACTCGACAACCTGACGGTGCCGACGCTCGTCATCGGCAGCACGAAAGACCGGTTGCTGCCCATCGCGGCGTCCCGCCGGATCGCCAGGAACGTGCCGAATCTGTGGTCGTTCGTCGAACTGGGCGGCGGTCACTGCGCGAACCTGGAGCGTCCCGAGCAGGTCAATCAGCATTTGCGGGCGCTGCTCGCGGGAGTGGCCCACAGCTCGACGGCCTAGGATCGCCATGTCCTAAGGTGAAACCGGCGGTACCGGATTTGATCAAGGGAGATTCATGACGGCCAGCGACGGCGAGTTCTTCGATGTGCTGATCATCGGTGCCGGTATCTCCGGCATCGGAGCCGCGTACCGGCTGCATCAACGCAACCCGCAGGTGACCTACCGGATCCTGGAGCGGCGGACGCGCATCGGTGGCACCTGGGACCTGTTCCGCTACCCGGGTATTCGATCCGACAGCGACATTTTCACGCTCAGTTTCCCGTACCAGCCGTGGGAGCGGCCGGAGAACATCGCCGACGGCGATCACATCCGCGAGTACCTGACCACCGCGGCACACACGCACGGCATCGACCGTCACATCACCTTCAACACCCATGTGCAGTCGGCCGACTGGGATTCGGCGACCGACACCTGGACGGTGCACGCCGTGGAGAACGGCGAGGCCAGGTCCTACCGCGCCCGATTCCTGTTCTGCGGCACCGGCTACTACAACTACGACAAGGGCTACACGCCCGACTTTCCGGGCATCGACACCTTCGCCGGCGACGTCGTCCATCCGCAGTTCTGGCCGGAGTCACTGGATTACGCCGGCAAGAAGGTCGTGGTGATCGGCAGTGGTGCCACCGCGGTCAGCCTGGTGCCCGCCATGGCGAAGACCGCCGGGAAGGTGACCATGCTGCAGCGGTCACCCACCTACCTGATGTCGCAGTGGCAGATCGACCCGATGGTCAGCTTCATCCGGAAGCTGTTGCCGGACAAGATCGCTCATCGCATCGTGTGGTTCCGCAACGTGCTCATCAGCGTGCTCAGCTACAACCTGCTCCGGAAGTTCCCCAAGGGCGGCCGCCGCCTCATCCGCAACCGGGCCATGGCCGCGTTGCCGCCGGGCTACCCCGTGGACGTGCACTTCAACCCGAAATACGACCCGTGGGATCAACGCCTCTGCGCGGTGCTCGACCGCGACATCTTCACCGCCATCGGTGACGGCCGCGCCGAGGTCGTCACCGACCACATCTCCCACTTCGACGCCAACGGCATCGTGCTGAAATCCGGTGCGCGCATTGACGCCGACATCGTCGTCACCGCGACCGGGCTGGAGTTGCAGGCCCTCGGCGGCATCTCCCTGTCGGTCGACGGGGTCGCGATCACCCCGTCCGACCGCTACGTCTACAAGGAATTCCTGCTCGAGGACGTGCCGAACATGGCATGGTGCCTGGGCTACACCAACGCATCGTGGACCCTGCGCGCCGACATGACTGCCCGTGCGTTCGCGAAACTGGTGGCGTACATGGACTCTCACGGCTACACCCACGCCTATCCGCATCTGGGTGACGTCCCGATGGACGAGAAGAAGACCTTCGACCTCGACGCCGGCTACATCAACCGCAACCCCCACGCGTTGCCCAAATCCGGTACCCATCGCCCGTGGCACGTCCGGCACAACTACGTGCTCGACGTGATCGACCACCGCTTCGACCGCATCGAAGAGTCCATGGTGTTCGGACGGGTGCGGCAGCGGGTCTGAGCCTTCCGGATCAGGATTCCGGCTGCTCGGTGAGTCTGGGCGGGGCAGCCAGTCGCCACGAGTCGGCGAGGATGTCGGTCAGTTCCTGCTCATCGTCGAGCGCCTCCAGCCTGACCCGCACCCACGACGACGCCGCCTCATGTCGCGGCACCCAGAACTTGTGCGGTTCGGCCGCGATCAGCTCTTCGCGGTCGAACCTCGGACAGCGCACCGCAAACGAGGTCTGATCGTCGGGCACCGTGACGAACATCTTGCGCGCCACGTCGAAAGTCGGGTGGCCCCAACGCTCCTTCTCTGTGGTCTCCGGGAGGGACAGCGCGATGCGGCGCACGTCATCGGCATCGAGCACGGTGTGAACCTTCCGGAGCTGCGTTGGTGGAGTTTGTCCGTCGAGGCAGCCTACCGGCGGGCGGTGACAGGTATTTCGCGCGCGACTCAGCGCAGGACAGTGGCGAGCTGTTCGACGAGGGCCTCGATCGCGGCTGGATCGCGCAGCCGGTCCGGCGCCCACGCCAGCGCGATCTTGGCCGGCGCCCAGGTGCTTTCATCGATCGGGATCAGCTTGAATTCGGGCGGCGAGAAGATTCGGCCCAGCGTCGAGGCGGGCGCGTAGCTGACCAGTGCGACGAGATACCGGTTGAACACATGGCTGGCCATCTCCAGCTCACCGCCCAGCTGACTGACGGCGCGCACGATGCGCGTGACGCCGCGTTCGTTGAGGCCCCGCGTCATCTGCGCCAGCACCACGGGATTGGGCCGGGCGAAGTCGATCACGACATCGCGGTCCCGCAGGTCTTCGATGGCGATGGTGTCGTTGGCGGCGAGTGGGTCGTCGAACCGCACCGCCGCCGCGCCCGGATAGGTGGCCACGACCCGGTGCCGGATGCGCTTGTCGGCGGCCGGCAGGTGGATCAGACCGAGATCCGTGTGCCCGGAAACGAGTTTGGCGATGACCTCGGCCGCCGACCCGGGCACGCTGAACTCGGCGGGTATCGCGAGGCCTGCCACCGCTTGCTCGAATCTCGCCAGGAAATCCGATGGCGCGTAGGCGGTCGCATCGATGCGAACGGGGTTGCTCGCCTGCGTGATTCGTGACGCGGTGGCCTTCAGTTCCTCCACCCGCCGCAGGATGTCGCGCGCCGGCTCCAGCAGCTGCATACCCAGCGGTGTCAGGCGGACGTCGTGGTAGGTGCGCTCGAAGAGTTCCCCACCCACTTCGCGCTCGAGTAACTTGATCTGCTTGCTCAGCGGCGGCGGCGTGATCATCAGCCGATCGGCGGCGCGCTTGAAGTGCAGCTCTTCGGCGACCGCGACGAAGTAGCGAAGGCGGGTGAAATCGATTTCCATGGGACGGGGTGGTTACCGTCCCGAATGTGCTGCTGCCGCAGGTACTTCGAGGACGGCGCGGGCAATCAGATCATCGATTGTCTGATCGTCCAGGCCGAGCAGTTCGGCCGCGATCTCACGGGTCTGCTCGCCGAGCAGTGGCGCTTGCCCCAGCGGGGGATCGGGGATCAGGTCAGCGTGGATTTGCACGTTCTCCATCATGAACGGTGCGGTCCCGTGCGGATGTAGTTCCTCCCGGAAAGCCCGTCGCTCGACGTAGTAGTCCCAGGCGGGGACCTCCACCGCATGCAGGACAGCCCCGGCCGGGACGCCCGCCGCCTGCAACCGCGCCATGGCCTCTGCCGGTTTATGCCGGGATGTCCAGGCGCTGAGCGCCTCGTCGAGCCGCCCGCGCTGACGATCCCGCCCGGATCGCGAACCCAGCTCCGCATCGGCAGCGAGATCGGGCCGGTCGATCGCCGCGCACAGCGCTGACCAGTCGGCGTCGTCGCGGACGGTGACCGCGATCCACGTGTCATCACCAGCGCCGGGAAACAGGCCCCACGGTGCGTCATGAGCCGGCTGGTCGTCGCGAGCATGACCGCGCCGGGTGAGCACCTCCCCGGCGATGTCGTCGGCCAGGTGACTGAGCATCACCTCGGCTTGGGCGATACTCGCCGATCCGCCGCCACCGCTGCGTTCGCGGCGCAGCAGGAGCGCGACGGCACTCAATGCCCCGATCCGCGCCGCCACGTGGTCGGGGTACACCGTGACGGTGTCGCAGAACGCATCTGGGTCATCTGGGTAGGTCCACAGCTCGGTGAAGCCCGCCGCGGCGCGGACCAACGGCCCGTAGCCGAGTCGTTTCGCCCATGGCCCGGTGGCTCCGTACGCCGAGCTGTCGACGACGACGATGCCCGGGTTCACCTGCTGCAGTGTCGCGTGATCCATGCCGAGCGCTGCTGCCACACCGGGTTTGAAGTTGCTCAGCACGACGTCGGACTGCTCTACCAGTTGGTGTGCCAGCGCGCGGCCTTCCGCGGACCGGAGGTCGATCCCGATCGACCGCTTGTTGCGGTGACCGGCGGCGTAGGCCTGCGTCATCCGGGTGAGGCTGATGCGGAGCCCGTCAGGGAAGGCGGAGTTCTCGATCTTGACGACGTCGGCGCCGAGGTCGGCGAACAGGCGGCCGGTGTCGCTGCCGACGACGATGACGCCGAGGTCCAGCACGCGCAGCCCCTCCAGGGGCAGTCCGAGGCCGCTGCGGGGGCGCGCGGTGAGCGTGGGGGCGTCGCGGAGTCGTCGCTCACTCGGTGCCTTGATGTTCAGGCTGCTCGCCCGGTGCCCGTCGATCTCGACGACACCGACCGGCACGGGTGCGGTCAGACCGGGGGAGAGCTCCGTCTCGCGGAAGAAACCGCGCGCGGCCACCTGTTCGGTGGACAGCGCCTCGGCCAGGCTCAGCACCGCGGCCGTCGGCACGCCGTGCCGTTGTCCGGCCAGTTCGAGCTCCGCGCGGGTCTTGTCGGCACAGAACTGCTCGATGGCGCCGAAGAGGGTGGCGGACGCGAAACGCTCACGGAGGCTGTTGAACTTGGGGTCGGCGAATTCCGCCGGGCGCCCCATCCACTCGAACATGCCCTGCCACTGGCGTTTTGCCAACACACACATGCGGACGTGGCCGTCCTTGCATTTGAAGATCGGATAGCGCTGCTGCTCGGCGATCCAGTCGCGCTGCTGTTCGCTGATGGGTACGCCGGCCGCCGCGCTGCCTGCCGTGCCGAATGGCGGATCGAGGGTCTGCATCGCACCTTCGAGCACCGAGAAATCGATGAGATCGCCTGTGCCCGTGCGCAGCCGATCCAGGAACACACAGAGGGCGAAGAACGCGGCCTGGGCCGCGGCGACGTGGTACGGCAGGTCCGCGCTCGGTGGCACCAGCGGTGGCTGTCCCGGGATGCCAGAGCGGGACAGCTCGCTGGTCAACGCGTGCAGCACCGGAGTGGTGGCCTGCCAGTCGTGATATCGCGTATCACGACCGAAGTCACTGATGGACAGGATGACCAGTGCCGGATGATCAGCGTGAATCTGGTTGACCGCCAAGGATTCCTCGGCCGCCGATCCCGGACGCGTGTTCTCGATGAGGATGTCGGCGGTCGCCACCAAGTCGGCCCACGCCTGCCGCCCGGCCGGGGTCGACGGATCGATCTCGACCGAAGGGATCCCGTGTCGGTTGATGGCGGTGCCGATGGGCACTCCGTCGATGCGTGGTCCGGTGGTGTCGGTCGCGGTCACACCGGCCAGGTGCACCGACGTGACGTGGGCACCGAGATCGGCCAGAAGCCGGCCGACGGCTGTGATGGGTCCGGCTGTCAGATCGAGTATCTCGATGCCCGACAGCGGCGGGTCGTAGGCCATGGTCGTCAACTGCGTCGCGCCTGGCGGAACGGGATGTCACGGTCGGTCTCGGGTTCCTTCGCCAGCCCCAGCACGCGTTCGCCGATGATGGTGCGCTGAATCTGGTCGGTGCCGCCGCCGATGGAGGTGAAGAACGCGTTGAGGGACAGGAAGTTCACGTCGTCGGCCTCGGGGTTGTCGGGACCCGCCAACAGTGATTCGGTACCGATGATCTCGGTCTTCAGCGCGGCCTCCGAGTGCAGGATTCGCGACATCGCGAGCTTGCCCAGCGACATGATCGAACTCGACGTGCCTTGACTGGTGGACGCCTTGGCGCGAAGGTTGTTGAGCCGGTTGAGTTCCCGCAACGCCAGCACGTCCGCGAGGCGCTCGCGCAGGGCGGCGTCGTCGAGGCGGCCGTGCGCGCGAGCCAGTTCCACGAGGCTGTCGGCCTTGGACTTGTTGCGTGAGCCGCGGCCGCCGTCGCCCATGATGGAGCGTTCGTACGCCAGGGCGGTCTGCAGGACGCGCCAGCCGTTCCCTTCTCCGCCGATGAGATTCGCATGCGGCACGGTGGCATCGGAGATGAACACCTCGTTGAAATGCGCCTCACCGGTGATCTGGACCAGAGGCCGCACCTCGATGCCGGGCTGCCGCATCGGGATGATGAAGTAGCTCATGCCCTTGTGTTTGGGCGCATCCCAGTCGGTGCGTGCGATCAGCAGACCGTATTCGGACGTCGCCGCTCCGGAGGTCCACACCTTTTGGCCGTTGACCACCCAGCGGTCGCCGTCGCGCACCGCTGTGGTGCTCACCCCAGCCAGGTCCGATCCGGCGCCGGGCTCGCTGTAGAGCAGACAGGTACGGGCTGCGCCGGTCAGAAAGTCCCGTAGCAGTTCATGTTTCAGCTCGTCCGAGCCGAACGCGAACAAGGTGTTGGCGGGAATATTGTGCTTGTCCTGGCAGGCGCCGGGGGCCTTGACGGCGCGAAACTCCTGCTGGATCACCGCGGCGAGCTTGCTCGGGTAGCCGCGGCCGAACCAATCGGGTGGATAGGTGGGCACGGCGTAGCCTGCGTCGAGAACCTTTTCACGCCAGGCGATTTCCTCGGGTGAGCTCACCCAGGGATCGTCCGACGGAGGCAACGTGGTCCAGTTCTGCGCGAGCCAGTCACGAACCTCGGTGCGCAGCTCGTCTGCGGTGGTCGTCATCTCAGGCCCCCTTGGATGCCAGGTAGCGCTCACGATGGTCACGTGAACTGCCGAACAGTTGACGGCCGGTGCGTGCCCGGCGCAGGAACAGATGCGCGGGGTGCTCCCAGGTGAAGCCGATGCCGCCGTGCATCTGGATCGATTGCATGGCGGTGGTGTGATAGGCCTCCGCACAGGCGAATCCGGCCAGGGCGACGGGACCGTCGGCGCCCACCGGGTCGGCATCGAATTGCGCAGCGGCATGCTGTGCCGCCGAAGTGGCGGATTCGACTTCCAGCAGCAGGTCGGCCGCCATGTGCTTGATCGCCTGGAAGCTGCCGATGGGCCGCCCGAATTGGATCCGGGTCTTGAGGTATTCGACGGTGAGATCGAACAGGTGGCGGGCCCCGCCGACCTGCTCACCTGCGAGGGCGATCACCGTGAGGGACAACGCATTTTCGACAGCCGCCCAGCCGCCGGTGCCGATGCGACGGGCCGGGGTCTGGTCGAACGTATACGTCGACAGCCGGACTGTGGGGTCGAAAACCGTTGCGGCGGTGCGGTCGAAGCCGGGTGCGTTCGGGGCGACCTCGAAGATCGCGATGCCCTCGCCGGTCTTCGCGACGGCGAGGACGACATCGGCGATCTGCCCGTCGAGCACGTAGTGCGCCGAGCCTGTGAGTTGGTACCCGTCGCCGTGCCGGTCTCCCTGAATCGCAACACCATCTGGTGCCCACGTACCACGGGGCCCGGTGGCTGCCACGGTTGCGATCGAGGAACCTTCGGCCAACCCCGGCAAGAGCCGTGCCTTGTCGTTGTCGGTGCCGGCGGCCTGGATCAAGGCCGTGGCGAAGACCGCACTCGACAGGAACGGGGCGGGTAGCAACGCTGCACCCGTGACCTCGGCGACCGCCTCGAGCTCCTGTGCGCCCAGGCCGACGCCCCCGTGGTCCGGCTCTACGAGCAGGCCCGCCACACCCTGGGCGGCCAGCTTGTTCCAGAGGTCGCGATCGAATCCGGTGTCTGTGCTCATCACGCGGCGGACGTCGGCTTCGGTGCAATGTTCACTGAGCAGGTCCTTGACGGCCGCAGCGAGTTCGGCTCGTTCGGCCACGCTCATCGTCATGTGTTCACCCTTCTGCAGGTCCATGCACCGTCTCGGCTCCATGCAATGCTGTCGGCGCCCGCCTGTAAATCGCATTGTGCGACACCTATACGTTTCCTCATGCGACATCTGCGAGTCTTGAGGGCGGGCAGATGTCGCGAACGCTCATGTGCGGATTTCCGCGCTGGTCGTTTACAGTGCCGCCCGCATGCCGCCAAGGTGGAGGTATTCCGGAGCAGGTCCGGCGCCAGAAGAGGAAACGTCAGTGTCACTTGATCCCAGAACCCCGGTGCTCGTCGGCTACGGCCAGGTCAACCAGTACGACGAGAACCCGGCGGGCGAGCCTGTCGACCTGATGGAGGCCGCGGCCCGGGCAGCCGCTGACGCCCACGTCCTCGAGGCGGTCGACGCCGTCCGGATCGTCAACCTGCTGTCGGTGCGGTACCGGGACCCCGGCTTGCTGCTGGCGCAGCGCATCGGTGCGGCCGACGCCGTCACCCGGTACACCCCGATCGGTGGCAACGTGCCGCAGTCGCTGGTGAACCAGGCGTGCCTGGACATTCAGCAGGGCCGCAACGACGTGGTGCTGATCGCCGGCGGGGAAACCTGGCGTACCCGAATACGGTTGAAGGCGCGCGGCGAACGACTCACCGGCACCGAGCAGGACGAGTCGGTGCCACTCGCACCCAGTGACCCCGAATTCACCATGGCCGGGCCCGCAGAACTGCGGATCGGGCTGGTGGCGCCGTCGCACGTGTACCCGATGTTCGAGCAGGCGTTGCGGATCGCGGCGGGGGAGGGGATCGAGGAGCATCGGCGCCGGATCGGCGAGCTGTGGGCACGGTTCAGTCAAGTGGCAGAAGGCAATCCGCACGCCTGGAGTCGGGACGCGGTGTCTGCCGAGCAGATCTGGCAGCCCGGTCCGGACAACCGGATGATCAGCTGGCCGTACACCAAGCTGATGAACTCCAACAACATGGTCGACCAGGGTGCGGCGCTGATCCTGACCTCGGTGGGCAAGGCCGAAGAATTGCAGATTCCCAGGGACCGGTGGGTTTTCCCGCACGCCGGCACCGACGCCCACGACACCTATCTGATCGGGGAGCGGGCGAGCTTCTCCGGGTCGCCGGCGATCCGCATCGCGGGCCGTCGGGTGCTGGAGCTCACCGGGCTCGGCATCGATGACATCGATGCGGTCGACGTGTATTCCTGCTTCCCGTCGGCGGTGCAGGTCGCCGCCCGTGAATTGGGACTGGCCCTCGATGATCCGGCGCGTCCGTTGACGGTGACCGGTGGCCTGACCTTCGCCGGTGGGCCGTGGAACAACTATGTGTCGCATTCGATCGCCGCCATGGCGGAGCGGCTGGTGGCCAATCCTGGCCAGATCGGGCTCATCACCGCCAATGGTGGTTACCTGACCAAGCACAGTTTCGGCGTCTACAGCACCGAGCCGCCGGCACATGAATTCCGTTGGGAAGATGTGCAATCCGAGGTCGACGCCGAACCGACCGTGGTGGCCGAGGATGAATGGTCCGGAACCGGCACCGTGGAAACCTGGACCACGCCGGTCACCCGCGAGGGCGTTCCCGAAAAGGCCTTCGTGGCTGTCCGGACACCCAGCGGCAGCCGGGCGCTCGCCGTGATCACCGACCCGTCGCAGGCCGAGGCCAGCATCCGCGAGGACCTCGCGGGTGCAAAGGTCACCGTCGGCGCGGACGGCACCGCCGGGCTGGAGTAAGCCGACAGCGAACAACGGCCTGCCGCAGGGAATAGATCGGGTACCTCTGTCGCTGAACCTGTTCACTAGTGCCGACGGTGCCCGTCGCCGAGGTTGTGCGATCCCAAAAGCATTGTCGGAGTTCGTGAAGGGACACCGCGATGGCCACCAACTCTGCGTCAGTTGGCTTCCACCCCGCCGCGGCCGCGATGCACTGGTGGTCGGACAAGACCACCGCGTTCGTGACCCGGTTGCATCTCGCTGCGAAAGTCCGCCAGCCGGAGACTTTCCGTCACAAGGCATTCGAGCAGGCCGCCACCGAGCGCGAAATGTGGCGACTCTGAGTCGTTTCGCGTGACGACATGGCCCACATAGGTCATGCTGATTGCCGGTCCGTCGTCGTCGGGAGGTAACGGTGTCAGTGGCGTCGAACGTCGTCGTCGGCGTCAACGCGGTGTTCTTTGCGGGCATGGGCCTGCGGGCCCTGACCGCCCCGGCGGAGATGTTGCGGCCCTTCGGAATCACGTTGGGCGGCCCCGCATCTCGGGCAGAGGTACGGGCGGTCTACGGCGGTTTCGGGTTGGCCATCGCGGCGATCCTCGGATACGCCATCGCAGCTCCCGAGCAGGTCCGTACCGGCATCGTGGTCACCGTGAGCGTGGCGTTGCTCGGGATGGCATTCGGGCGCATCGTGTCCGCGGTCGCCGGTGACCGAACATCGTTCTACCCCAATTGGTTCTACGGCTTTGTCGAAGTTCTGCTCGCTGCATCGCTGTGGTGGGTCGGCTAGCGCCACCAAAGACAAATGTTCCCCGATACGCCGTTGTATCGGGGAACATTCCTGTTTGCTCCTGAAGAGCAAAACTAGGGGGCCATCGTCAGCCAGTCCGGGAAGCCCGACGGATCGTGGCGGCCGAGCGCGCCGTGCTCGAACAGGCCCCAGCCTTCGGCAGGCGGCTTGTTGCCCTCATGACACACCGCACGTCCGACGTGGTCGATGACGCCGAAGCCGGAGCGAGCGATGATCGCCGGATCGGTCATGTCGTAGGTGAGGCGCTCGGTGAACTTCTCGCCCTTCCACGTGCCGTGCAGCCAGTCGGCGTCACCGCCGTAGCCGCCGCCCACGTGGATCGGCACGGGCAGCTTGGATTCCACATCGAAGCGGACGGGCGTGCCGTCCAGCGCCGTCGCCTCGATGGTGGCCCCGGTGGGAATGCGGGTACCGGAGACGTAGTGGATCTTCACGCGCGGCCAGCCGAGCTGCTCGACGCGGCCGTCCTTCCAGACGCGGCTGCAGTCGTTGAGTGACCGGAAGCCGTCGGGGGCCTCTTGGATGATCATCACGAGCGAGAATTCCTCGAACGCCAGCGGTACGTACAGCCACCACATGCCCTCGAAAGGCGGGTCTGCCGGCCGGCCGGCGGGCTCGGCCTCGCCGACGGGACGGATGCCCCAGGACCGGTCACGCGAACCGATCCACGTGTCCGGGCTGACCTTGATGTCCTCGCCGTCGATGGCGAGGGTGCCGCTCCAGGAACCCAATTGCGCGAAGCGCTGCGCGTTCAGCGTGACGCGGTTGCCCTGGCGCATGATGTGCGGCTGCTCCTGCACGACGTCGAACAGGCCGTTCCATGTCAGGTCGGCGGCGATGCCCTCGGTCTCGTCGAGCACGATGCGCACCTGGTGCAGTGGGTCGGTGACCTCGATGCGGTAGCCGACGACGTGCTGATTCAGTCGGTCCTGGTCGATGGCATCGGAAAGGTGCACGGCGGTCTGGGTATCACCGCGGCGCACCAGGAAGTAGGCGTCCTTCACCCCGAGGTTGGGGTAGTAGCCCATGCCGGTGATGACGAAGATGTCGCCGGTGCGGTCGTGGGCGTTGAAGTAGCAGCGGTCGTAGAAGTTCCGGTCGCTGGACCCGGGCCACGCGATGGGCTGCGGGACCTGGTGGATCGGGTATTCGTCCATGGGGCCGAGCATCAGGCTGTTCCTTCCAGGAGCTTCTCCAGCAGCGACTTGTGGTAGAAGAGCGACTCGAGGTCGTCGGGCTGTTCCATCTCGCCGAAGTGCACGCGGCGGGCGCCGGTGCGCATGAACACGCAACACCACACGACGCCGGAGTAGATGTAGAACCAGCGCAGGTCACCGACCTCGACGCCGGTGAAGTTCTTGTAGGTTGCGCGAACGTCCTCTTCGCGCAGCACATCCGGCAGGCCGGGCAGCCCGGCCAGGCCACCGAGCTCTTGGAACACCTTGTGCGCGAAGATGATCCACGAGACGTCGAACTCACGCGGGCCGACAGTGGCCATCTCCCAGTCCAGGACCGCGGAGGGGCGGAAGTCCTGGTACATCACGTTGCCGATGCGCGAATCACCCCACACGAGAACCGATTCGGATGCCGCGACGTCCTCGGGGAAGTTCTCCTCCAGCCAGACGAGGGCACGCTCGACCAGCGGTGAGCGGCCCAGGCCCGACGCTGCGAACTGGTACCACTCCTTGAGCCAGCCGAAGTGCCGGCGCAGCGCAGTGTCGCCCGGCGGGTCGATTTCCTGGAGAAAGCCGAAGGTCTTTTCCGCGTCGGGGATCGAGTGCAGCTTGGCGATGGCCTCCACGGTGCTGTCCTGCAGCGTGCGTTGCTGCTCCGGGGTGGCGTCGGCGAACCAGTTGCCGCCGAATGTATACGGCATGACGTCCGGCGGCACCACGCCGTCGACGCAGTCCATCAGGAAGAACGGCGAGCCGAGCACCTCGCCGGTGTTCTCCAGCCAGCGGACGCGGGGGACCGGGACGTCGGTGAGTTCGGCGGCCAGGCGCATGACGTCGAACTGGTGGTCCAGTCGGTAGGACGAGAAGACGGGGACGTCCTCGGTGGTCGGCGCGACCCGGACGACCCACTTCTGCTCCACCGGCGTGCCGCCCTCGGTCCACCGGCCGGTGATGATGATTGTCTCGGAAGACATTCCGTTCGAGTCGACGCCGCTCTCGACGGTGATCTCGGGCTTGATGCCGCCTTCCATCACGGTGGACAGCCACTGTGACAGGATGTCCGGAACTGTTGTCACGTCACGGCTGGAGCGCTGAATATGGTCGACGTTCGTCTCGACCGTGACGGAGCTGTCCGCCGGTTGGTTCGGCACTGAACCTTCCTTCCCGAGATAATTACGATACGATGCGTAGCGTTATGAAATCAGACCTGCAAGCGGTTGACAAGCCCTCTGGCGCCGGTCGGCCACGCGATCCCCGGATCGACGCCGCGGTGTTGACCGCTGCCGCCGAACTGCTGCCCGAAGTCGGCTACGCCAATCTGACGATGGCGGCCATCGCCGAACGTGCGGGAACGACGAAGACGGCGCTGTACCGCCGCTGGTCGAGCAAGGCCGAGTTGGTGCATGAAGCGGCGTTCCCCACGACGCCGACCGCGCTGTCGACCCCGGAAGGGGACATCGTCGGCGACATCCGCGCCATGATCGCCGCAGCGCGCGACGTGTTCACCAGCCCGGCCGTGCGGGCTGCGCTTCCGGGACTCATGGCGGACATGAGCGCCGACGAGGAGCTCAACGCGCGGGTCGTCGCACGCTTCCATGGGCTGTTCGACGTGGTGCGGGTGCGGCTCGAGCATGGCATCGAGCGCGGCGAGGTCCAGGCCGACGTCAAGCCTGAACGGCTCATCGAGATCATCGGTGGCGCAACGATGCTGCGGATGTTGCTGCATCCCGAGAGTGAACTCGACGAGCTGTGGGTCGACGAGACGGCGACCATTGTCACGCATGGAGTGATCAGCGGGGCTTGACGGTCTCGCCGGAAGCTCTTGGGCGCCAGCGCCTTTGAATCAGCATGGGACCTGATCACGGTGTTGCCGAGTGCGGTTCTGAACCTCGTCATCCGCGTGCTCTCGGGCTGGCGCGAGCGAATGGCCGTTGGGCATCCGCCACGGCGACGAGCTCGAACACTTCCGCAACCAGGCTACTTGGTTAGCCGTGTCGCGACGGTGCGTCGCCTACGATTGCTGATGTGCCGGATATGGATCGTCGCAAGATCATGATGATGGTTGGCCTCGGCGCGGTTACCACCGTGCTGGGATCCCCGAGGGCTGACGCCGACCCGTTGCCCGTTGCCCCAGGTCCGGGGACTGGCCCGGGGGCCGCGCCTGCTGCGCCTGCCGGCTCAGCGGCAGGCCCGGCAATGCTGTTCCGGGACGAATTCAACGGCCCCGCGGGTGCCCCGCCGGACCCGGCGTGGTGGTTCATCGTGCCTGAGCGCGAGGTCATCCGAAACCCCGTCGAATGGGACCAGCCGTACAACATGGGCCGGTACGTGACCGATCAGGAGCACGTGTTCCAGGACGGCAAGGGCAACCTCGTCATCCGGGCCACCCGTGGTCCCGGCGCGAACATCCGGGAGCGTTACGCGAGCGCCAAGGTCGTCGGCAACTGGCGCGGAGGGGTCGGCACCACCTGGGAGGCGCGGATCAAACTGAACTGCCTCACGGACGGCGCCTGGCCGGCCTTCTGGCTGCTCAATGACGATCCGGTCCGCGGCGGCGAGGTCGACCTGGTCGAGTGGTACGGCAACCGGGACTGGCCATCGGGGACGACGGTGCACGCCCGGTTGGACGGCACGTCGTTCGCCACCGACCCGCATCCGATCGACAGCGGGTGGCATACCTGGCGGATGACCTGGCAGCCGACCGGAATGTACTTCTGGAAGGACTACGCGCCGGGGCAAGAGCCGTTCTTCGCGGTGCCGGCCAATTCGTTGGACGACTGGCCCTTCAACGATCCGGGGTACACCTTGGCCCCGGTGTTCAACCTGGCCATCGGTGGGTCCGGCGGTCGCGAGCCTGCCGGCGGCAATTACCCCGCCGAGATGCTGATCGACTGGATCCGCGTCTTCTGATCAACGGTCCGGCGGTGGCCGGGGTCCGGACCGTGCGCCGTCGGCGTGATCGGCTCGATCCGGGTGCCTTGGTGATGCCGAGCGGTGCTGCCGCCTAGTTGGTCGACAGCGCCCGCGACGGACGCCAGGCCGCAAATCCGACGACGAGCCCGAGGAACGGGATCGCGGCCAGAACCGTGCTGAGCGTCGCGCTGCCACCGGTGACGAGCGTGAAGTTCGACAGCACCAGCCACAGGCTGCCCAGCAGACCGAGCACGGCCAACGCCGGAGCGATGCGCGTCGTCCACAACCCGTCCATCCCCAGCTCTCGGTTACGCAGGAAGAACACCAGCACTGCCACCGAAGTGGTCAGCATCAGTAGGACCATGCCGACCGTTGCGACCCCGGCCATCGAGCCGAACACCCCGACCAGCGGATCGATGCCGAGGATCGCCAGTACGGCGACAATCATTGCGGCGGTGGCGGTTTGCACCAGCGAAGAGAACGACGGTGATTCGTGGTCGTCGTGCACCGTGGCCAGCCGAGCGGGCAGCAGGCCCTTGCCGGCCAACACGAACTGATAGCGCGCGATCACGTTGTGGAAGGACAGCACGCAGGCGAAAAGGCTGCTCAGCAGGAGGACGTTGACGATGTCGCGGCCCACGATGCCCAGCATGTCGCCAGTGGTGTCCAGCAGCATATTGCCCTCGCCGGCAAGGGTTTTCCGCGCCACAGTCGCGACCTGATCCGGACCGACGGCCACCACGAACGCCCACACCGTGATGGCGTAGAACGCGCCGATAATGATCACCGCGGCGTAGGTGGCGCGCGGGATGGTCTGCTCGGGATCACGGGCTTCATCGCGGAACACGGCGGTGGCCTCGAACCCGATGAACCCGGTGAGGGCGAACAGAATGGCGATGCCAATGGTGCCCTGAGTGAAGGTGGCGGGTGCGAAGGAGGTGAAGGTGACACCGGCCGGGCCGGGTTTGGCGACCATCACCGCGTCCAGCACGACGACGATGCCGATCTCAAGGGCCAACGCCACGCCCAGGACCTTGGCGCTCAGCTCGATGTGCCGGTAGCCGAGCACTGCGACGATTGCCGGCACGATGAATGAGTAGACGGGCCAAGGGATTACCGGGCCGTGGTAGTGGGCGACGGTGTCGGAGATCGCCCATCCGATGTAGCCGTAGATGCCGATCTGGATGGCGGTGTAGGCGATCAGTGCGACGACCGCGATGCCCTTGCCCATGCGCTCGCCCAGGCCGACGGTCACATAGGAGAAGAACGCCCCGGCCTCGGGAACGTGTGGCGTCATGGTCACGAAGCCGACGCTGAAGACCAGTAGCACCAGGGCGGCGATCACGAATCCCACCGGGGCGCCGGCGCCGTTGCCCAGGCCCATAGCCAACGGCATGTTGCCGCCGATCACGGTCAGCGGGGCGGCAGCCGCGACCACCATGAAGACGATGCCGACGGGGCCCAGGCGCCCGGAAAGCCGCCGCCCCTGCGTCTCGGCCGATGCAGTGGTCATGAAATCTCCTCGGGTGCAGGGGTATTGGGGTCCAACGCGTGGCGCAGCAGATCGTGGTCGATGGCGTGGGCAGTGAAACCGTTGTGTCCGGTCAGGGTGGTGGCGGCGACCATCGCGTTGACGATCGCCTCCTCAGTCGCCTCGATGGTGAGGTCGAACAGCCGGGTCATCAGTTGCGGTGCGACCATCCGCAGGGCCACTTCCGGGTGTGCGGTGGAGGCGTCCTCATCCCATGCATATGGTGGGATGCCGCGGTTACCTGTCGAGAATGCGAGCATCAGGTCACCGCTGTACTGCTCGCCGGTGCCGCCGAGACGGCCCACCGCCAGCGCCGAGCGCTGCGCCAGTCGGGTGCACTGATGGGGGAGTAGCGGGGCATCGGTGGCGATGATGACGATGATCGAGCCCGATCCCGGGGCGTACTGCTTGGGCAGGTCCGGCAGCGGCACCTGGCTGGGTCCGATGAGTTCGCCGACCGGCACGCCGTTGATCCGGAGTCGTTCCCGCCGGCCGTGATTGGCCTGGACGAGTACGCCGACGGTGTACTGCCCGACGGCTGTCTCGGTGCGGCGCGATGCGGTACCGATGCCACCTTTGAAGCCGTGACAGATCATCCCGGTGCCGCCGCCCACGTTGCCCTCGGCGGGCGGTGCCGTGGACGCCGCCTCGAGCGCTTGGCGGGCGTGCTCGGGACGGACGTGAAAGCCGTTGATGTCGTTGAGGAGTCCATCGTATGTTTCGCCCACGACTGGCAGTGACCAGTAGAGGCCGGCGCCGCGGGCGCGGACCTGGGCGGCCACCAGTTCGTCGCGCACGACGCCGACGCTGTGGGTGTTGGTCAGTCCGATCGCGCTCGTGAGCTCGCCGGATTCGCGGATCCACTCCAGCCCGGTGAGTTCGCCGCTGCCGTTGAGGCGGTGTGAACCGGCGAACACCGGCTCGGTCCAGATGCCGTCATGCGGAACGACGACCGTGACGCCGGTGTTGACGCCGCCGTCCTGCAGCGTGGTGTGCCCGACCCGCACGCCCTCGACGTCGGTGATGGCGTTGGCCGGGCCAGTGGGGTGCTCCCCGATGACCACGCCGAGATCTCTGGCACGCATTGCTTCTCCCGAGTTTTTTTCCAGATTGGAAAAGAACTATGCGCCCGCGTGCCACGTCTCGCAAGAGAACGGGCAAGATTGGTGCCATGGCCCGGCCCAACAAGCAGGAGGAGCGGCGTCGCGAGATCATGGACGCCGCGATCGCACTGATCGAGCGACACGACTTGGCCACCCTCAAGCTGGCCGACGTCGCCGAGGAACTGGGGCTCACCACCAACGCGGTGCGGTACTACTTCAAGGACATGACGCAGTTGCTCTCCGAGCTGGCGCTGCGTTCCGACGTGCGGTTCTACGATGCGCGGCTTGAGTTGCAGCGGTCATCGGCCGACGCCCGCGAGCAGCTGGTGATGACGATGGCTGCCGGCCTGCCCACCGGGCCCGAGGACGCCGAGTGGCGTGCGATCTGGCGGGCCGTGCTGTCGGCCGGCTTCGAGCTTGACCAGCGCAGCGACGTGCAGGGCATTTATCACCGGCAGGTCGGCCTGTACGCCGATCTGCTGTCGGGCGGCCAGGAGAGCGGCGTGTTCCGGTTGCTGCACCCGGCGCGTGATATCGCCATGACCTTGATGTCGATGGAGGACTACTTCGGCTACCGGATCGCCGCACGCGATCCGGACCTGAGCCGGGCGACGGCGCTGCGGCTGATGCGCCAGTATGCGGAGCTCGTGGTCGGGGTGTCGCTCCCTGAGATCGACTGAGCTGCAGGCGGATTACTGATTGGCGAACTGCTCATCCGGCCGGCTCCTTCGTTACCACGACGGGTTCAGGACAACCGATTCGCCGGGATTGGCCCTGCCGACCAGCCGTTGTGCGGGGCATTGTGCCAAAACGTCGCCCGTTGTGAGCTAGATCACCGTTCGGTTCTGCCTCTGATTCCCGACTACACCTTGCACAGGCTCGTCATCGGCGACGGGTCCAACGGGTCGGTCTGCTGGACAGGGGATGTGGTCATGGGTGGTCTCTCACCGATGAAGGTGGTACCCGCACTGCGGGTGTTGTCCCCATCCGGGAACTGATGTCGATGACCGAACTATCACCCGGCCGACCCGGCGGGCCGGATACTCACCAGGACTGGGCGCCCTACTCCGACTTGGCGCAAGCGGCGGAGGCATATCTGCGCGATCCCGCGATCGCGTTGGAGGCGCTGTACCGGGTAATGGACCCGGCCGCGATCAAGGCATTCGTCATGGAACGCACACTCGAAGAAAAGGATTCGCGCGAATCGTTGTACCAAGAGGTCGCGGTGACCGACGGTCGGACGTTACTGCTGTGGATGGGTGACGACGAACTCACCGACGACGACGATCCTGAGCCCGGCGAACCCTTGCTGACGTCCACGCTGCGCTCGATTCCGTTGTCTGCGTTGACCGACCGCAATCTCAAGGTCGGGTATCGCGTCGATCACCGCGGTGGACGGTCACTGCACAGTGTCGAACTGCGGCTCGTGACCACGACGGCCGATTACACGCTGGCCAAGACCCCAGCGAGAACCGAGGCGTTCAGCGAGGAACTGGTGTTCAGCAAGTCTGTCACCGACGGCGGGCGAGCACAGATGGAACGGTTGATTCAATTCGGAAGGGTGCTGGCCGCGCATGGCTGACTGGGCATCACACAGGCATCTTCAGCAGGCGGTCATGCTCGGCATTCGCAATCCCGAAGCAGCGCTGAACAATCTGCGCCCTTTCCTCGACTTCGACGGCGCCTACTCATTCGTGCTCACGGAGCGCCCGACGTGGCAGGAGGTTGCGATCACTGACGGCCGGCGGCTGATCCTGTGGCACGGCTCGGACACTGAATGCGCCGGTCACGATGATCGATTGCCGCACCCGATGTTCCAGTCCTCGGTGCGGACCGTTCTGCTGTCGCGGCTCAGTGATCAGGCTTTGCACACCGATTACGACGTGCTACCTGACGGTTCTCACGAGCTGGTGTCGGTGCGCCTCCGCCTGTATACGCCGATAGTCAACAGCACAACCCGAACCACTCCTGAGGACAGCCAGCACTACGTCGAGTGCTACCTCTTCGACAAGAACGCAGACGATGGTCAGGAAGAAATGGGACGACTTCTCGAATTTGCGGCCGCACTGTCGATTTCGACCAGTGTGTAACGGACCGCCGGGCGCGACGGGGACCGACGCTGCCGATATCACCCGAGGAGCACAGGGGGTCAATGTGTTTCGTGACGTACCGAGGATTATCCGATGTTTCGCATCAGTGCCGGCACTGTTCTGGACCGCGATCACGGCTGCCGCCCGCAAGCCGGGAGAGCCGGCTGACCGGAGAAATCCAAATGATCCGGGACAGTACTTCGCGGACGATCCGTGGGTGGATTGAAACAGTTTTTGGCCACGGAAAGAGGAGACATGGCGGCACGAACGGCAACGAACAAGCTGCTGTGCGACATGATGATCGCACCCGACCGCGGCATCGTGGTAATTGAAGATGCTGGGGCGCAAGGGATTACTGGCATCTACATCCAGTCCGGCATCGACCCTGAACCTGCGCCGGTGCAACAGGCACTGCGGGTACAGACCATGAGCGCCGACGAGTGCGACGCCGTCGGACGGCAGCTTCGGGTTCGCGTGCTCTCCGGCTCGGACACTGGCGGATTGGGCGTCCGGGCCTTTGATGGCCACCTCAACATCGCCAGCGGACTGCTGGCCATCGGTGATCGCAGTAACCCCGACCGTCAATTGCTCGTCGGCCCATCGGGTGTGATCGGCGTCAGCGTGTTCGTGGGTAACGACATCGACGCCTCTTGTTGCAACGCTTCCGGTATCGGTTACCCACCATCAGGTCCCAGCGAGGTCACCTTGTTGCTGCACGGAGATTCCTGGCACACCTACACAGTGCGCAACACGGTTGACCGTTGGCAATTGCGATGTTAGATCGCCCCCGAAGCTCCGGGCAGTGTGCTATTCAAAGTCATGCTGCCGAAAATCTGTGCATTGCCCGCATCGGTACTGCTGGTGACGGCTCCGCTGGCGCACGCTGATCGTGCGGAACCGGTCCCGCTGTACGGGAGCTACGACACGTTTCTCGATCATTCGCGGCAGACGTTCAACGGCCGTCCCGACACCTCGGACCCGTCGACCCAGGCGGCCCTGTTCCGGACCGTGTGCGACGCCGGTGGTTGTATTGCGCACTGGCTGAGAATGACTGAGCTCAAAGAGAATCCGAACGCACCGGTGCTGTTCGACTACCGCTGGACGGGCGACCGCTGGGAGTCATCGGGAGACTATCCGTTCCACTGCGGCCCGAATGGTGCTGCGGTGACGGCATTCCGGTCCGATTTCCTGAAACCCGACGGCGACGGCAGTTTCTCCGGGGAGCGGACGTTCACCGTGGCCGCACCGGGCTGTCCGGGTGACGGGGCCGGGACCTACTGGCTGCCGTTCACGTTGACGCCGACGTAGCTGACCGTGCCGTCTCACGTGGTGGACCTACGGGGATGGATGAAAACCCCTTCTGCACGCACCGTCACGCCGTCAGACGTAGCGATATGGCCCACGGCAAAGGTTTTCACACCCTCGATGCGGTCGATATGGGCTGCGATCCGGACAGGTCCCAGCGCGGTGCCCTTCTCGTAGCGGATCGTCAGCGTTCCCGTGACTGCGGGTTGGCCGGGTTTGTGTGCTGTCGCACCCAAGACATGGTCGAGCAGCAAAGCGCAGATACCCCCATGAACCTGGCCACTGGGTCCTTCGTACGCCGCACCCAATGTGGTTTCGGCCCAAGCCGTTCCGTCATCGTCGTGATGAACGTCGAGCGGGGGAGCGAGCGCGTTACGCAATCCGATGACCGCGTTGCCCCAAGCGATGGACGACCCGCTGACCTCCTGTTGGACACCGAATGAGCCCGGCATCAGCGCACGGCCGAGTTCGTCTGTGGCAGCGTCGATTTTGGCGCGGACTGATTCGATGGTCGCGGCGTCACATTCGCTGCGAATCGTGAAGTCGACGAGTCGACGGACCGAGTCTGTGAGGGACGCGTAGAGCGCTTCGGGGACCTGAGGTGCGTTCGTCTCCCTCATGCGGGGTCCGCTCGCCGGTTCCCTCCGCGCACCGTGTGCCGCGAAGGCTGCGTGCACCCCTTGGTTCCTGAGTCCCATGTCGCTCCTTGTCTACTGATGACCTGGCAATCACTGTCGGTCGGCGTGGCGTCGTCGAGCAAGGCAAAATCCCGGTTGGCGGTCGAGGTGCGACGTCTTCAGAGGCCCGATTGTTAACCTGAGAGTGTGGGAGAACCCGAGACGTCAGACATACCTTCGCTGCCCGCGATCAACTGGGCCTTGCTGGGGATGCTGTCGTACGAGCGCGAGCTGTCGGGCTATGACATCCGCAAGTGGATCCACTGGAGCATGCGCTTCTTTTTCGGAAGTCCCGCCTACAGCCAGATTTACGCAGAGCTGAAGAAGCTGGAAAAGCTCGGGCTGCTGAGTTCGCGCGTGGAGGGAAAGGGCGCTCGTTACCGGCGACTCTACAAAATTACCGACAAGGGATTGGATGCGGTTTCTCGGTGGGCCAAGGAAGCACCGATAGAGCTGCCTACGCTGAAGCATCCAGCGATTCTGCGGGTGATGTTGGGCCATTTGAGCGCTCCGGCCGCGCTCAAGAAACTCTTGCACGAACACGTTGCTCAAATCGACCAGTTGCAGCGTGAAGCCGCCAGGGAAGCCAAGTGGTCCGGCGCTGATCCCACGTGGGGTTACGCCAAACTGGCCTTGACCTGGGCCGACCGGTATTATACGTCTGAACGGGAGCTTGCCCTGAACCTCATCAAGGATTTGGACGAGGCGGAGGCAACCCTGCCGAACACGAGCAAGGGCGGCGCCATCGCCTGGCCCGATCTCTCCTTCTGGTACGAGGTCGAACGTAGGGCGGCTGCCGAAGACGCCGCCGACTGACGTCGGGGCGTCTCACCGAGCCTGTGCGGCCAGTCTGTTCTGCGCAGCGTGCTGAGCGGCAATGTGGCCGAAAACCAGACCTTGTGCGATGGTGGCGCCGGCACCCGGATACGTGCGGCCGAAGGCGTTGGCGGCGGTGTTCCCGATCGCGTACAGACCGTCGATGACCGTGCCGTCCTCCCGCAGTACGCGCGCATGACCGTCGGCGAGCAGACCACCACAGGTACCGAGATCGCTGAGCACCATTTTCACGGCATAGAACGGACCACTCAGCAGCGGACGCAGATTGGGGTTCGGCGTGATCGTCGGATCGCCGTAGTAGCGGTCGTAGGCGCTCCGGCCGCGCCCGAAATCCGGGTCCTCACCCGCGAACGCGTTCTCGTTGAACCGGTCCACTGTCGCACGGAAGGTACCCGCCGGAACGTTGATCTGTGTGGCGAGATCGGTGAGATTGTCTGCCCGAAAAGCGATTCCGGCGTCATACCAGCGCCGGGGTATCGGCATCCGGGGAAACAGCTCCGCCGCGAATACGTAGCTGTTGCGGTACTGCTGATCGAAAACGATCCACATCGACTCAACCGGGGTGGCGGCAGCTTCAAGTTCCAGTATCCGCTGACCGAAGCTCATGTAGTCCGCCGATTCATTGGCGAAACGGCGGCCCGTCTGATCGACGATGAATGATCCGGGCAGCGAGCGTTCGGCCAGCATGACCGCAGGGGCCGCGCCGGGCAGCGGTGCCACTGCGGGGAACCACCACGATTGATCCATTGAGGCGATACCGGCGCCGACCTCCTGGCCTATCCGGATGGCGTCGCCTGTGTTGGATCGTGCTCCCAAGCTGAGATTGCGTCCGAGGGATTCGGACTGGAACTTCCACCGCATGTCCATGTCGTGGTCGAATCCGCCCGCGGCGAGCACCACGCCGTGCCGGGCGGTGATCGTGAATACGGAATCCGCATGGATGACGGTCGCGGCGGTCACCCGACCATCGTCATCGGTGACGAGGCCGGTCAGCGAGGTGTCCAGCCAGATGGGAATGCCGGCGCGAATCGCGCCGGCGAACAGGCCGGCGGCCAAGGCCTGCCCGCCGGCGGCGTAGCGGCGACCCAGTGCGAGTCCGCCGAGTCCCTGCGCGAGGCGCTTGACGACCGTGGGTAACCCCTTGCGCGGCATCCGGCTCATCAGGTTCAACCAGCGGTAGTCGGCGCCCGTCGTCGGCATTGGAATGCTGACCTCCATTACTCCGGGACGCAGGTCAGCCAGGTACTCACCGAGAATCGAGGTGTTCAACGGGCGGCATTCGCAGGTGCGGCCGGCGGCTGAACCGCCGGGTGCCTCGGGGTGGTAGTCGGAGTAGTCCTTCGCCCAGAACAGCTTCATCGGAGTGGTCCGGCGCAGCATGTCGACCGTCGCCGGCAGGTTGCGCAGATAAGCGGTCGAACGGTCCTGCGGAGCTGAATCACCAACGACCGCATCGAGATAGGTGCTCGCCCGCTGTGCGGTATCGACGCCGCCGCACTCTTCGATGACGGGGCTCGCGGGCAGCCACAGGGCGCCGCCGGAACGGGCCGTTGAACCACCTACGTAGGAGGACTTTTCGATCACGAGTACCGACAAGCCCTGTTCACGTGCGGCCAGTGCGGCGCCCAGGCCGGTGCCGGACCCGACGACGAGAAGGTCGACTTCGGTATCAGCGATGGTCAGACCAGCGGGGATCGTGGTGTGCGTCGAGGCGGTCACGGTCAATGACATTAAAACCGCAGAGACACATTTCTCGCCGGGAAATTCCTGTCAGCGGGAACGCCGATCTCCCGGCAAGCGGCGCGCACAGTTCAATGATGTTGTCAGGATGGCGATTTCAGATTGAAGGACGGACCGAACAATGACAGCCGAATCCGAAACCGACGACATCCGGTTGATCGAAGCTGGCTCGGTGCCGACCAGGTTTGCCAGAGGCTGGCACTGCCTGGGTCTCATCCGTGATTTCGCTGACGGAAAACCGCACCAGATCAACGCTTTCGGGCAGAAGCTGGTGGTGTTCAGCGGCGAGGACGGCGCCATCAGTGTCCTGGACGGATACTGCCGGCACATGGGTGGCGACCTGTCCCAGGGCACGGTCAAGGGAAACGAGATCGCGTGCCCCTTCCACGATTGGCGCTGGGGTGGGGACGGCCGATGCAAGCTGGTTCCGTATGCCAAGCGCACACCGCGGCTGGCCCGCACCGCGGCTTGGCCCACATTGCAGCAAGACGGCATGCTGTTCGTGTGGAATGACCCCGAGCACAATGAGCCACCACAGGATGTGACCATCCCTCGCATCGAAGGCGCCACCAGCGATGGTTGGACCGACTGGCACTGGTACACCACGGTGGTGCACACCAACTGCCGCGAGATCATCGACAACGTGGTCGACATGGCGCACTTCTTCTACATCCATGGCTCGCTGCCCACCCACTTCAAGAACATCTTCGAAGGTCACGTCGCGACCCAATACATGAAAAGCGCGGGACGGCCTGATCTTGGCGATCCCGAGGAGGGCGTGACGATTCTGGGGACGACATCCCTGGCCGCCTACCACGGACCGTCATTCATGATCGATGAGCTGACCTACCACTACGAGGGTTTCGATCAGCACACTGTGTTGATCAACTGCCACTATCCGATCGACGAGAACTCCTTCGCGCTGCAATACGGCATCGTCGTGGAGAAGAACCCGTCCATGCCCGACGAGCTCGCCGTCGAAACAGCCATCGCACTGGGTGATTTCGTCAAGATGGGTTTCGAGCAGGACGTGGAGATCTGGCGTAACAAGACTCGCATCGACAATCCGCTTCTCGTCGAAGAAGACGGGCCGGTGTACCAGTTGCGCCGTTGGTACGAGCAGTTCTATGTCGACGTCGCCGATGTCACGCGGGACATGGTTGACCGGTTCGAATTCGAGCTGGACACGACGCGGCCCCGGGAAGCGTGGATGAAAGAGGTCGAGGCGAATCTTGCTGCCCGGGCCGCGGCGTCCAGTCCTATCGGGTGATGGCGGCACCGCACGACAACCGGCTCGACGACATGTCGATGGTGCCGGTGGATTGCCTGCGGTGCGGAGCTGCCGTACTGGTCCGCAAGAGCAGCTGGAGTCAGACCAGCGTGCAGTGGACCGGTACCGCTCTCGGTCGTTGTGAAGAGCGCTGCACCGTACAACAATTGGCGGCGTATGGAGATCGCAGCCTGTTCCTGGCGTGCTCGGCGCTCAGCGGAGCGATCGATGATGCCGTACGCGCGGGGACGCTTCCGGTCGTCGACGGCAGCTTCTCAGACTGATGAAATGGGCTGCGCCGTCAGTCACGGCGCAGCCCCACGGTTTCTAGCTGGACACCGTCACGTCCATGAGAGGGAGCCGCTCCATCGCGGTGGCCCGTGGATCCGGCGCAGCCGCCGCGGCCGCGTGGTTCTCTTCACCACGGGTGTAGGTCCACACGCAGAACGGCTCACCTTGGGCGAATTTGAAGTCCTTGGGTGGCAGGTTGATGGCCAGTTTGCAGCCAGGAAAGAACGGTGCCGAAATGCGTTGCTCGAAAGTGCAATTCATCCAGGCGCGCGCTGGCGGGTACAGGCCCTCGTCGGTGTACTTCTGCAGCACCTCGCAACGGCGCATGTTCAACACGACGTGGTCCGGGTTGTAGACGATGTATTCGCCCCCGTAGCCCAGGGTGCCGTCGATGCTCAACACCGCCAGTTTCAGGAAGTCCACCACATGCACCGGCTCGATCTTGAGGACCTTCGCCAGTTTCGGGTACTGGTAGTCGATGATGAGCTGGTACATGTCGGGCAGCCCCAGCCATACCTCCTCTTCGGGAATGATCTTCGTCCATTGGTCGATGAGGTAGTTGTGCCCCTTGAGGTACTGGTCCCAGTAGGTCTTGATCAGGCGGATCAGAGCCGGCTTCGTGAGATCCTCGGTCTGTACGTCGAACGGAATCGCTTGGTATTGCGCGTCTTTCCAGTCCCAACCGGGCGGAGCGATGAAGCGTCCCATGGGCATGACCTGACGCATGCCGGCCCGGGAGACCTGGGCGGTCACATCCATCGCGGCATTGATGCCGACCTTCTCCGAATAGATCTTCACGTGCGCATACGGCATGAAGTTCAGAACATCCTCGAACACGCGTGCCAGGCCGACCAGGAAGTCGCGGGAGAAGTCCTGGATGTTGCCGACCTTGCCCATGAAGTCGTGGGTGTAGTCGTCGTAATTCAATTCCATGGTCTCCGTGGTGATTTCTACAGATTCGGGGGTCATGTTTCCTCCTCGGTGGGCTGTGCTGCGTGAGCATCAATAGGCGCGGGACGGTTAGCGACCACTGTTACGCGGCGGGCATCCCGCTGTCAGATTCAGCATGCATGTCAGAATCTGACAGGTTCAACGGTAGTGTTCGGGAGACGTACGTCACTACCGGATTCCCTGTCATCGGGATACGGATTGCCGTGCCGGCGCCGCATTGCAAGGGAGACGAAATACTATGAGCCGCAACGCCGAAACCAGGAGGATGCATGCGGGCTGAGGGTAGGACGGCGACGCTGACGGAGCGCCGTGCCGAGGAGCTCCGACTGGATATCGCCATTGCCGCGCGTGACATCTTCCTCGCGGAGGGATCGACGTCGGCGACGGTCGAGCGCATCTGCCAGGCCGTCGGTATCGCGCCGCGGACTTTTCATCGGCATTTTCCGGTCAAAGAAGACGTCGTCATGCCGCTGTTCCGTCAGTTCGGCAGGCTCAGCGTCGAGGTATTGTCGGCCGCTCCGCCAGACGGTGATGTCGTGGACATCCTCGTGGACGCATTCAGTACCGAGGTGCCCAAACGTGGACAGGTGGAGTTCGACCGCACGTTCATGGCACTGGTGGTCGGTGCACCCCAGTATCGGCTGCGTTGGTTGGACTGGGGTCAAGAACTTGTCGGGCCGATCACCGAGTTTCTCGACACCCGGATCGGCCTGGACGATGATCCGATGACGCGGGAGTTACCGGCGCAGTTGATCATTCAGGCGTGCCGGCATGCCTATGTGCAGTGGGTCGAGCACGGTGACTTCGACCGCCTGCGATCGGTGCTGCGGACCGGGATGGGGATGGTTGTCGGGGCCTTGCCGGGCGCCGAACCGGGAAACTGATGGGTGCCTCGTCCGGTAGGGCCCCGCGGCACGCCGGTCCTGCGCAGCTTCCCGTGCGGAACCGGCGTGCTTTCTTGACATCGAGGCATCGTGCCCGAGGGAAAGTCGGGGGACTACGCGTGCGCGCCGCCGTCGACCCGGATTTCGGTGCCGGTGATGAATGCGCCGTCGTCGGAGGCCACCATGGCGATCACCGCGGCGACAGCACTCGGATCGCCGAGGATCGGGTTGTCCCGGCCGTGCAGTAGCGGCGTCTGCTTGGCCCACAATCCCAAGTCGTAGCCTTCGGGCATCTTCTCGAGTGTGGTGTTGGCCAACGCGGTAGAGACACCGCCTGGCTGGACGTTCACCGCACGCAGGCCCTGTTTCGAGTACTCCAGTGCCAGTGAGTGGGTGAAGCTCAGGACCGCGCCCTTGCTGGCGGCGTAGGCCGCCATGTAGGGGTGGGCGAAAGTCGCCGCGGTGGAGGTGAAGTTCACCACCACGCCACGGCCCGACTCCAGCAGGGCCGGGAGTGCCTGACGTGTCATGAGGAAGGTACCGGTGAGATTGACTGCGAGCGTCCGGTTCCAGTCCGCCAACGTGGTCTCGTGGGTATGCGAACAGGTCTGTATCGCCGCGACGTTGACGAGTACGTCGAGGCCACCCAACTCAGCCACCGCACCGTCGACGGCGGCGATGACTGCATTCTCGTCCGAGATGTCGAGTGTCGCGGTGGTCAGGCGCTTGGCGGTGCCGGCGTTTTCCGCAGCGTCGGCAGTGGTCGCCAGTCCGTCGGCGGCGATGTCGTAGGCCACCACGGTGGCGCCCTCATCGAGCAGCCGTGCGGTGGTGGCCGCGCCGATGCCGGACCCGGCCCCCGTCACGATGACGCGACGGTCGGTGAAACGATCCATTTTCCAGTGCCTTTCGCGGTCTATGCGAGTTGGAACGCGCTGACAGGCGCGTCTTCCGGGTACGTCGTCGGGGCACCCAAGTCGTAGGCCGCGTTGAGTGCGCCGATGAACGCGGCGTCGTGGAGGGGCTCGCTGGGGACGTCGAGTTTGATGCCCTTGCCTTTGAGGTCATCGACCATCATGCCGATGGCGCGTTCGATCGTGATGTCGTCGGAGCCATCCATGTTCTTCTTCAGTTCGTCGTAGTCCGAGAACACTTCGGCGGACCAGTGCACCAGGAACCTCAGCTCGTCGGTGTGGTGACTCCCGATGACATCGTCACCGTTCTTCAGCAACCATTGATCCCGGTCGGCCGGGTCGCCGGTGAACACGGTGTCGAAGGACAGGCCGGCGGGAACCTGCTGTGCCAGAGGCCCGTTGGCCTCGCCGCGATGCATCATCATCTCGTTCTGCACGACCACACCCCGGTTGTTGATCGGCGGCAGTACCCGTCCGGGCGCCTTGAGCGGTCCGTCGGGCCAGTACGTGAATCCTGATTGTTCATCGAGGGAGAACCAGGTGATGACCTGGGCCATCTTGATCAGGTAATCGGTGAACAGCCCTGATTTGCCCATCACGCTGCACAGCCAGGTGGGTGCGTTCTCGTAGCGCACACCACGGAAGCTCGGGGAGTCCAGATGACCGGGATCGCGGTTGGCGCATGGGCCATTGATGTTGAACAGCATTATCTGTGGCTTCGCGTACTGCGCGTTCCAGTAGCTCTTGGCGTGCTCGAGGAAGGCGCTGTGGTAGAAGCAGTCGTGCAGCTCGGGGTACAGGACGGCACCGTAATTGGCGAGATAGCCGCGGAACGTCGGAGTGAGAAACAGATCCAGGGACGGGGTGAACCCCTCTGGGAACGAACCGCTCATGGTCGCCATCAGCTCGTCCGCGGAGGCGAAGTGCTGCGCGATGATCAGCTTCCACGGGCCCTGGTCGTGCACAATGTCGAGCAGTCGCCGCCGCTGGTCGGGGGTGTAGACATCGGTGATCTCGCGCGGTGGCGCGGCGGGACGGAGGACGTCGGACAGCTCGCGTCGCCGCTCATCGGTCAGCATGGTGTTCTCCTTCGGTGGTGAGTGTGTCGACTGTCGACGTTGGGGCAGAAGCGCTTTGCATGAGGGATCCGTTGGTGGATCGGCCGGTGGCACCGGGATGGGCGAACTTTGCGCGCACCAGCGCACCGACTTCGGCCATGGCCAGCCGGCCGCGGGCGGTCGCGTCTGATCGCATCAAGAACCCGTGGTACATCCCGGGATAACGCGTGAGAGTGGTCTGTACTCCCGCCTCCCGTAACCGATTGGCGTAGCGCTCACCCCAGTCCCGGATGGGGTCGCACTCGCCGGTGACCACGATCGCCTGGGGCAGGCCGCTCAGATCGGTTGCGTAGGCCGGCACCTGATAGTGCGAATGCGGCCAATCGCCACTACGGTCGACCAGTTCGTGCATGTAGACGATGTCGTCGTGGCGCAGCATCGGTGCGTCGGGCATCGCGGTGATCGATGGTGCGCCCATGTCGCGATCCAGGCCGGGGTAGAGCAGGACCTGCAGGGTTATCTGCGGCCCGGCGTGGTCACGCGCCGCCAAAGCCACTGCGGCAGCCAGTGATCCACCGGCACTGTCGCCGACCACCCCCAGCCGTCCGGCGTCGATGTCGAGTTCGGACGCATTGGCGGCGATCCATTCCGTCGCTGCGTAGGCGTCGTCGAACTGCGCGGGTGGTGGTGACTCCGGTGCCAGGCGGTACTCGACGGCTGCGACGGCGACTCCGGTGGCGTGGGCCAGTTCTCTCGCCAACGGTTCGAACGAGTGGTTGGAGCCCATGACGAGCCCGCCGCCGTGGAAGTAGACCAGGACTGGGAGGCGTTCATCCGTGCTGGGCCGGTACAGGCGGACCGCCAGCGGGCCGGCAGGCCCCGGGGCCGTGAGGTTCTGTGTGCTGGCCATGGTCGGCATGTCAGGGAGCGGCGCGGATTCGATACCGGCGCGGACGGCCGGCAGGCCGCGGGTCCGCATCGGTGCGATGTCTCCGAAAGATGCGACCCGGACGGCGGCATCGTGATCGAGTTGTGGTGTAGGCATCTCAGTTGTGGGTGGGGTCGAACCGGCGATGCTCGCGCAGTTGTGGCGCCTGCTGGCTGGTCAGTACGCGGGCACGTTCGGACATCGCCGCACCGACATAGTCCGGTTGGGTGATGAGATAGAAGCGTCCTTCGGCGGCTTGATCGAAGACCACCTGTGCGGCGGCGAGGGGGTCCATTGCGGCTGCTTTGATATCGAGCATGGCCGCGCGCTGCCCCTCGGCGGCATCGGTGTTCCCGGTGTCGACTCCGCCCGCGGATTCGAAGATGTTGGAGACGACGGCTCCCGGCAGGACGGCCTGGACGTGAATGTGACGAGCATGGCCTGCGGACTGCACCTCGAGATTCAGGCATTCGGTCAGCGCCAGCACGGCATGCTTGCTCATGATGTAGGGCGCCTGCAGGGGAACCACGGCGACCCCGCCGATCGAAGACAGATTCCACACCCACGCGGGCGCATCGGTGGACATCATTCGTGGCAGAAACGCGCGAATGCCATGGAATACGCCGTTGATGTTGACGTCGACGATCCGCTGCCAGTTGGCCAATGGGGTATCCCACAGGTAGCCGAACTGTTCGACTCCCGCGTTGTTGACCAGCAGTCGCACGGCACCGAATTCGTCGAATACCCTGTCCGCCAGCCGCTGTACCGCCGCGGCATCACGAACGTCGCAGACGGCGTCGACTGCGTTTCCTCCGGCCACGCGGATTTCGTCACGCAGAGCCGCAATGGCGGCGGCGTCGATGTCGGCCAACACCACCGTCATACCGAGCTGACTGGCGTGACGCGCCAGGCCGGCGCCGATGCCGGCGCCGGCGCCGGTGATGACGGCCACGCCACCACCGAAGATCGCGTCAGCGGTCACGCGGGTTGCCCGTTGGCGGCCGCGGCCTTCGCGGCGTGCTCGGCGAGCGGGATCGAGTTCTCGGCGTCCAGCACCACCGTCATCGAGGTGAACACCAACGCATCACCCGCGCGCCGAATGCCGACGTCGACCACGCCGCTCGACACCCCGAACGGGACGTTGTTGGTGATCTGGTTGACGTACAGATAGAACCGCACCGTCGTGACCTCACCCTCGGTTCCGGTCCGGAAGACGTTGGTCGCGTGGTGGCGGCACGGGTACGGGTTCTCGTTGCGGTGCTCGGTGAGCCAGGCGAGAGTCTCTGCGCCGCCGTGCAATTCGGCCGCCAGCAGATGCTCGAATGGGCAGTTTCCGGAATCCGAACGGCTCAGATACTCCATCTCGTCGCCGATCCGAGCCGCCACTTCGGCGAAGTTTCCCTGGTCGTAGTGAAACCAGAACTCGGCGATGAATTCTTGGGCCTCAGGCAAGCTGATCGAGTTGCTCATACCGGTCAGTCAACTCGCCGGAGTTGCTCGTCACAGCGCCCGTGACCGGTCACCGGAATAATCCCGAAAGCTACCCGGTGCCAGTGATCAACGCCCACACGCCGGTGCGGCCTGCTTCAGCCGCCGCGGCGGCGACCTTCCGGTCCCAGAAGTGCACAGAACCGTTCTCCGAGCGCCACGCCAGGGCTGCGCGGGTCCATTCGTGCAGGCGGTGTTCGCGTGTCGTCCCGATCGCACCGTGCACCTGGTGGGCATGACGTGTCACGGCCGACGCCGCATGCCCAGCGCAGGACCGTGCGACTGCGATCTGGAAGTCGAGATGGTCTGTCAGCCATCCTGTTTCGAGTGCGGTGTGCAGTGCCGCTTCGGTAGCCGAGCGCGCAACCGCCGCCTCGGCGGCGGCATCTGCGATCAGGTTCTGGATCGCCTGGAACTTGGCGAGGGGACGGCCGAACTGGATGCGCGACATCACGTGCTCAACCGAGGCCGCGATCGCGCAATCCAGTGCGGCACAAACCTGAATGGCTCTCACCAACGCGGCCTTGCGCTCGAGTTCGGTGACCAACTCGGGCGCTACCGCCTGTCCGGGCCACCCGGCCGCATCGACTCTCACGGTGTCGCGCGGTTCGCCGATCAGGTTGCGTCCCGGGGCGATCGTGATTTCCGTGGTGTCGACATCGGCGACACGATAGCCGTCGCCGGTCCGCCACACGGTGACGATCCGGTCGGCGGAGCCGGCCCAGGGCGTCGGCGCCCGAGGTGCATCGGGTTGCGGCACCACGTGGATCGTGCGGAGCGCGTCGTCGACTTCGTGGCCGACGGCCTCCAGCAGCCAGCACGCCAAGAGATCATGCTCGGCCAACGGCAGCCGTACCCCGTGCCGCACTGCGGCGGTGAGTAATTCAGCCGATTCGCGCCAGCTCGCGCCGCTACCGCCGGATTGTTCCGAACCGGTCAGCCGCACCAGCCCGAGCTCATCGAGCCGTTGCCACAATGTGCGGTCAAAGTCGACTCGTGCCTCGGCCGGCCCAGGATCGTGGGACAGCCGGTGGTCGGCGAAGACGGCGTCCATCATGTCGACCAGATCGCGATCGACTGTCGGCGCGCTTGTCATCGATCCGATTGCGTTCATCGCAACCCCAATCCCCGCGCGATGACGCCGCGCAGTACCTCGTTGGTTCCGCCGCGCAGGGTGAATCCGGGGCGCTGGTCGACCGCGTGGAACACCAGATCGGCCCACGACGAGTCGACCCTGCTCTCATCACCGGTGCGCAGATCGGCGTAGTCGGCGATATCGCCCTCGACGGTGGTGCCGAGGACCTTGACCACGGCTGCGGAGACATCGGCGGCCTCGCCGCGTTGCAGGGCATCTGCCACAGCCATCGATGTGTGATGCAGCCCGGCGATACGTGCCACCAATCGGCCCATCTCGACGTCGCACGAAACATCTTGTGGAGCAGCCTGTTCGAGTGCAAAGCCCAGGAGTGGAAACGTCGAGAGGAACCGTTCCGGGCCACTTCTCTCGAAGCTCAACTCGGAGGTCACCTGGCTCCAACCCTGCCCGATTTCTCCGAAGACCCGGGAGTCGGGCACGAACACCTCATCGAGAATCACCTCATTGAAGTGGTGCCCACCGTTCATGGAGATGATGGGCCGAACGTCTACGCCCTCGGTGGCGAAGTCGACGATGAACTGGCTGAGCCCCGCGTGCCGATGTGCCGAGTCCGCCGGTGCGGTGCGGGCCAAGACGATGAACGCGTGGGCCCGGTGCGCCCCCGAGGTCCATACCTTGGTCCCGGTGATCGCCCAGCCCCCGTCGGCACGGACTGCTCGCGTGCGCACGCTCGCGAGATCCGATCCTGAGTCGGGCTCGCTCATTCCGATGCCGAAGAAGCACTCACCGCGGACGATGCGGGGCAGGTACTCGTGCTTCTGTTCTTCGGTGCCGTACTTGAGAAGCGACGGCACGATCTGGCGGTCGGCGATCCAATGGGCGGCCACCGGCGCCCCGGCGGCCAGTAGTTCCTCGGTGACGACGAAGCGGTCGTGAAACGAACGGCCGTGCCCGCCATAGTGTTCGGGGACCGTCATACCCAACCAGCCTTGTCGTGCCAGCGAACGGGTGAAGGTCTCGTCCCAGCCGCACAACCAGGCGTCGACCGACGGCGTGAAGGCGCCCACAGCCAGTTGTTCGGCGAGGAACGTCCGGACCTGGCCGCGCAACGCGTCAGCAGCTGGGTTCGAGCTGCTCGCCGGCGGCACCAGACGTCTCAGGGTCGGCGTCATGAGGTCTTCCACTTCGCGATGCGCTCGTGGTGCGCTGTGTCATGGTGGGCCAGCGGTTGCATGGCTGCGGCCATGCTGAGGGTCGATTCCAGTGTGCCGGTGATGGATTCCTGAAGCAGTCGTTTGGCCATCCGCAGCGCGTGCGGGGGATTGGCGGCGATGCGCTCGGCCAGGGTGTGCGCTTCCGCAAGCAGATCCTCATGGGCCACAACGCGGCTCACCAAACCCCAGTCGAGCGCCGTTGCGGCATCGATGCGGTCACCGGTGAAGGTGAGCTCGGCGGCGCGGGAGTATCCGATGGCCCGCGGCAGAAACCAGGATCCGCCGTCGCCGGGAATCAAGCCGAGCTGCACGAAGCTCTCCGCGAATGACGCGCGCTCCGAGGCGATGCGGATGTCACACATCATCGCCAGATCGCAGCCGGCGCCGATCGCGGCGCCGTTGACCGCGGCGATGATGGGGACTTCGAGCCGGCTCATCGCACGTGGGATGCGTTGGATGCCATCGATGTACGCACGACGCTGGTCGATGGGGGCGAGGCCGAACATGCCGCGGCGGTCGGCCATCTCCTTGACATTGCCGCCGGCCGAAAAGATCTTCCCGCGACCCGTGAGGATGATCGCCCGAACTGCGTTGTCGCGGTTGGCTGCATCGATGTTGGCCTCGATCGCCGCGATCACATCCGGGGAAGATATGGCGTTGCCTGCCTCTGGGAGATCGATCGTCCAGAGCTGGATCGAGCCGCTGGTGCTGACATCGACGGGTGCCTTCACGGCCGTGCCCTGAGTTGAAGGGACTTCGTCTGCAGATACTCCTCGAAGCCGAATCGCCCGAGCTCCCGGCCGATTCCCGATTTCTTGTAGCCGCCGAACGGCGCGGTGGGGTTGTAAGGACCGCCGTTGATGTCCAGCTGTCCGGTCTGAATCTGACGTGCGAACGCGATCGCGGTGTCGTCGTCGGCGGCCCACACCGCCCCCGACAGGCCGTAGGGTGTGCCGTTGGCGATGCGCAGGGCATCGTCGTCGTCGGTATAGGGGATGACGGCAAGTACGGGTCCGAACACTTCTTCCTGTCCGAGTTCAGATTCCGGGTCGACATCGGCGAATACCGTTGGTGCCAGGAAGAACCCGATGTCACGGATCCGCTCGGAGCCCCCGGTGAGCAGACGCGCGCCATCACGCTGCGCGCGGTCGATGAATCCGCGCACCGTGTCGAACTGGGATTGTGAGGCGGACGGGCCGATCCGGGTGGCCGGGTCCCAGGGATCGCCGACGGTGTAGCGGCCCACCGCCGATTCGATCAGTTCTAGTGCCTCACGGTAGCGCCTCTGCGGCACAAGCATTCTCGTCCACGCCATGCAGGTCTGGCCGCCGTTGAGGAACGCGTTGCCGACGCCGACTTTGACCGCGGTGGCCAGGTCGGCGCCATCGAGGATGACGTTTGCCGATTTTCCGCCGAGCTCGAGGGCCACCTTCTTGACTGACTGGCCCGCCAGCTCGCCGACACGGGATCCCACCCCGGTGGACCCGGTGAAGGACACGAAGTCGACGTCTGGGTGACTGGCGAGGCGCTCACCGATCACCCGTCCAGGGCCGGAAACGATGTTGACCACCCCGGGCGGCAGTCCCGCTTCCTCGCAGGCTTCGATGAACGCGAACACCGACAGCGGTGCCTCGTTGCTCGGTTTGAGCACGACGGTGCAGCCCGCGGCGATGGCCGGAAGCACCTTGGCGACCACCTGGTACAGCGGATAGTTCCACGGGGTGATGGCGCCGACAACCCCGTAGGGCTCGCGCAGCACCAGCGAATTGCCCACGCGCTCTTCGAAATCGAACGTGTCCAAGACGTCGGCAAAGCCGTTGGCGACGGCGAGCGGTACCTGCGTTTGCACCGTCTGCGCGATTCGTACCGGGGCGCCCATCTCGGCGGTGATGAGGTTGGCGATGTCCGGCAGGCGCTTCTCCATCGCATCGATCACCCGGCGCAGCCGCTGCCGCCGCTCTGGGACGGTGATCGCCGGATCGAAGGCGCGGCGTGCTGCGGCGACCGCCGCGTCGACATCGGCTTCGTCGCCGGCCGGGACATGGCCGATCACCACTTCGGTGGCCGGGTCGACGACGTCGATGACACCGCTGCCCGACGGGGCCACCCAGCGGCCGTCGATGAAAAGCTCGGAACGTTGGTGAGTGTGCATATTCGTCCTTTGCGAACTACGGGGTGATGCTGGCACGGATGTCGCGCTTGCCGTCCGCCGCGGCGAAGGCGTCATTGATGTCGTCGAGCGAGTACGTCGTTGCGGCGAGCCGGTCGAAGGGCAGTTCATGTTGGTGACGGTCCAGGAAGGTCAGGGCGCGAGACAGCACTGCCGGGTCGTACAGCGAAACGCCGACCATGGTCTTGTTGCTGAAGACGAATCGCGAGGGGTCGAAGGCGAACGTCTGGCCGGCGTTGATGTTGCCGATCTCGACGTAGCGGCCGAACTGTCCCAGCATCTGCAGGCCCTCTTCGATCGCCGAGGGGTGCCCGACGACTTCGACGACGACGTCGGCACCGTGTCCGTCGGTCAGCGCACGAACGGCTTTGGCTCGGTCCCTGGGCGTCGCGACCTGGTTCAGATCCAGCACGGTGTCGGCACCGAAGGCGGCCGCCAACTCCAGCCGTTCGGCGATGCCGTCGATCGCGATCACGTTCGCGGCGCCGCGCGCTTTGGCGACCGCGATCGCATAGAGGCCCAGAGCTCCGGCCCCTTGCACGACAACGTGTTCACCGAGTTGCAGGTCGACGCGTTCGAACCCGTACATCACCTGGGACAGAGCACAATTGGCGCCTGCCGCGATGTCGTCAGCGACGCTGTCCGGAACCGTGTAGACGACGGCGCCGGCCGGCAGCAGGTAGTAATCGCCGTAGCCGCCGACGAAATATGGTGGCTCGTCGGCCCGGCCCAGCATGGCCATCTTCAGCTTCAGGCAGCCGTTTCGTCGCCCGGCAAGGCAATTGCGGCAGCTGTGGCAGCTGTAGAAGTAGGGGAACACCACTCGGGTGCCGGTCTGCAACGGCTTGCCGTTCGAGTCGGTCGAAACACCGTCACCCAGCGCCTCGACAGCCCCAACCATTTCGTGCCCGAGCACCGTTGGCAGTTGCCCACCGAGACCTCGGGTTGCGAACGTGCCGTGCCAGGCGTGTACGTCCGACCCGCAGATGTTGGCGCGGGTCACGCGGACCAGGATTTCACCCGGTCCGACCTCTGGCAGCGTGACGGTCTCGATCTGAAATGGCTTGCCGGGCTCATCGAATCGCGCGATGCGGCCTTTGTACATATGTTGTGTTCCTTCAGTTTTGCGCGAATTCGGGGCTGAATTCTTCACGCAGTCGGCGTTTGAGCAATTTGCCGCTGGGGTTCTTCGGGAGGGAATCGACGAAGAAAACCCGTTTGGGAGTTTTGAAGCCTGCGAGATGACCACGGCAGTGGGTGAGGACTTCGTCTTCGGTCAGCGTCATCCCGGCGCGGGGGACCACGGTGGCGACGACAGCTTCGACCCACAGCGGGTGCGTCAACCCGAAGACGGCGGCTTCCTCGATACCGTTGTGCAGGTACAGGATTTCTTCCACTTCGCGGCTGGCGACATTCTCCCCGCCGGTCTTGATCATGTCCTTCTTGCGGTCCACCACGTGCAAGAGGCCGTGCTCGTCGTAGAAGCCGAGATCACCGGAATGGAACCAACCACCGGCGAACGCCTCCGCGGTCTTGTCCGCGTCGTCGAGGTAGCCCAGCATCAAATGTGCACTGCGGTGGGCGATCTCGCCGACGGTTCCCGGTGGTACGGGAGTGTTCGTCTCGTCGAGGATGGTGGTTTCGACATTGACCACCGGTCGGCCTGCCGATCCGGCGTGAGCGTCCTGTTCCTCCGGTCCGAGCGCCGAGGCCAGGGGCGCCATCTCGGTCTGGCCGTAGAAGTTCCACAAGCGCAGACCCGGCAACCGGCGACGCAACTCGTGCAGGATTTCGGTGGGCATCGGTGAGGCGCCGTAGTACCCCTTGCACAGGCTGGACAGGTCGACCTGGTCGAAGACGGAGCTGCGCAGCAGGCTGATCCACACAGTGGGCGGCGCGAAGTAACTGGTGGCGTGGTGGCGCTCGATGGTGCGCAGGACCAGTTCGGGTTCGGGGCGGGGCAGGATGATGCTTGTCGCGCCGAGATAGATTGCGGTGGCCAGGAAGTTGTCGAGCTGTGCGCAGTGGTACAGCGGCAGGGAATGGATGACGACGTCGTCGCCAGACATCGAGCCGGCGACGATGGTGCTGATGTACTGCCACATCAAGCTGCGGCTGCTGTGCATCACCCCCTTCGGCCGCGACTCGGTGCCACTCGTGTACATCACCCGGACGAGCTGTTCGTCGCCGAGAAGATGGTCCGGGGCAGTGCTCGTGGCGGCGAGCCAATCGGCGAAATCTGGCCATCCAGAGGGACACTGCTGCCCGGCCGGAGCCAGCGCTGCGGTGACGTGCACTGCGGTGCCGCGGCGCAGCGCGTCCGCCGCCACCGGCGCCAGGTCCGCTTCGACGATGAGCCCGGCAGCATTGCTGTGCGCCAGGATGTAGGTGATCTCTTCGGCGGTGAGCATGAAATTGATCGGGACCAGAACCACGCCGGCACGGGCCGAGGCGAATGTCAGTACCGCGTACTGCCAGCAGTTCCGTGACAACAACGCCAGCCGGTCTCCGGCCCGAAGGCCGTTGTCGCACAACGCGGCAGCGGCGCGGTCGACCAGGTGGTCGAACTCGGCGAAACTCAGTGTCACCTCGCCGTCGACGATCGCTGTCTTGTTCGGCTGTCTGCGCGCCGACCGGCGTGGAATGTCGGCGAGGCTGTGGCTGCGGGCCCGGGCGATGACGGTGTCCAGGTCATCAGAATCCATGCGGTGAAACGTATGTAGCGCACCGGGTTGCTCGCAGGATCGTATCCCGCTCAGAGGTCAAAGCAGCGGCGGCGTAGGGGCGATCCCTTCGATACTCGATTGCATGACCGCCGCGACCGAATCGTCCTCACCTGTAGCCAGCGCTGCTGACCCTGACGCCCTGCGTGCACACCTGATGCAGGCAGATCCCGGTGTCCTCGTCGCTGTGCTCGCACAGATGACCGGCGATGCATCGGTCGTCGATCGGTACGCCCCCAAGATCGATCACGTGCAGGACCCGCCTGAGCGGGCGGGGACCACCGATCCCGAAACCATGCACGCGCTGGTCGGCGAGATCAGCACTGCGCTCGTCGACTTCCGGCCCGAGGACGCGGCCGGCGCAGACCGCGACCTGTTCACCCGGGTGCTGCCGCTGGCGGTGGGCGGTCCGGTAGATGACGAATTCGTCGACCTGCTGATCGAGCAGGGTGGTTTCCGCCCGTCGCAACCTACGCTGCCGCGCACGGTGCCGATTCCCCAGACCACTTCCATGGCCATCATCGGGGCCGGGTTGGCCGGCATCGCGGTAGCACTGGCGGCTGCCGAGGAGGGCGTCCAGTTTCAGATTTTCGACCGCAACAGCGAAGTCGGGGGTACGTGGCTGACCACCACGTACCCGGGCATCGGCGTTGACACCCCGTCGGCCTACTACTCGCTGTCGCGTGAAGTGAACCCGGAATGGTCCAGCTATTACCCGCAGGGCGCCGAGTACCAGGCTTATCTCGTCGCGCTCGCGGACAAGCACGAGCTGCGCAAGCACATCCGGTTCGGCACCGAGGTGGAGGCGTTGCGGTGGGATGAAAGTCGTCAGCAGTGGCAGATTCATTCGCGCGGCGCCGACGGAAGCACGACGGTTGACCATGCCAGTTTCGTCGTAACCGCGGCCGGCTACCTGAATCGTCCCCGCTTTCCCGATCTCGAGGGCCGGGAGAGCTTCGGCGGCATCAGCATTCACTCGGCGCAGTGGGATCCCGCGCTGGACCTGACGGGCAAGAAGGTGGCGATCATCGGTGCCGGCTGCACCGCGGTGCAGATTGTCGATGCCTGCGTCGACCAGGTCGAACACCTCACCGTGTTCCAGCGGCAGCCTCATTGGGTCGCTCCCCGCAAGCGGTTGTCCGACGACGTCCCGGAACATCGCCGCTACCTGGGGCGGGTGCTGCCGTTCTACGCCATGTGGAACCGGGTCAAGTCGTACTGGGCCACCGCCGACAACAACTACCCGGTCATCCTGCAGGACCCGGAGTGGTCCAAGAACCATTTGTCGATCTCGCCCGCCAACGACGTGCTGTTGCAGATGTGCACGGACTACATCAACCAGATGTTCGGCGCCGGAACAGAATTGGCCCGCAAAGTCACGCCCGATTTCGCCCCGTACGGCAAGCGGATCATCCGCGACCCCGGCGGCTACTATGCCGCGTTGACCCGTGATCACGTCGACGTCGAAGCCAGCGAGCCGGCCGCGGTGAACGCCGATGGGATTGTCACGCACGACGGCCGACAGATCGACCTCGACGTCATCATCTACGCCACCGGCTACCACCTGGACTTCCTGTCGACGATCGACATCCGCGGTCGCGACGGCCGGGCGTTGTCCGCTGAGTGGGGCGACAGTCCGCGTGCCTACCGAGGTGGCACGGTCCCGGGCTTCCCCAACCTGTTCATCACGTCAGCACCGAATTACAGCCCAGGCCACGGCGCGGGCGCCAACTTCTCGATGGAGGTGCTGGCGCACTACATCATCGAGTGTCTGCAGCTGATGGCGCTGCGCGGCGTGCCGACCATGGAGGTCACGCGCAATGCGTACGACGAGTACGTCGAGGGCATCGACGAGACGATGCGCGGCACCGTGTGGTGCCATACGCCCAACGCCCACACCTACTACCGGTCCGGTTCAGGGCGCGTCGTGGTGGCCACACCATATCGACTGGTCGACTTGTGGCGTCAGCACCGGGCACCCATCGAGGAAGACTTCATCCTGCAATGACAAGGCTCTTGGCCGGTAAGACCGCACTCGTGACGGGCAGTAGCCGGGGGATCGGACGGGCAATCGCACAGCGGCTGGCGGCCGAAGGGGCCACGGTCGCGGTCACCGCGCGCGGGCATGGTCCGTCAGCGTCGGTGCGCGCCGGCGTGAGTGAGATGATCCCGGGCAGCATCCAGGAAACCGTGCGGCTCGTCGAAGACGCCGGCGGTTCGGCCTTCGGCGTGCCGGCGGATCTCGAAGACCCCGACGCGCGTGGCGGCCTTGTCGAGGCGGTCCTGGAACGGACCGGGCGCATCGACATCTTGGTCAACAACGCCGGTTTCGCCGACTATGCCGTGGTCGAGGACATGCCGATGGCAACCTTCGACCGGACAATCGACCACTACCTGCGCATCCCGTTCGCCCTGACGAAAGCCGTTGTGCCGCACATGAGAAGCCAGGGTGCGGGCTGGATCGTCAACATCGGCTCGGTTACCGGGGTGGCCCCGGCGCGGCCGTATCGGGACTACAACAAGACCGCCGGCGATGTCATCTACGCATCGTGCAAGGCGGCTCTGCACCGGTTCACCCAAGGGGTGGCAGCCGAGTTGGTCGATGCGAACATCGCCGTCAACTGTGTGGGTCCGTCCACTGCGGTGCGTACCCCTGGCGCCGCCGCGCTCATTCCCGAATCGTTTCCCACCGAGCCGGTCGAATATCTGGCAGAGACGGTGCTGGCCATGTGCCACGCGCCCGCCGCGGAGCGGACGGGTCTGGTGGCGTTCAGCTTGCACTACCCATGGTCCCAACAATTGCCGGTGCACTCGCTGGACGGCGGCGCGGTTCTGCCGCCGCTGCAACCGCCGGCATCGGCCAATCCGAACATCCTGCCCGCCGGGGTTTAGCGGCCCCGTCAGCGCAGCACCGGCGTGGTCAGCTCACAGAAGCTGTGGCACAGACGATCTCGGATGATCACGTCGGTGGTTTCCGGGTCGAACCAGCGGTCGACGACCGCCCAATGGATAGGGTGCATCAGGTACGGCCCCATCAGCCCGTCGACGTCGGTGAATTCCTGCTCGAACACGTGCGTCCACGGGCTGGTACCGATAGCGGTGTCGACACGACTGAGCTGCCACGCCGCGATGGTCGAAACATATCTTGGCATCGAAGCCAATTCGCGTTCGAAGTCGGCAATGGTGTCGGCGTCGACGCCGGGGTCGACACGCAGCAGTAGTGCGCGGTACACGGTGCCGCTACCGCTGCGTGTCGGGGTTCCGCGATAAGTCGCGCCGTTGACGTGCATGATCGCCGGATCGGCCAGAATGTTGTCGAAAGTGCTTTGCCGCCAGGAAGCCTGGTCTGCGAAGCGTAGATGGACCAGGATGTCGCCACCATTGCGTGAGCCCGACAGCGTCGGTTCCACCACATACGCGAGTGCGCCGCTGTCGTGGGCTGCCGCGCGCAAGTTCTCCAGGATTCGTACCCGATCGGATTCGTCGACGTCGATCAGGCGCGTCACGCCGACGGTGGCACCCTCTGCTGCCGGTTGTGGTTGCCGCGCAACGACATCACCTGCGGGGGCCACGTTTTCGGGAGACGCGGCCACGCTGCGGTTGCGTTCGACAATGAGGCCGGCCACGCTGTCCCACCACTGTGCCAGTGTCGGATCGCCGCGACCCTGCCATGTCATCTGCCACCACGCCTGCGGGCTGGGCAGGGACCAGGTGATGGTGACGACGTTGGTTCGGTCGTCGAACCAGATCGGTGGACTGACCAGAATGTCCCACATGGTCATACCGCGCTCGATGGCGCCGGGGGCGTATCCGGCGAGATAGGCGTCGATGAATTTCTGGGCACACCCGGGTGCGGTGACCACGCGGTCGATGACGAACACTTCGTCCATGGGTAGAGGCTAGGCGCAGAGGGCGTTGCGCGGTCCGCCTCTTCCCGGTTACCGGGAACGGATCTTTGCTCCTCGGTGATGGGCGGCAATGGTGATCCCATGGGCGACAATCCCTTTGAACCTGCGCAGCTCGGACCGGTGGTGCTGCGGAACCGAATCATCAAGGCGGCGACCTCGGAGGGGCGCTCGCCCGACGGCGCGGTCACCGATGATTTGATCGCCTTTCACCGTGCCTTCGCCGACGGCGGCGTGGGGATGACCACCGTCGCGTACTGTTGCGTCTCTGCCGAAGCCGCGAGCGCGCCGGGACAGATCGTCATGAGTGCAGCTACGTTGCCGGGCCTGCGCCGGTTGACCGACGCCGTACATACTCGCGGAGCGGCAATTTCGGCTCAACTGGGGCACGCCGGGGTGGTGGCGCCCAAGAAGCTCACCGGTGTTACCGCGGTGGCGCCGAGCAGGTTCATCAACCCGACGTCTTTCGCGTACTGCCGCGCGATCAGCGTCGCGGAAATCCAGACCGTCATCCGGCAGTTCGGGGCAGCCGCCCGCATCGCGGTGGATGCCGGTTTCGACGCGGTCGAGCTTCATTTCGGCCACCTGTACCTGCCCAGCTCATTCCTGAGTCCGCTCATCAACCGCCGCACAGATGGGTACGGTGGGTCGATCGACAACCGGTCTCGACTGGTTCGTGAGATCGCTGAACACGTCCGGACAGTTATCGGCGGCCAGGTCGCGGTGATCGCCAAGCTGGACATGGATGACGGTTTCCCCGGCAGCATCTGGATCGACGAAGCACTGCGCACGGCACAACTCCTCGATGCCGACGCCACGCTTGACGCCATCGAGCTGACCCAAGGTTCCTCGGTCTACAAACCGATGTATCTGTTCCGTGGCGATGTGCCGGCCAAAGAGTTTTCGAAAGTGATGCCCGCCGCGCTGCGCCCCGCCATCCGACTGTTCGGCAAGCAAGCGATGGGCAGGTACCCCTACCGGGACTTGTACATGCTCGACGCCGCTCGGCAATTCGTCCCGCTGATGAAGAACACCAAACTCGTTCTGTTGGGTGGCATTACCAACCGTGAACACATCGAGACCGGCATGCGGGAAGGGTTCGATTTCTTCGCCATGGGGCGGGCGCTGCTTCGTGAACCCGACCGGGTGAACACCATGGTCACGGAGCCGGATTCACGCAGCCGTTGCACCCACAACAACAAGTGCATGGTGACCGTGTTCGGGCGCACCCATTGCGTCCTCGACCCCGAACAACGCTACGGAGTCGCCCAGCGGCTCACCGACGACCGGCGGTGAACTGCCTGCAGCGACCGGGAACCACCTTGGTGCGGGCCGAATTCCATGTTGCGCCAGATGCGGGACGCGGTGATTCGAACCGGCGCCGCCAGCCGCTGATCCAGCGTGATCCGGTCGATCGGCCCGCACACGGATACCGCAGCGAGCGGCTGACCGGGCAGTCCGATGGCTGCCGCCACGCAGCCGATCCCCAGTAGTGATTCCTCGCGGTCGAACGCCACGCCACGTTCGCGGGTCTTCGCCAGTTCGACCGCCACTTGCTGGGTGCCGGTAATCGAGAAACGAGTTTGGCGGCTGCTGAAATCGACTTCCGTGCAGTCGCTTTCGGCGAGGATGGCCTTTCCCAGCGCAGTACAGTGCGCCGGTACGCGATTGCCGACCGAGGTGTGGACGAGATCAGTCAGGTGATCGCCGATTCTCTCGAGACAGATGACGTCGGAGCCGTCGAGGACAGCCAGATGTACTACCAAGCCCGTGGCCCGCTGCAGACTGCGCAGGAGGGGCAGCGCGGCCTGGTGAATGCGGCCCTGATGCAGGGCCAGCGACCCCAGTTCGACCAAGCGGGTCCCGAGTTCGTAGTCGAAACCTTCCCGTCGGAGCCAGCGCAGGTGCACGAGTCGCTCGAGCATGCGGTGCACAGATGAACGCGGAAGACCGGTGCGGTGCACGATCTGCACCATCGTCAGCGGTGTCTTGCCGTCGAAGGCATCCAGCACCAGGGACATCCGGTCAATGGCGGCGATCGGCGTTTCGCCGCGGTTCACGACGGTCGTTGTCATGAGGCGCTCCCAGAGGTCGATAGTCAAAAAAGGACTATGACTATTTTTACCATATGGTGTGCGCGCTGTCACACACTGTGGTTTGGGTTCGAAGGGTGCCCGCTCAGCGGATATTCGTCCCATCCCGGGACCGGTGCCCCGTAACTTCTTGCTGGTAAAGGGATCACAGCCACGTCTGGCCGGTGCTGCCGGTGGCGTCTGATCCGGCAGGCGCGTCGGCAAGGGCAGGTATGAAATCAACCATCTCGGCCATGGCGTTGGTCGCCGCCGCATGGACGGCGATGCCGCTGGCGCACGCGGATATCCGCCACGGGAACTTCGAAGTCAGAATCTCCGGCCGGCATGACTTTCACACCTGGCTATGGGCGCTGTCGAGTTGTCAGGGCGACTGCGTTCACGTTCAGGCGATTCCACAACCGGTGGCGAAGGCCTTTCCCTACCAGGGCGACGCGCATCGTCACGACGGACGGCTGACGCTCACCGTTGATGTGCCGGATGGATTGCGTTGCGGGGATGTCTATTACGGGCCTGTGATACCGACCCGGGATACCTATTCGTGGGATCCGAACACCATGTCCGGCACACTGTCATCATCGTTCGCCACCGGCTGCGATGGAGCGCCCGCGGGCACATTGACCTATCCGTTCGACCTCGTGCAGATGTAATTCGGAAGCTGCTACTCGGTGGCTACGGCGCGCGGCCCGCGAGTAAACCGTACAAGCTACGGACGTATCGCCTTAGGTAGATCGGTGACCCACGGATAGCCCCAGTAGCTGAGGCTCTTGATCAATCCCACGGGTGTTCTCCTGTCAGATCATCGCCCGCAGCGGGCCCTGCGGGTCCACGCCGAGGGAACTCAGGGCCGAGGCGTGGTAGACCGTGCCCGGTACGTGGATGGCGTGCGCCTGGCCGACGTGCACATCCCGCCAATACCGTTGCAGCGGCTTGTCCATCCGCGCGGCGTTGCCCCCGCATCGCGCGAATACTTCATCGACCGCCGAGACGGCGCGCCATACGGCTCGCACCTGGGTGCGCCTGCCGGCCGCGCGGTCCTCGAACGACACTTCCGTGCCGGCGGCGACCATGTCGTACATCCGGTCGACATTGGCCAGCAGCTCCTGCCGGGCGGCGTTGATGTCGGCGGCGGCCTCACCGATGGCATACATGACGTAGGGGTCATCTTTGATCGAGACTCCGCTGGAGTTCACGCGCTCGCGTTGGTAATCGAGTGCGGCGGCCAGGGCGCCTTCGGCGATGCCGATGACGGCCGACGAGATGCCCAGCGGGAACATGGTCGACCACGGCATCAGGTACAGCGTCTCGGTCATCCCGGCCTCGCGTTGGGCGGTGCCGTCCATGACCTTCATCGCGTCCATGGTGCGGTAGGTGGGGACGAAGGCGTCCTTGACGATGACGTCCTTGGAGCCGGTGCCGCGCAGGCCCACCACGTTCCAGGAGTCCTGGACGATCTCGTAGTCGCTGCGGGGCAGGATCATGTGCAGCATCTGCGGCGGCATGACGGGCTTGCCCTCGGCGTCACCGAGCATGGCGCCCAGGATGATCCACTCGCAATGGTCGGTGCCCGAGCTGAACTGCCAGCGGCCGTTGAAGATGTAGCCACCGTCGACTGGCGTGGCGACGCCCTGTGGCGCGTAAGGGGAGGCGACCCAGGTGTCGACATCGTCAGCCCAGATTTCGGACGCGACTCGTGGGTCTGCGTAAGCGAGCTGATACGGATGGACGCCGACGACGCCGTTGATCCAACCCGCGGACGGATCCAGTGCGGCGGTGGCCATCACGGTCTCGGCGAATTCACGCGGGTGGACTTGCAGTCCGCCGTGGGCCTTCGGCTGCAGCAGTCGAATGTTGCCCGCCAACTTCATCAATTTGACCGTCTCGTCGGTGAGCTGCCCGGCCCGTTCTGCCTCGGGGCCCTGGGCGCGCAGTTGGTCGGCGATCTCGCGCACCCGGTCGATTACCCGGTCGGTCATCTTGTCGTCCTATCGTTTCAATGGCTGCCACTGATGGTCCGTCGGTGGAATTTCCGTTGGTGAGAACCGTTCCCGGTGAGCGGAAAATGTTGTGGAGCAGAGGTTTTTCTAAAACTTGATGTGCAGTTCGTCTGATATTGGTGTGGCCTGGCAGGCCAAGATCAGACCGTCGGCGAGGTCCTCTGCTTGCAGTACTTCGGAGGCTGCCATGTCGACTTGGCCACCGAGCACGGTCGCCGCGCACGATCCGCACTGGCCTTCTCGGCACGAGTAGGGCACGTCGAGGTCTGCCGCGATCATCGTGTCGACCAGTGTTGCGCGACGCGGCCATCGCAATCGGTGGCTCGCGCCGTCAAGGTCGATCCGTACCGTTGCAGCGTCTCCGCTATCGGAATGATCTGCTGCGGAACTCATCTCATTGGCAAACGGGTCGCTCGAGAGGGACTGGAACACCTCGAGATGGATGCGCTCACGTGGCACCCCGGCTTCGCTCAGGGCCTCCTTGACGACCGACATGAACGCGGCAGGACCGCAGATGAACGATTCGAAGGTCGCGGACCCGGAAAAGACGGTGCGCGCAAATCCGGTCAGCTGCGCGCGAGTCGGCAACCCCTGCACCGACTCCAACCAGTGCAATACCGTCAAGCGACCGGCGTAACGCGCAGCCAGTTCGCGGAGCTCAGCCGCGAAGATCACCGAACGCTCGTCACGGTTGGCGTAGCACAGCACCACTCGTCCGGAACCGGATGCCATCGCTGATTTGAGGATCGACATCACAGGGGTGATACCGCTTCCGGCGGCCCACAACAGAAAGTCGGTGTCGAGCGAGGACGGTGTGAAGACTCCGGCCGGCGGTAGCACTTCGATGGTTTCGCCAGCAGAAATGTTGTCGCACAACCAGTTCGACCCGTATCCGCCCACAGTTCGCTTGATCGTGACCTTCAGTTCGGAATCGGTGTGCGGGGAACTCGCCAACGAGTAGCACCGGGCCACCGAGCCGGTCTGATCGCTCGGTACGCGCAGGGTCAGGAATTGCCCTGGACGGTAGGTGAAGCGGTCGCGCAGCTGTTCGGGGACCGTGAACACCAACGACCGAGCGTCGGGAGTCTCCTCAACGACATCGGCTACCGCTAGCAATACACCTCGGCCTGCGCTGACGATTTCGGTGCCGGCTTCGACATCGTTCATGTGCTGAAAGTCTGGGACGACAAAGGCACGCACCCAACCGGTCTCTCCGATGAGCGGGATCCCTGCATTGGTTTCCGATCACCGGGAATCGCCGAAGATTCGGCTTGGAGGCGGTACCTACCGTTGCAGGTGTGAGCAGGAGATCGAAGCCTGATTCAAACGACGCCGAGACCTGTGGGCACGCAGTGTGACGGGGAGAAGCGCATGAGTGCGCTGCGGCTCGCAGGCAAAGTCGCAGTCATCACGGGTGCTGCGCGCGGAATCGGCCGCGCCCAAGCGGTGCGGTTCGCCCAGGAGGGCGCCGACATCATCGGGCTCGACCTGTGCGGGCCTGTCGAGACCGTCTCGGTTCCCTTCAGCACTCCGGCCGACCTCGAGGAGACGGCCAGGCTGGTCGCACGGGCCGGCGGCCGGATCCACACCGAGATCGTCGACGTCCGCGACCTCAAGGGGATGCAGGCCGCGACCGACCGGGGCGCCGATGTGTTCGGTGGACTCGACATTGTCTGCGCGACGGCCGGAATCACGTCCCGTGCGATGACCATCGATCTCGGTGAAAACGCCTGGCGCACCATGCTCGACGTCAATCTGACCGGAGTGTGGCACACCTGCAGGGCCAGCGCCGAACACCTGATTGCACGCGGTGGCGGCGCCATGGTGCTGACGAGCTCAATCGCCGGCGTGCGCGGCCTTGTCGGGGTAGGCCACTACACCGCCGCCAAGCACGGGGTGATCGGACTGATGCGCAGCTTCGCGCACGACCTGGCGCCGCACGCCGTCCGCGTGAATTGCATTCTGCCCACCAACGTCGATACCCCGCTCATCCAGAACGACGTCGTCCGGACTGCTTTCCGTCCGGACCTGGACCGACCTCCCACGCGGGACGAGTTCGCCGAAGCCGCGCGACGGATGAACCTCCTGTCCATCCCGTGGGTTGAAGCGATCGACGTCGCAAATGCGGCGCTGTTCCTGGCCTCCGACGAGGCTCGCTACGTCACCGCGATCACGTTGCCCGTTGACGCGGGCGCCACGCAAAGATAACTCCGACAAAAGGATTCACGATGATCGATGTTGCCAAGTACGGACCGTGGGCAGTCATTGCCGGTGGATCAGAGGGCGTGGGAGCCGAATTCGCCGTGCAGCTCGCGCGGGCGGGTTTGAACCTGGTACTGATCGCGCAAACCGGGGCCGCTCGAGGAGACCGCGGCACGCTGCCGCGAAATCGGCGTCGAGGTTCGCGTGGAGTCCGCTGACCTCCTCGATCCACAATCGGTTGCCCGGATTTGCGAGGGCACCGCCGACCTCGAAGTGGGATTGTTGATCTATAACGCAGGCGCGAGCACGTGCAACGAGCTGTTCTTGGAGACCGACCTCCGCGAGTTTCAAAAGGTCACCGACCTCAATGTCACGCGGATGCTCGAATTGGTCCAGTACTACGGCCGTCCGATGGCGGCTCGTGGCCGCGGAGGCATCATGCTCGTCGGATCGCTTGCCGGCTACATGGGCGCGTGGAGGCACACGATTTATGCTGGCGCCAAGGCTTTTTCCCGGATGTTCGCCGAGAGCCTCTGGGTGGAACTGCGCGAACACAATGTGGATGTATTGGAATTGGTGCTCGGTGTCACGCGGACGCCGGCGATGGAGCGAATCGGCCTCAATTTCGATGCGCCCGGCATCCTGGTCAACGAGCCCGCTGACGTCGCCGCAGAAGGTCTCGCACACCTTGCCGATGGGCCGGTCTGGGTGGCGGGCGGTAACGTGGGCCGCGCAGAAGCCAACAGTGCCCCGGACAGATCGCGGGTGGTGCTGGAATCGCATGAGGCGATCAGAGCCCTGATTGCCGGGGCACATTGACGTGCGGTTGGGTTTGTCCACGCCAGTAGTGGTGCAGCAGCCCGGAATCGCCAGCGACTGGGAATCCACCGCCGGCATCGAGGATCTGGTTCAGATTGCTTCCGCTGCTGACGAATTGGGTTTCGAGTATCTGACGTGCTCGGAACACATTGCCGTTCCGTCGGCGGATGTCGCCAACCGTGGTGCGGTGTATTGGGATCCGCTGGCCACCTTGGGTTATCTTGCCGCGCACACCAGCCGAATCAGGATGGCCACTGCGGTGCTGGTCCTCGGATACCACCATCCGTTGGAGATCGTGAAACGCTACGGCACCCTCGATCGGGTGAGCGCGGGGCGACTGATACTCGGAGTCGGAATCGGCTCTCTGGAAGAGGAATTCGCGCTGTTGGAAGCGTCGTGGGCGCAGCGGGCCGCACGCGCGGATGACGCGATTTGCGCTCTTCGAGCATCGCTGTCCAGTGCGATACCGCAATACCATGGACGGTTTTATGACTTCCAGGGCATGACTGTGCTGCCGCACGCTGAACAGCGGCAGGTCCCACTGTGGGTCGGCGGACGCGGTGCGGCGTCACTGCGACGGGCAGTACGTCATGCGGACGGATGGATGCCTTTCGGGCTTGATCCGCATGACGTATCTGACATGTTGGCCATCGTCGAACGTCAGCCGGGTTTTGAGGTGGTGCTGTCCACCGTGGTTGACCCAGAGGGTGATCCGGCCGGCACGCGCGCCCAATTGGAAGTCCTGCGCGACGCCGGGGCCACGGCCATCAGCTGCGTGGTCCGGGCAAACAGTGCGTCGCACTACTGCGATCAGTTGGTCCGCTTGCGTGAATTGGAGAAGGAAGTATGACCGAAGCCGAGGTCTTGTCACGTCTGCGGCAACTCGAAGATCAGCTGGAGATCGCGAAAATCATTGCCACGTACGGTCCTTCAGTCGATTCGGGCGACGCCGACCGAGCCGCGCGGCTGTGGGCTGTCGGCGGAACCTACGACGTAGAAGGCTGGCAGATGACGGGCCGTCAGGGGGTACATGACATGGTCAGCTCCCCATCACACCAGGACCTCGTCGCTCAGGGGTGTTGTCACTTCCTGGGACCTGCTGTGATCGCCTTGGACGGCGACGCCGCAGTGGCCGTCTGCGAATCGCTGGTACTGCTGCGCCAGAGCGGTTCAGACTCCAGCGGCGACGACCATTACCGAGTCTGGCGTGCCACCGCAAATCTTTTCGTACTCAACAGAATTGCGGGCAAGTGGCAGATCACCGCACGGACGAGCAGGCTCCTCGATGGTGACCTATTTGTTCGCACACTGCTCGGAGCCGGTCTGGACGGCGTGTCGCCACCGACGCACGAACGGGGGTAGACCGGCTCCGGTGCCGGGAGGTTGCGTCGCCCTGCGCGGGTCAAAGATCGCCTTGCACCCAGCGGCTGGCCCCGTCGACAGCAACGCAGCTCAAGAACAACCCGTCCGGTGCCTGGGCGACGTCGTTGACGAATTGAGGGCAGGGTGAGCCCTCGACCTTGATACCCCGCATCGGCGGCGAGCGAAAATAGCGCGGTTCATATCGCCGCGGAGAGCCGCAGAACACGAGTCGGCCCCATGACGTGGTGCCGAAAACGAAATGCGACGTGTCGCCACAGGGGGCTCCCAACACCACCCCGGGGGAGATGCCGGGCGTGCAGTAGGCGTCCTCGCACGAGGCAGGGGTGTCAGCGGTCGCCACGGGCGGCGGGCCAAGGGTGAGCGCGCCGGCGGCGATGGCCAGCAGCAGTTGCTTGCGCATGGGGCTCCCGAGGTCGTTGATGTGTTCTTCCGATTCAGCTCTACCGAGTTCAGGGAATCCGGCGATACGTGGCCGACCGGTGAGCGGAACCAGCCGCGGCGGCGAGGTCGCCGGCGGCCACAGATCGGTATGTGACAGCGACCACAGCATATGGTAAAAAACTCGCTATTCCTATTTTGACTATTCGAGCGATGAGCCTGGAGGGTTTCGATGACGCTGACCGTCGATATGGCTGCCGAGATGCCTAGCAACGTGATTGATCGGGTTTCCCTGGTGTTGGACGCGTTCGATGGGTCGGGAAGTCTCACCTTGGCGCAGATAGTTCGTCGCACCGGGCTGCCCCGCTCGTCCGCGCACCGCATGCTCGAGCGCCTGGTGAACCTGCGCTGGCTGAGTCGTGACGGGTTCGATTACGAGCTCGGCGTGCGTCTCGTGGAGCTGGGAAACCTTGCGCTGCAACAGGACCGAATCCACCGGGCTGCCATTCCGCTCCTGCGTGATCTGCACCGGGCCACCGGGTTGGTGGTGCATCTCGCCATATTGGACGGCTCTGACGTCGTATACCTGGAGAAGATCGGCGACGAGGTGCGAGCTGCGATCCCGACACGGGTCGGCGGCCGCCAACCCGCCCAATGTACCGCCGTCGGTAAGGCGATCCTGGCCTATCGCGACTCTGCTGACGTTGACCTCGCGAAACGACGAACCCGGTACTCGGTCGCCACGAGTGCCCAGCTCGCTGCCGAACTAGACAGGGTCCGCGCCCACGGTGTGGCCACTGAGAGGGAAGAGTCTCTTCGCGGGTTCGGCTGCGTCGCAGCACCGATCGGACCCGTGGGCGAAGCCGTGGCCGCGGTGTCCGTGTGTGGCCCCATGTCAAAGATGACGTTCGACCGGCGGTTGGTGACGCCCGTGCGGATGACCGCCACGGCGGTATGGCGCAACGCCGAAAGCGTCCGCGAGCATGCCACGCCCACGCTCGTGCGCCCCCTGCGGGGCGGTCTTACCGCGCACAACGCGGAGCTGCGCGCGTCTGCGATGCGGCCCGCATGAGCCTCGATCCACAAGTGGCGGACCTGATCGAGGCTCTCGATGGGGGATTTCCCAAGGTATCCACGATGACCGGCGCCGAGGCCAGGGCCGCGATTCGCGCGCGGTTCGTGCCGAACCCGCAGCCCGAATCGGTCGCCGTCGTCTGGGATGACCGGGTGTCGGTCGACGGTGGTCATGTGGATGTCCGGATCTACCGGCCGGAAGCGTCCGGACCGCTGCCGGTTCTGGTGTACGCGCACGGTGGCGGCTTCGTCTTCTGCGATCTGGACAGCCACGACGGACTGTGCAGGAATCTGGCGAATCTCATTCCGGCGGTGATCGTTTCGGTCGCATACCGATTGGCTCCAGAGCACCGGTGGCCTACGGCTGCCGAGGACGTGTATGCGGTGACCCGCTGGGTGTCCGAACACGCGGGTGACCTCGGTGCCGATGTCCAACGAGTTGCGATAGGAGGCGACAGCGCGGGCGGAAATCTCGCTGCCGTGGTCGCACTGATGGCGCGTGATCGCGGCGAGCTGTCCATCGCCGCGCAGATGCTGCTGTACCCGGTGATCGCCGCGCAGTTCGACACCGACTCCTACCGTCGGTTCGGAGCGGGCTACTACAACCCGCGTGAAGCGCTGCAATGGTATTGGGATCAATACGTTCCCGAGCAAAGTGATCGCGGCCATCCGTACGCATCCCCGCTGTGCGGTCGTCTCGAAGGATTGCCTCCGGCCGTCATGGTGGTCGCCGGTTGCGATCCGCTCAAAGATGAGGGACTGGCGTACGCAGATGCACTGCGGGATGCCGGCGGTACCGTTCAGCAGTTGTTCTTCGCGGGCGGCATACATGGCTTCATGACGATGCCCATGTTCGACATCGCGCATGCCGCCCGTCGACAGGCAAGCCGCGCGCTGGGCGAGTTGCTTTGTCGCTAGTGGCGTTTGGATACCGAACCGGGCGCACTCTCGATCAGTGCGCCCGGTTCTGTGCGCATTCTGAACGGCTATCCCTCATGCCGATGACGACTAGATCGGATCAAATGACGAAATACGCCAGACCCCATTGTTTTTCGTGAGTCCGACCTTCACGCTGCTGGCCGACTGCGTCGGTTCGGGATTTTCACGACTGGTGGTGGTTTGGTTCAGGAAGATCAGGACGTGTGCGCTGTCTGCGTGTGCGTCGATTGTGGCGGCACGGACGACCGACGCGACAGCGTGAATGTCCTTCTGTTTGGCGGCCGGCGCGACGAACTGGTCGGCGAACTGGCTGTAGTACGTCAGGAACCCGCCGGTGAGGTGCGAGCGCGCGGCTGCCAGGTCGTGATCCAAACTTGCCGGCGCATAGGACAGTAACGCCACGGCACCTTCGGATGCGGCTTTGGCAACCTGGGTTTCGGCCTCGGCGCTGGCGCGGTCATTGCGATAAGTGGTGAGGTACGTCGCTCCCGCGGTGCCGGCGCACGCCAGCATGAGGCTCATGACGGCGATGGACCGCCACCGGCCCGCAAGCCGGCGGGTCAGTGGCTTCGAACGGCGCGGGTTTGACGTGGTTTGGTCCCCCGATACGTCGACGTGTTGCTCGTCAGCGACCGAGGATGCTTCGTCGGGCTGATCACTTTCGACGTCCTCGGGAGTGGTGTCGTCGGCGGTGGGTGCTGCCGCTTCTGTGGTCATGGCACGAACTCGACTTTCGACATCTTGAGCTGCGCTCCGTCTCTGAACATGGTGACACTGAGGCGCCAGTTGCGTGGTTGTTGGTTGGTCCCCGCCGTGTTGCTCACCGTTGTCGCGGCGGTTACGAGGACCACAGCAGAATTCGGCGTCATCGATTCCACGGCCGCGCTGCGCACCGTGGCCTTTGTCGCCGCCTTTGACTCGCGGGCGACCTGGACGAAATCCTTTGCATCGGCCTGGAAATCATCGCGAAACTGTCCGGTGGAATTGGCGAGGATCTGCTGGACGTTGTCCTCGGCCTTGGTGCCGTCGATCGACATCAGCGTGACGACCGCCTGCGAGGCGGCGGAAGTGAATTCCGCCTTCCGCTGCACCTCGTTGTCGAGCTGACGGTGGTAGTGGAGCATGTAGCCGGTCGCCGCCAGTGCTGCGACACTTGCCAGGACGGCGACAGTGGCCAATACCGTCTTCAACTTTGGGCGGCGCAACCGCCGCCATCGCCCCGTCGACGACTCCTGCGGTGTACCGGTTTCGGCATCAGCGGGATCCGATTCGGCTGCCCGCGCGCGAAGTTCATCGGCTCGTGCGCGCGCTGCTGCGGCCAGCTCTTCTGCGGCGAGTGCTTCGGCCTCCGCCTGGTTGATCAGCCCCGGGTCGACAGGCTGTGCCCGGCCGTCTTCCGCGGCGGTGTCTGTGGCGTTCACCTGCGTCGCGGTATCAGCGCGGCTGAGTAACCGCATGATCCACCTCCGGTTCGCTGCTGATCGTGGGTACTAGTGCCCGTTGGTGCCATTCCCGTTCTGGCCATGATGTTTTCGACGCTAATCCGGTCGAGTTCCGAATGGTGAAGGGTTCCCGCCCAGCGGTTGACGGCCGCCTGGTGCTCGATGAGTCACCAATTTCGTAGTGAGCACAGCGCACCGCTGGCGCCGTTCGATCGGTTGACGACCTGCCCATCGACGGTGAGTGTGCAGCGCAGCGTCTGGCCGGGCTGTGATGGCTGACCGGCTGTGGTGACCGTGACCATCGCCCACTGGTCGGGGTCGTCCAGGGTGGCTTCGTGAACCCAGGGCTTTCCGGGTTCGAGATGTACGTCGTCTCTCGGGCTGAATTCATAAGGGTTGTGGCTGTATTCGGCCCACGTGGGCGGTTGGACATCGCGGTAGTAGATGCCCGCGTTGGTGGCCAGATCGGCCGTGACGGTGTACGTCACGCGGTGCGGCGTCGAGTCGCTGTCTGCGGAAGCGGAATGTGCTGTCGCGGTACCGAAGGCGATCACGAATACGGCGCCCGCCGCTGCTCGGCGTGGTGCTCGATCGATTCGCATCGCAGACTTCCTCCATGGCGGTAGATCCGTAGTCAACGGTGACACACCATCGACCCACGCAGGGTGCGATGACCGCCTGGCGGGATTTTGGCTGTCGCCCAATGCGGAAAGTTGGACAGTAGTAGCTGTACCGATTGTGCGGCAGCATCTTTCGATGAGCCGAAGTGGTCGGACTCGCGCCGTCTGGTGTCCACCGACGGGCGGCAAAGGGGTTCGCCGCAAAGGAGCAGGCCTTGCAGATATCAACGACATCGATCGCTGCGACGGCGGTGACTGTCGGGCTGTTGACGGGGTGGGATTGTGGCATCGCCGACGCCTCGAACGACTGGGGTCTCAATGGCACCTATGTCGCAACGTCCAATGGTGAGTGGGCCAAGACCAACGACATCTATCACGACGAGGCGAGTATCCGCAGCACCTGGACGATCAAGACCGAGTGCAGTTATCCGACCGAATGCGCAGGCACCGTCGCGAGCGACTGGGGATGGAACGCGCCGATCTACATGAAAAGCGGCGTCTGGTACGTCAAGAAGACGGTCGACAACTGGCAGCCATGTGCAGATGGCACTGCAGGGCCGGGACTTCAGGTTTTCAGGTTCTACCCGGCTACCTCAGATGGGGCCGGCGCGGACCCGACATCGTCGACACTGATGGGCGAGGACTCCACCACCGGAGTCAGCGGCTCGTGCGGAAGTAGCAGGGTCCTCTTCATCACGATGCCCTTCAAGCTGGTCAAGACCGCCTGACCCAGGTACCCACTGCGGGGCCGGCCCGCCCTGAGAACGTGCCGGCCCAACGTTGTTCAATCAGGCGGTGAACAGGTCCCGCCACGTCCGTTCTCCGCTCCGCGGAGCCAGATCCTTCTGGCGGTAGACCTTTCCATCCGGACCCGCGTAGCGTCCGGTGGCTGGGTCATACGTGGCGATGGCGACCGACGGGCCCTTCGAAGTCTCGGGAATGAAGGCGCTCGGAGCCACCGGCGTGGGCGCGGCACCATCCGGCGGCGGCGGGGGAGTGTCCGGTGCGGCCTCGCCGGCCGGCGGTTGACCCGTTGTCGGCCTCGGCGTTCCGTCGAGTGGTCCGTAGATCGTGCTGTCATGATCGACCCGAGAATCCGGCGGGATCCCCTGAGCGAGCAGGTTGGGGTCGATCGGATACGGGCCGAGAGCATGCTGGCGCATCGCCAGGGGCTGATAAGGCTTGTCGCTATCGCAGATTTCGACTGTGGGAGCGCGCTTTCCGGGGTTGCCCATACATGGGTAGTTCCGCGCCCCGCGTACACCGATCGGCGAATCCTGCGGCAGCTTGCAGTAGAGCCCGTCGGGGGTGTCGACATCACTGGTGTCTTCCGGTGAGCGCCAGGACGACGGCGGGAGGAAGCCGACGGTGCAGGCCGGCGGATCGCCGATGTTCAGGGTGAAATCGCCCAAAGCCATGCCCGTCGGATTGTTCTTGGGTGCACCGTAAGACTGGGTGGACGACACTGTCGGTGGCAGCAGCACCAACAGTTGTTCGAGCGACGGGTGGTAGGTCACAGCCACCTGCCCGAGGGTTGTCAGGTTGGACAAAAGCAGCGGCAGAGTGGGCTTTACCTGGTTGAACAGGCGGGAGCCCTCGTCCGCGGCGTCCGGCCCGTCTTTGAGAAGCGTCCTGACTTGGGGGTCGTTCTGGACGAGTTGCCGGCTGAGTCCCGCGACGCTGTGGGCCCAGGTCCGGATGGCATCGACGGATTGAGCTTGGCCGTCGAGCAAGGGCCTGCTGTCATCGATGAGCGCTCGAGACTGATCGCTGACGCTGTTGGCGTCGGCGATCAATTTCGACGAGGAATCCAACAGGGACCCGGCGTCGTAACCAGAGCCGTTGAACGCCTTGAATGTTTCGTCGAGCAGCGGGCTGATCTTGTCTTTCGGGATGCTGTCGATGAGCGCACTGGCTTGATCGAGCATCGGTCCGACAGCTTGGGGAATCGATGTTTTCGACGCCGGAATGACCGATCCGTCGTGCAGGTAGGGGCCGGCATCGTTATGGGGTTGCAGGTCGACATATTGCTCACCGACGGCGGACACGCTCAGTACCGCGGCGTGCAGGTCCGCGGGAATCTTCGACGCATTGTCGAGCGACAGGGTGGCGACGGCACCGTCACGGGTGGGCCGGACATCGGTCACCTTGCCGACCTGCACGCCGCGGTAGGTGACATTCGAGAACCGGTACAGGCCACCGGTGGCCGGCAGTTGCAGGCTGACCGTCATGCGCCCGAGCCCCAACAGGGTGGGTGCCTGCAGGTAGACGACCAGCATCACTGCCATACCGATGATCGAGGCGGCCGCGAAGAGGCCGAGCTGAATGCGTACGAAGCGGGTGAGCATCAGTTGCTGCCGCCGTTCGGATTTGTCGGGGCGGCGAGTGCCGGCGCCGGCAGCGTCGCAACAGCTTTCGGCGGCGCGGTCAGCAACGTGCCCAGCGGGTCCTTGGTGTAGTTGGCGTACCAGGGGTCGCCGGGAGCGGGAACCAAAGGGGCTCCTTCCTGTCCCCAGCGGGTGCCCAGCAGCAATCCTCGCTTGAGCCGGGGGATCGTGAAATCGAAGGTGATGAATTCGTTGAGGTAGTCACCGCGAATGCCGCGGTCGATGAAGTTCTGCGGGTAGGGAAACGTTGGCGCAAACGCCAGCACAGTGCCCAGATTCGGTCCGACGTCGGCCAGGGCGCGGAGGGTCGGTTCCAGGTTGCGCAGGTTGGTCACCAAGTCGTCTTGGGTGGCTTTGATCAGTTTGGTGGCTGTATTGCTGAACACGCCGAACTTCTCCAGAGCTGTTGTGATACGGGGCTGCTCTTTGATCAGCACATCCAGCGCGGGCGGGATTCGTTGCAGGGCTTGGGTGATCACATCGCTCTGGCCGGCCATGGTTCCTGCCAGGCGAGTGAGCGCGGTGATGGAGGCATTGATGTCGTCTCGCTGATCGGCGAAGATGCCGACCACATTGTTGAGGCGCGTGAGCAGGTCGCGGACCTGGTCCTGCCTGCCGTTCAATGCGTTGTTGGTCTCGGTGACCAGCTCACCGACCCGGCCGAGTCCGCCGCCGTTGACGAGGACCGATAGCGACGACAACGTCTGTTCCGTCGACGGGTATGTCGACGTCCGGTTCAGCGGCAGGGTGGTGCCTGGGGACAGTTGTCCGGAGGGCGCCTTCCCCGGCGGCGGATCCAGCGCCAGGTGCATGGACCCGAGCAGACTGGTCTGCCCAACGGTCGCTACCGCATTCGCGGGGACCACGGTGCCAGGTTTGACCGACACCTCGACGTCGGCGCGCATGTTGCGCACCGACATTTTCGATACGCTGCCCACGATGACGTCGCCGATCATGACCGGCGAATTCGCCTCCAGGGTACCGACATTGGCGAGTTCGACGTGATAGATCGCGGCGTTGGCCCCGCGTCCCACCGTGCCCGGCAACGGCAACGAGTTCAATCCGTGGAATGCACAACCGGTTACCGACAGCAGGGAGCAGGCCGATAGCGCCGTGAGGCGGGCCAGGGACCGTCGCTTCATCACGGGGTGCCTCCTGGGTTCGGCGCCGCGGGAGCGGCTTCTGCGGGAAGGAGCAGGTCCCGGACTGTGGGTGCTTGTGGCGATGACGCGGCGGCTGGTTGGGGGACCGGCGCGCCGGGGAACAATGCGGGCGCGGGATCGGCCGGTAATCCGTTGGGCGCGTATGCCCCTGGGGGGCCCGGCGGCGCGCCCCACCCGGCGGGAGGGGTGACGTCGTTGGTACCGGTGTAGGCCGACACCGCCGGGGGCTCGGTTGGGGACTCGGCGCGGGAACCGCTTCCGCCGGGGGCGAGTTTGGGGTCGGTGTAAACCAGATTCTCCGGACTCGGTGCCTTGCGGAGATAGACATTCGTCGGCAGTGGTAGGTAATTGAAGTTGATCAGCGACAGGGCTGGGCCGAGATACTGCGCGCACAACTTCGACGATTCGGCTGCCGTGGCATTCTTGACTGCCGCAATCGCTGAGCAGACCACCGACACGGGATCGGCGAAGTTCGACATCGCGAAAGCGCCGACGGCCGTACCACTGTCGGGGTTGTAGATGTTGTAGCCGTTGGCGATGGCGTTGGGCGCCACGTGCAGCACATTTTCCAGCTTGAGTTTGTTGTCGACGAGGTTCTGGGTGACGTTCGTCAACCGCTGCAACTGTTCGACGGTCTGATCGCGGGTACCCGCGACGAAGCGCCGCACCTCGCCGACGGCGGAAGCCAGGTTCGTCAGGGCGGCATCGAGATCGGACCGCGCGCCGTCGACGACGCTCGTGACACTCGCGAGGCGGTTCTGGAACTCGACGATCTGGGTGTTGCTGTCGCGCAGCGCGGTGACGAAGGTCTGCAGATTCTTGATGATCTCGACAATGTTGCCGCTGCCGTGCGCCAATATGCGTCCGATCCCCGAGAGTTGGCTGATCGCTTGGTGCAGTTTCTCGCCGTTGCCATCCATCGCGGTCGCGGCACTGTCGATGAAACGGCTCAGTGAGGTAGCGGCGGATCCGCTGACCGGACCCAAATCGGTGGCCAGCCGCATGAGCTGGTCTTTGACTTGGTCCCATTCCACCGGTACCGCGGTCCGCTCAACGCCGATCCGCGCACCATCGGCCATTGTCGGGCCGGCATCTTCGTACGCGGGCGCCAACTGCACGTAGCGGGCGGCCACCAGGTTCTGCGCCATGATGATGGCTTTCGCGTCTGCCCGGATCGGTACGCCATGATCGATCGAGAGCGTCAGCCGGGCTTGGCTGCCGGCAGGTTCGATGCTGGTGATCGTTCCCACTTTGACGCCGGCGACGCGGACTTCGTCGCCCGGGTAAATCGCGGTGGCGGAGGTGAAGTACGCGGTGATGGTGGTGGGACGGAAAACGGTCTGCCGCACGAGCAGCACGCCGCCGGCGAGCGCCAGCGCCACCAGTAGGGCCGCGGCGACACGTGTCAAGGGTTTGCGATGACGGGTGATCATCAGTGGCCTCCCGGAATACCGTTGTGGGGCCAGGGGAACTCGGCGCGTGGGCCGGCGTTGTCAGGCGGCTGGCCGGCGTTGGTGCCGCGACGGAATCCGAAGGCGTAGTCGAGGAACGGTTGAATGGTCTGTGAGGGGATGAGGTTGCCGACGAAGGCGTTGTAGTACCAGCCGTTGTTCACTGATTCGCCCTGCGTGACTTGATATTTGGCCAGTCCGGCGAGGGCCTTGGCGATGTTGTCGCGGTTCTTTTCAAGAATCGCGGTGACGGAGTTGACTTTCTGCAGCGTGGGCGCGAGAACCTTTTCGTTGTCGTGCACAAGTCCCGACAGCTGCTGAGAAAGCGCCGACGTGTTGGCCAGCAGATCGACGATCGCGTGCCGTCGCTGGTTGAGCACTCCGGTGAGCGCGTTGGCATCGAGCAGCAGGGTGTTCACCTGCGCGCTGCGCTGCGACAGAATGCCGGTTACGTCGGCCGCGTTCTTGAGCAGCGCGGCCAGGGATTCGTTGCGGCTGTTGAGCGTTCGTGACAGGCGCGTGAGCCCGTCGAACGTCGGTCCCAGTTGTGGGGCCATCCGGTCGATGGTTTCCGACAGCGTGTCCAGCGAGTGGGTGAGTGTTGCGGTGTCGGTCTCGGCGGTGTTGGAGGTGAAGTCGCTGACGGCGTCGGTCAGTGAGTACGGAGACCCGGTGCGGGCAAGGGGGATGGTGTCGGCGGCGTGCAGGCTGCCGGTTCCGGCGGGTTCCAGAGTCATCATCCGGGCGCCGAGGACGGTTGCTGTTCTGATGTGGGCGGTGGTCTGTGTGCCCAGCGTGACCGTGCCATCGAGAGTGAACGTCACCAGGGCGTTTCCGCGACTGAGGGTGACGGCGCTTACGGTGCCCTTGGTGACGCCGGAGACCTTGACGTCGTTTCCCGGCGACAGCCCACCGGCGTCGGCGAACACCGCGTGGTACCTGATCGACGTGGCCCACGACCACAGTTTCTGCGGTTGAAGGCCGACAGCGATGACGAGAATGACCAGCACCAAACCGATGAGTCCGGTGCGCATCAGTTGCGATCCGCGGTATTTCAGCATCAGGGCTCCCCGCAGCGTCCGGTGTTCTGCATGATCCAGGGGAAGTACGCGGTGCGGCCTTGCAGATCCGTCACGCGAACGTTCATGCCGCACAGGTACTGGTTGATGAAGCTGCCGTAGGCGCCGAGGCGAACCAATTTCCGGTAGTTGGCGGGCGCCTTCTGCAGCGCGAGATCCATGCGGGCCTTGTCTTTGTCGTTGTCCAGCAATGTGGCCATTCGATTGAGCTGGTTGACCGTTCCTGTGAGAGGCGGCCGGGCCTGTGTCATCAGTTCGGCCAGGGAACCTGTTCCGTTGTCCAGAGCGGTGATGGCATCGCCGATCGGGTCACGTTCCTGGGACAGGCCGGTGATCAGCTGTTGCAGGCGGGTTACGGCGCCGGAGAATTTGTCGCCGTCCTTGGCGACTGTCGCAACGACAGTGTTCAGATTGTCGATCAATTGTTGAACCGTCTGGCCGTTGTCGGCCAGTGCCGTCGTGAATGAAGTCGTTTGAGCCATCAGCGATTCCATGGTCCCGCCTTGGCCCTGCAGAATCTGGATCAGCGAATTGGTCAGCGCGTTGACGTTCTGGGCATTGAGCCCTTGGATGACGGGTTTGAGGCCGCCCAGGAGCAGGTCGAGGTCCAACGCGGGCTCCGTGCGGTCGGCCGAAATCTGCGTGCCGGCCTGTTGGATTTTGGTCGACCCCGGGTTGTCCACGAGCTCCAGGTACCGGTTGCCCACCAGATCGAGGTAACGCACAACGACTTTGGTGCCGGTGGTCAGCACGACGTCGCGGTCGGCGTCGAAACCTACGACCACAGTGTTGTCAGGTCGCAACGCGATGCTGTCGACCGTGCCGACCCGGATGCCCGCGACTCGCACGGAGTCACCGGTTTTCAGGCTGGAGGCGTCGGTGAACACTGCCGAGTAGGTGTTTGTCGAGCCGGTTCGGTATTGCCCGAGGATTGCGAAAAGCGCTGCGGTCACCAGGAGCATCGTGATGCCGAAGGCGCCGAACTTCAGAGCGGTCGAGTTGTGACGCGTCATCCGGGTTGCCCTGTCTGAGCAGTGTTGCGCGGTGGTCCGTCGAGCGGGCCGAACAGAGCTTGCTTGAGGGCATCAGAGTTCAACAGGATCCCTTGATTTCCGTACTGTGCGGGGTTGGCGTCGATGTCGGTGACCACGAACGGTGGCCGCTCCCCGAAGCCCACGTTGGGCAGGCCCATGCATTGCGGACCGCCCGACGCGGCGACCTTCGGCAGGTTGCCCGGATAGCGGTAGCGTTCGGTGCCCAGCAGGAACGAGTCCAGCAGCATGATCCCGGGCAACGGTTGCGGCGGTCCCATCGCGAGCGGCTCCATGCCCTTGAGCGCGCAGGTGAGTGCTTGGTTGTACTGATTGGTCAGGTTGGTCGTGGGTACCAATAGGTGCATGGCGTCGACGACCGCGTTGCTGTTGGTACCGACTACGTCATTGCCGATGTCTGCCAATCCGATGGCGCTCAGCAGTACCGAGTCGAGGTCCTGCTGGCGCTCGACGATGGTGTCGCTGAGCTGAGATGCGTTGCGTGCGGCGTCCATCAGATCGGGGCCGGCGTCGGCATAGGCACTGAGTACCTTTGGAGCAGTGGCGATTTCCTGGCTCATTGCCGGAAGGCTCGGATCGATCTTGGCGAGCATGGCGTCGAAATCGACCAGGGTCTGACCGAGTTTGTCGCCGCGGCCGCCCAGCGCTTGGGCCATGGCGCCGAGTGCTTCGTTGAGTTTCTCGGGTTGGACCTGGGACAGCACATCCACCAAGTGCTCGAAGACCGTGTTGATCTCGACGGTGACGTGGCCGGCGTCGAGAACCTGTCCCGCGTGCAGCGACTGGGCAGATGGTTCGGCCGGCGGCACGAGATCGACGTACTTGGCGCCGAACACCGTGCTGGACACGATCTGCACCCGGGTATTCGCCGGAATCAGTTGGAGGTAGTCCGGATTCATCGCCAGACGAATCGCGGCGCTGCCGTCCGGCCGATTCTCGATGGCGGCCACCTTGCCTACCTGCGCGCCATGGAGTTTCACCTTGGCATCGGGATTCATGATCAGACCCACGCGTGGTGAGAGCACTGTGACGGATGCCGTGGACGTTGCACCGCCGCGGAACAACACAACGGCACCGACGACGAGGGCAGCGGCCAGCCCCATTGCAGCACAGCCGGTGAGCAAACGTACTGAGTCACGTGACATTCGATGCCTACTTAGCCAGAGAGATTGAAGTTGCCGTTGGGCCCGTAGATGGCCAGTGAGATGAGCAGCGTGATGGAGACGACGACGATCAGCGAAGTGCGGACGGCATTGCCGACTGCCACACCCACCCCGGCCGGGCCGCCGCTGGCGAAGAAGCCGTAGTAGGTGTGCAACAGCAGGATTGCGAGCGCCATCAAGACCGCTTCCAGGAACGACCAGAGCAGGTCGATCGGGTTGAGGAACGTGTCGAAGTAGTGGTTGTACAGGCCGCCGGACTGTCCGAGTAGCACCACGGTGGTGAATTGGCTTGCGACGAAGGACAGGATCACCGCGATGGCGTACAGCGGTGTGATCGCGAGCATTCCCGCAGCGATACGGGTGCTGACAAGGTACTCGACAGATCGGATGCCCATGGACTCGAGTGCGTCGATCTCTTCGTTGATCCGCATCGCGCCCAACTGGGCGGTGACGCCGGCGCCGAAGGTGGCCGCCAGGCCGATCCCCGCGACGATGGGTGCCGAGATTCGGACGTTGATGAACGCCGCCAGGAATCCGGTCAGCGCTTCGATGCCGATGTTGCCCAGCGAGCTGTACCCCTGGATCGCCAGGACGCCGCCCGTGGCGAGAGTGAGAAATCCGACAATGACGACGGTGCCGCCGATCATCGCCAACGTGCCTGCGCCCATGCTGATTTCAGCCATGAGCCGGATCACTTCGCGTCGGTAGTGCGCGGCGGCGTAGGGCACCGCGGCAATCGCACGACCGTAGAACAAGATGTGATCGCCGATGCCGGAGGTGATCTTCACGGGCGTCTGAACGGCGCGTGTCAGCCGCGGGTACGTGGACCGAAGCGGCGCTGTGCTGCGGGTCATCGTGTGGTCATCTGGATGCCGATGGCGGTGACCACCACATTGACCACGAACAGCGACATGAACGCGTACACGACGGTCTCGTTGACGGCGTTGCCCACCGCTTTGGCGCCACCACCGGAGATGGTGAGTCCGCGGTAACAGGCCACTACGCCGGCGATGAGGCCGAACAGCGTCGCCTTGATGCAGGAGATGACGACTTCGGGAACACCGGTGAGCAGAGTGATGCCGGCGGCGAAGGCACCGGGGTTGACGTCCTGCACGAATACCGAGAACAGGTATCCGCCGAGGATGCCGATGATGACCACAAGACTGTTGAGGAGCAGTGCGACGAGTCCCGAGGCCAGCATGCGCGGGGTCACCAGCCGCTGCACGGGATTGATCCCGAGCACTTCCATGGCGTCGATCTCTTCCCGGATGGTGCGCGATCCGAGATCGGCGCACATGGCGGTCGCGCCGGCGCCGGCCACGATCAGGACCGTCACCATGGGACCGACCTGTGTGACAGCGCCGAACGCGGCACCGGCTCCGGAGAGATCGGCGGCACCCAGTTCGCGGAGCAAGATGTTCAGAGTGAACGACACCAATACGGTGAACGGGATTGCGACGAGAAGTGTGGGTGCCAGCGACACGCGCGCGACAAACCATGACTGGTCGAGGAATTCGCGCCACTGGACCGGCCTCTGGAACGCGAATTTGGCGGCGTCGGCCGTCATGGCGAACAACCCGCCGACCGCTTGCAACGGACCGGCGAACGATCGCTGCGGCATGACGTACTCCGTTTCTCTACCGGGACCTGCGGGTCAATGTGACCCGGGACACGTCCCACCGAGGAAGATTGGCAGCCGCGCTTCGGGCCCCGCCATCGCGATTCCCTCCTACCGGGATTTCGGGAATGGGCTGCTGCGTTCGGAGTGGATCAACTCTCGGCCCAGAGGTCGGCGGTGTGAGCTGCCGAATTCCCGCTCAGCGGATGCGGCCGTCGGTACGCCACAAGGGGCCAGGCACATTGGGAGTGGCGACTCCCTCGGTGGAGTCGGCGGCAAATCGATTGCGAGACAGCGAGTGCCGCGCTAGTTACGTCGACCGATGACCAACGCGGCGACGCCGGCAAGCGTGAGGATCGTGAGAGCCGTGATGTCGAATGCCGGCCGGCCACCGAGATCCCGGTCGATCACGTGCGAGACGACGTGGAGCGCTTCGAACGCGATGAAGCCGCCGAGCGCCACCTCCACGGGTGACCGCTGCGCCGCGGCCAGCAGCATCGCGACTCCGACACCGATCTGCAGGACGCCGGCGTCATGCAGAAGGTGGCGGTTGTAGGGCTCGAACGGTGCGAGCACCTCGAAGAACGACATCGGTGCGACGAACGCCCAGATGCCGAGGATCAGCGTTATCAGGCCGAGGATCGCGCAGGTCACCAGCACGATCCGCAACGGTGTTCGCGTCGTCATTGCTCGAGATTAGGCGCGCAATGGCCCAGTGTCAGGCGCCACTTTGGCGGTGGTACCGGGTACCACTTACGTCGCGCGAGCAACTGCGGCCGCAATGCTCCGCACGCCGGTGTCGATCTGCGACTCCGTCAGGTTGGCGTAGCCGAGAATCAATCCCGGTGGCGCACAGTCGGGTTCGGTATAGCACCAGGACAGCGGATCGATACGTACCCGCCGGCTCGCGGCCTCGCGGACGATGTCGTCGACGTCGCAGTCGGTGGGCAGGCGCACTGTGAGATGGACGCCGGCGGCGGCGCCGAGCACCTTCGCCTCGGGGAGGTACCGACCGAGCGCTGCCAGTAGTGCGTTGCGTCGGGCAAGATAGCGCCGGCGCATGAGCCGCAGGTGCCGGTCGTAGTCGCCGGAACGGAGCAGTGTTGCGAACGCGAGTTGATCCATGACCGAACTACCGGTGTCGGCAAGACTTTTCGCCGACACCACAGGACCGACAAGGTCCGGCGGTAGGACCATCCAACCGAGCCGCAAGCCGGGGGCCAGTGTTTTGCTCACCGAGCCGAGGTAGACGACGCGGTCGGGGGCCAGGGCATGCAGCGCACCGACGGGTGCGCGGTCGTAACGGTATTCGGCGTCGTAGTCGTCCTCGATGACAATATTGCCCGCGCGGGCCCATTCGAGCAGCGCTGTGCGACGGGCGGGTGACAGGACGACACCGGTCGGAGACTGGTGGGCCGGGGTTGTCAGCACCGCCGATGCCGCGGTGTTGGCGAGCGCGGCGACGTCGAGTCCGTCGTCGTCGACCGGAACGGGCAACGGCTCGATGCCGTGGTGACGGAAAACCATGCGGTGCAACCAGAATCCGGGATTCTCCATCGCAACCGCGCGATCTCCCACCACATGCGCGAGTAATGCGACGGCCTGCGTCGCTCCCGAACACAACACGACACGCTGCGGATCGGCCCGTACCCCGCGGGTGCGTCGTAGGTAGTCCGACACCGCGGTGCGGGCGTCGGGTAGGCCCTTCGATGAAACGTATCCGAGCGACTGAGATTCGATGGACGACAGCCCCTGACGCAGCGCGCGCAACCAACTGTGCCGGGGGAAGCTCGACAGGTCGGGCACTCCGGGTGCGAAGTCTATGTCGAATGTTCGACGGTCCGGGCGTGACGGTTGCGATTCCCCAGTGGCCGTGTCGACTGCGGCAACCGTTGTGCCAGAACCTTGTTGACTCTGCAGGAACCCCTCTGCGACGAGTTGGCTGTACGCGTCGACGACGAGGCGTCGCGACACCTGGAGGTCTGCGGCGAGCACGCGACTGGAAGGCAGACGGGTTTTCGGCGTGAGCCGTCCCGTCCGGATCGCGTCCCGCAGGCCATCGGCCAGCTGGCGATGCAGCGCGCCGGCACCACTGGTCCGGTCCAGCTCGATGAGCAGCTCCGGACCTGAAGTGGTACCCGATTCAATCGAAATATTGGTTCCTAACCTGCGTCCAATAGCGACCTAGCATGAGGCTATACCGCAGGCGCCGTCCGGTGGCGAGGGAATCGAGGAGAAAGCATCGTGAGAATCCTGAAGCGCATCTGGGTACACCTCGTGGTCCTGGCCAAGTCCCGCCAAAACCGTTGGGACCTCCCGGGTTGGCTGATCCGGCGCCCGCTCATCGCAGCAGCGAACGGGCTCTACGAAATGGCGCTGTTGTTCAGCGGCCGGGCGCCGACCGAACTGAAGCTGCTCGCGGGAATCAAAGCCGCGATGTTGACGCACTGTGAATTCTGCATCGACATCTCCGATACCCTCGGCCGGAGTGAGGGGTTCTCGGAGCAGAAACTGATCGCCTTGGTGAACTACCGGGACAGTGATGAGTTCACTCACCTCGAAAAGCTGTGCATTCAATTCGCCGAAGAGATGTCCCGTACGCCCGCGATCATCTCCGAAGGCTTGCGTGAGGAGCTGCTCACGCACCTCAGTAAGGCTCAGTTGATGGAAATCGCTGCCGAAATCGCCTGGGAGAACCAGCGTGGTCGGCTCAACCAGGGTCTGGGCATTCGGCCGATGGACACGGCGGGTGGAACGGTGTGCCTGATCCCGCAGCCCGAGGCGCGAACTGGCACAAACGATTCCGTCGCGTGATGCGCTGGCTGCCAAACGGGCGGGGCTGAGCCCATCACACTCTGGCCCAGGTGATTTCGCGTCGTGACAGTCGAGCGCGACTCGGGGAAGGGCCGGTCTTTTCGTCCGACGGCCGCCCAGCCCGCCCTAGGGCAGTCATCGACGTCACCTCCCATGCGGCCGGGACGCCGAACTCGCGCGCGACACCGTCACGATCGAACGCGCGGAACTGATGTGCACCGAGTCCCATGACCAGCCCTTGAATCGTCATGTGGGCCACCGCCTGTCCGAGGTCGTATCGCGCGAATTCGGAGAACTCCCAGTCCGTGTCTTCGACGAGGACGTGAGCCAGGTTCACGATCAGCAGTGCGGCATCGGGCGCCCAGCGCGCTGAGCTGGGTGCCAGGTGATTCACGATCCGAGAGTGGACGGGGTCGTCACGGCGCCCCACGATGAACATCCACGGCTGGGAGTTCCCCGCCGATGGTGTGAGACGGGCGGCGTCGAGCAGAACGTCGACCTCCGCGTCACTCAGGGTCGCGTCCCGGTCGAACGACACCGGGCTGAACCGCTCCACCAATAGGGGATGAACTCCGTCGGCCGCGCCATTCTCACACTCGGTCACACCAGCATCATGAGCGGAAACACCTTGTTTCACAACCAATGTGGGCGTGTCTCAAACTATTGGTGCCCGCCCGAGCCGTTGGGCGAGATTTCGTCCTGGTATTCCTTGAGGGCGGTGAGTGCTTTGTGCTCGGCGGCGTGTTCGGCGTCGGCGAGGGCGGCTTGTTCGACGGCGGAGTCGGCGAACAGGAAGCTGCCGGTGCCGGGGGATCCGGCGGAGCCGAGCTTGTTCATGCGCTTGGGCAGTGCGGCACCCTGGTATTCCAGCGGGATGGGGTGGCCGTGGTCGTCGACCGGTCCCAGGGGCTGGTGCAGTTCGACGTAGGCGCCGTGCGGCAGTCGCTTGATGATGCCGGTCTCGATGCCGTGCTCGAGGACGGCGCGGTCGCTGCGTTGCAGGCCGACGCACCAGCGGTAGGTCAGGTAGTAGACCACTGCTGGCAGGACGACCATGCCGATGCGGCCGATCCAGGTGGTGGCGTTCAGGGAGATGTCGAACTTGAGCGCGATGATGTCGTTCATCGCGGCCAGGGTCAGCACCATGTAGAACGCGATGGCCATGGCACCGATGGCGGTGCGGACCGGCACGTCACGCGGACGCTGCAGCAGGTTGTGGTTGGCACGATCACCCGTAACCCTGGCCTCGATAAAGGGATACGCGATGAGCAACGTGAAGACCAGACCCATGATCAACGCCACCGCGACCACAGCGGGGATGGTGTGGCCGAAGGGGTAGAACTCCCAGGCCGGCCAGATGCGCGCCAGGCCTTCGGTCCACATCATGTAGAAGTCGGGCTGGCTACCGGCGGACACCTGCGAGGGCTTGTAGGGGCCCAGTTCCCAGATCGGGTTGATCTGCAGCAGACCACCCATGATTCCGAGGACTCCGGTGACCATGGCGAAGAACGCGCCGGATTTGAAGGCGAAGACCGGCATGACGCGCACGCCGACGACGTTCTTCTCGGTGCGGCCGGGGCCGGGGAACTGGGTGTGCTTGCCGAACCACAACAAGATCAGGTGCGTGGCCACAAGGCCCAAAATGATTGCGGGAATGATCAATACGTGGAGCGCGTACATCCGCGGGATGATGGTCTGGCCGGGGAAGTCCCCGCCGAAGAGGGCCCAGTGCATCCAGGTGCCGATGACCGGAATGCCCAGGGTGATCGAGGACAGGGCGGCGCGCAGACCGATACCCGAGAGCAGGTCGTCAGGCAGCGAGTAGCCGAAGTAGCCCTCGAACATGGCCAGGATCAGCAGCAGCGCCCCCGTCACCCAGCTGGCTTCCCGTGGCCGACGGAACGCACCGGTGAAGAACACCCGCGCCATGTGCACCATGATCGACGCGGCGAACATCAGCGCGGCCCAGTGGTGAATCTGACGCACCAGAAGGCCGCCGCGGACCTCGAAGCTGATGTCGAGTGCGGACTCGTAGGCGCGCGACATCTGCACACCGCGCAGCGGCTGGTAGACGCCGTTGTACGTGACTTCAGCCATCGACGGGTCGAAGAACAGCGTCAGGTACACGCCGGTGAGCAGCAGGACCACAAAGCTGTACATGGCGATCTCACCGAGCAGGAAGGACCAGTGCGTCGGGAAGACCTTGTTCAGTTGCCGACGCACCGCCGCGGACGGGTGATACCGCGAGTCGATCGCATTCCCCTGGGCGGCGGCGCGATTCGACGCTGGCATGTGTCGTGGAGTTCGCGTGACCGTACCGGCCTTCATGTCCTGCCTCCTTTGATGAACGCCTTACCTCTGAGATGCATCTGGAGCCCGTTTTGTGACAGGTCCACAATGTGACGTGCATCACAAAGTTGGAGGCGCTACTTCTCGGCGAGCTGCTTGAAGTTGAGTAGCTGCCGTCGGGCCATCACTAGATCCCCCACACTGAGTAGGGGAGCGGCGAGCCGCCACGACTGTGGCGCAGTCACTTTCAGTACCAACCGAGTTCTGTGGTCATCGAGCGGGGTGAGCCGATAGGACATGTGAGCGCCCATGATCTGCGCCGTCAACTGCGCTTGGTGGTCCACCGAGAGCACCTTGCCCAGTGGCCGGCCGGCGCTGGCGGTGAACGGATCGCCGGGCCGGGGGTCGTTCAGGTTGTGCAGCTTGCGTGGTGACTCACGGCCCAGATTGTCGATCCAGTCGTAGGAGTACGGTGCCAGGCGCACTTGAACAAGCCACGGCCACAACCGATCTGGTGTGGTGTTGACAGTGACTCCGCGCCACGCCTCGAGCGATGGGCTGGCGACGTAGCTGTCGCAGTCGTAGCGCGCCATGGTCTCGGCGTCGGTGACGCCCCAGCGGTCACCGATCATCGGGTGACCACCTTGTTCATCAGGTATGGAGCAGCCGTGCGGTGGATGGGGCCGATGGCCCGCCAGATCACCGTCGCAGGCCGCTGCTGTTTGTAGTGCAGTGCGGTGATGAGTTGGCCCGTCGAGGCATCGACTCGTCGGAGGATCAGAGTTCCGTCCATCAGCGGCGATTCGGCCTCCAGGCGAACCGCATCGGGAGTCGACGCCGCGATACGCCAGCCGAGGACATGCTGCGATGAGTCCGTCGGCCCGAGCCGGAATCGCAGTAACGCCTTGTGCGCGAACCGGATTCCCTCGCGGATGGCTGGACCGGATTGCTCGAGAGCCTGCCGTGCCAGCGTTTCGGGCGTACGCGCGTCAGATTCGGCGACGGTGACTTCGAAGATGTCGAGGTAGTCAGCCTGCCGGAGGCTTGGGGGCAGAGCCACGCTTGCCAGGCTCACCTGGCGCGCATGCCCAACTGCCAACTCCGTCGCCATGACTACGAGGCTAGGTACTCATTGGCCGCTTGTCAGGGGCCAGTTTCGTGGCGGAACCGGGTACCACTCGGGCGGGCGCCGCGCGCTGATGACAAGTTCAACGAGCGTCGGGACGGCGAGACGGCAGCGATCGCCGCGTATGGTCCGGTGTGTAGACGCTTTGAGTCGGCAACGTCTTGAGGCACTGCAGAATTCGGAACGCGATGTACCAGGACCTTGGTGGCAGTTCTGTGGTTTTGGGACGGCGATGATCGCGTTGCCGGCTGTTGACGATCAAAACCGCGTCGTCCATCGCTCCTTTACGCAAGGTGTAGAACGACTTTCGGCAATTGTCGCACTCGTCGCAGAATGCCGAGCTCCCCACGGGACGCATCAGGTCACCCGATGGGCTTCACCACGATCAGCCGCACTGTCACCGGTGTCCTGATGTAGGCCCAAAAAGTCCTTGCGGTTCGAACATACGTTCGATACAATTGGGCATGGGAATCACACCGGATCTCAACGCTCTTCTCGAGCGCCTCCGCGACGTGGCCGTCCCCGACGACATGTCCCGGGACGACGCAGTGGCGGCCATGACGTGCGTGATGAAACTGCGCAATATGGCCGATCATCTGGCAGCGATGCTGACCGGGGTGTTGGACCGCTGCGGGGTGGCGGCCGCGCAGGGCCGGACGCCGCGGGAGTTGTTGATGGCGTTGGGGTGTGCGCCATCGGTGGCCGAGCGCTTTATCCGGGTATCGGCAGCCTTGTCGGCGTTGCCCACGCTCGCGGCGCATGCCGCTGATGGGGCGATCTCCGGGGAGCATGTCGATGCGATCGTCAAAGGCATCAACCACATCCGAGCCCGCGCACCCGGTGAGGTAGACGAGGAGACCCGGTTCGGGCAGGTGACCGATCTGTTGGGGCAGTTCTTCTCCGGCGCCACCCCCGCAGACATCGGGGCCCGCGCCCGCCGGTTGGGCAACCGGCATGCGGCCGCCGAAGGTGGCCTGCCGGCGGCCGAGGACCGGTCGATCAACACCGCCGACCACCGCGTCACCAGCGACGGCCGGGTCCAGATCCGGGCGGACCTGGACGCCGAAGTCGGGGCCAAATACATCGCGGCGATCGAACAAGGATCAGCGCCGCGGCCCGAACCCGACGGCACCCCCGACACCCGCACGGCGGGCAGGCGGCGGGCCGACGCGCTGGAAGCGGTGCTGGACATCGCCGCCCGCGGCGGCGACACCGCGTCCGCGCCGCGCACGCAGCTACTGGTGACCGTGCCCGCCGACGCCCCGGACCTGGCGGCGTTGGAATTCATCGGGTCGATCAGCACCATGACCCTGGAACGAATCTGCTGCGACACCACCGTCACCACCATGATCGTCGACGGCGAACACGTACCCCTCGATATGGGGCGGGAGAAACGTTTGTTCCCGGCGCACCTGCGCAAAGCGCTGTATTTGCGGGATCAGTGCTGCATCAAATGCGGCGCCCCACCCGGACGCACCCACGCCCACCACATCATCCACTGGACCCACCACGGTCAGACATCACTAGCCAACGGGTGCCTGCTGTGCCCGGCCTGCCACGCCAACGTCCACCACGACGGCTGGGACGTCGTCATGGGACTGGACAAACACCCCTGGCTCATCCCACCCGCGGCCGTCGACCCACACCGAAAACCCATCCCCGCCCACAACCGCCGCACCATGCGCCTCGACACAGCCGCCTAACACCTAAAGCATTGCGCACCTTGACAACTCAACAGTGTTCGGGGCCGGGTGTCGGCCCGCAGCCGGCCGCGGCGGCCCGGCCGTTGGTCAGCCACTCACCGCAGGAACTGACCCGCGTGGTTGGCCAGGTCGAGCACCGGCTGCGGGACGGCGCCCAGCGCCAGCGTCACAAAGGCGGTGAGCCCGATCATCGCGGTGCTCAGACTGCCCGACTGAACTTGCGGGCCGTCCTCGACCGCATCAGTGAAGAACATCAGGACGATCACGCGGACGTAGAAGTACGCGGCGACGGCGCTGACGATCACACCGATGACGACAAGCGATGCGGCACCACCTTCGGCTGCGGCTTTGAAGACGGCGAACTTGCTGACGAATCCACTGGTCAGGGGAATGCCGGCGAAAGCAAGCAAGAACAACGCGAACACGACACCGAAGAATGGATGCCGGCGTCCGAGTCCGGCCCACCGCCGCAGGTCATCTTCCTCGTCCCCGTCGGCGCGGCGCACCACACTCACGACCGCGAATGCGCCGAGCGTGCTGAAACCGTAGGCGAACAGGTAGAACAACGACGCCGACAGTCCGTTGTCGTTGAGCGCGATCACGCCGGTGAGGATGAAGCCGGTATGTGCCACCGAGGAGTACGCCAGCATGCGCTTGACGTAGTTCTGCGCGATGGCGATCACCGTGCCCACCGCCATGGACAGCACCGCGATGATCGACAGCACCGGCCGCCAATCATTGGCCAGCGCCGGCAGCGCCACGTAGCAGACCCGCAGCAGCGCGCCGAAGGCGGCGATCTTGGTGGCCGACGCCATGAAGGCCGTGACTGGTGTGGGTGCCCCTTGATAGACGTCGGGCACCCACGAATGGAACGGCACCGCACCGACTTTGAACAACAGGCCCACGCACAGGAGCGCGATGCCGATGAGCCCGAGGGAGGCCGGGCCGCGGCCGGCAGCGACGCCCGAGAGGCTCAGGCTGCCGGAGTAGCCGTAGAGCATCGCGACACCGAAGAGGAAGAACGCCGACGAAAATGCCCCCAGCAGAAAGTACTTCAGTGACGCTTCCTGCGACAGCAGCCGATTCCGGCGGGCCAGACCGCACATCAGGTACAGCGGCAGGGACAGCACCTCGAGCGCGACGAACATCGTCAGCAGATCATCGGACGCGCCGAACAGCATCATGCCGCCGAGCGCGAACATCGCCAGCGGGAACACCTCGGTCTGGGCGACACCGGTCTTGAGGGCGATCTGCTCGGCGGCGCTACCGGGCACTGTCGCGGCCTGCGGGGTGAACGCGGCCAGCCCACTGCCGTCCGAAACCCGTTGTGCCATCAGCAAGGTGGCCAACAGGCTGACCCCCAGCAGAGTGCCCTGCAGGAAGAGCGCCGGGCGGTCGATGGCGATGGCCCCGAGGACTGCAGGCCGGCCGATCGCCGAACCCAGGTGCAGCGCTTGGGAAACCACGGCCACCAGGGCCACCGCCTGGCCACCGATACTCAACACCACTTGGGCGCGGTACCGCGCCGGGCGCGGTGCGAAGGCTTCCACGAGCACACCTGCCAGCGCGATGCCGAACACGATCAGCATCGGCGACAGCAGGCCGTACTCGACGGACGGCGCGGGGATGGGCGTCACCGGGCGACCCCCTGGGCGGTACTCGACGAGGTATGTCCGACAGCCGGATTGATGACGTCCAACGCGGGCTTGGGGTAGACGCCGAGCACCAGCAGCAGGGCGACCAACGGCACGACCACGGCCAGTTCCCGCGGTACGAGGTCGCGCAGCTTGTCATTGCCGTCGGCGACGGGGCCCGTCATCATCCGCTGATACATCCACAGGATGTAGAGCGCGGAGAGCACCAGGGCCGTGGCCGCGACGGCGGTGACGGCCGGGTAGTGGATGAATGTGCCGACCAGAACCAGGAATTCGCTGATGAACGGTGCCAGGCCGGGCAGCGACAGCGTCGCGAGTCCGGCGATCAGGAACGTGCCGGCCAGTATCGGTGCGACGGTCTGCACACCGCCGTAGTCGGCGATGGCGCGAGACCCGCGGCGGGACACCAGGAATCCGGCGATCAGGAACAGCGCGGCGGTCGAGATGCCGTGGTTGACCATGTACAGCGCGGCGCCGGACTGCGCCTGCTCGGTCATCGCGAAGATGCCCAGAATGATGAAGCCGAAGTGCGAGATCGAGGTGTACGAGATCAGGCGCATGACGTCCGTCTGTCCGATGGCGACGATGGCCCCGTAGACGATGCCGATAACGGCCAGCGCAATGATCAAGGGCCGGAATGTCGCTGCGGACGACGGGAACAGCTGCAGGCAGTACCGGAGCATGCCGAATGTGCCCACCTTGTCGACGACAGCCATCATCAGGACAGCCGTGGCCGGCGTGGCGTGCACCGCCGCGTCGGGCAGCCAACGGTGCAGGGGCCACAGAGGTGCCTTGACTGCGAACGCGAACATGAACCCACCGAACAGCGCATTGGCTATCCCCGGGCTGATGTTGAGGGTGCCGTAGCGCACAGCGTCCGCGACGGCACGGAAGTCGAAGGAGCCGTGGTTGAAAGCGGGACTGTTGGCGGTGGCAACGTACAGTCCGATGACCGCGGCCAGCATGATCAGGCCGCCGAACAGGTTGTACAGCAGGAACTTCACCGCTGCTTTGGACGCGGCGGGCCGGTCCGCGCCGAAACCGCCGATGAGGAAGTACATCGGGATCAGCATGGCTTCGAAGAACACGTAGAACAGCAGGATGTCCAGTGACACCAGGGAGATCAGCACCATCGATTCGACGGCGAGGATCAGCGCGAAGTAGGCGTGGGTCGACTTGGCCTGCGCGCCGGCATCATTCGAGTCGCCGTCATTCCAGCCGGCGATGATCAGCAGCGGTACCAGGACAGCGGTCAGTGCGACCAAGACCAGGGCCACGCCGTCGACCCCGAGGATGTAGCCGGTGCCGAACGACGGTATCCACGGGTGGTTCTCGACGAACTGGTAGCGCGCCCCGGCCGGGTCGAAGCGCAGCGCCAGCACCAGCGCGATGACGAGCACCACCAGCGACACCGCCAGGGCCCCCCAGCGGGCGAAAGCCCGTGCGCCGGCGGGCAACAGGATCACTGCCGCACCGCCTGCCATCGGGACGGCCCACAACGCTGTCAGCCACCACATTCCGGTCACCACACCCTCACCGTGAGAATGGCGGCCGCAATCAATGCCGCTCCGGCCAACATGGACAGCGCATACGACCGGGCAAACCCGTTCTGCCAGCGTCGAAGATCCTGCGACCCGGTGCGGACCAGCGCGGCGAGCTCACGGGTGACGCCGTCGACCGCGACGTCATCGAAGTCGACAAGGTTCTCGGTGAGCCGCCGGCCCGGCACCATCAGCGCCCGCTCGTTGAACGCATCGCCGTACAGATCGTTGCGCGCGGCGACCGTCAACCCGGAGACGTTGACCGGGGCGCTGATCGGGACGGGTTGGCGCGCATACATCCGGTAGGCGATCGCGACGCCGACGCCGACCACCGCGAGCGTGACGACCGTGAGCAGCCAAGCGGGCACCGTATGCTCGGGCTCGTGGAAGCCGACGACCGGTTCGAGCCAGTGCTCCAACTTCCCACCGACGGCCAGCAGCGCGCCCGCGCCGATCGACCCGGCGGCCAACACCACCATCGGCCAGCCCATGACCGACGGCGACTCGTGGGGATGCGCCTCGGCGCGCCAGCGCTTTTCGCCGAAGAACGTCATCAGCATGACGCGGGTCATGTAGAACGCCGTGATGCCCGCACCCAGCAGGGCGGCGCCGCCGAACAGCAGCCCCTTGGCGCCGCCGGCCGCGAACGCGGTCTCGATGATGGGGTCTTTCGAGAAGAACCCGGACAGCGGCGGGATACCGATGATCGCGAGGTAACCCATGCCGAACGTGGCGAACGTGACGGGCATCGCGGTGCGCAGCCCGCCGTAGCGGCGCATGTCGGTCTCGTCGTCCATGGCGTGCATCACCGAACCGGCACCGAGGAACAGTCCGGCCTTGAAGAAACCGTGCGCCAGCAGATGCAGGATCGCGAGCGCGTAGCCGGCGGGTCCGAGACCCGCGGCCAGCATCATGTAGCCGATCTGGCTCATGGTCGACGCCGCGAGGGCCTTCTTGATGTCGTCTTTGGCGCAGCCGATCACCGCGCCGAACAACAGCGTGACGGCGCCGACGACGGCGACCGCCAACCGGGCGTCGGCGGACTGGTTGAAGATCGGAGCCGACCGCACCACCAGGTACACGCCGGCCGTGACCATGGTGGCCGCGTGGATCAGCGCCGACACGGGGGTCGGGCCCTCCATCGCATCGCCGAGCCACGACTGCAGCGGTACCTGAGCGGACTTGCCGCAGGCCGCCAGCAGCAACAGCAGACCGATGAGGGTGACGGTGGTCGCGGCGAGATGTGGCGCCTGCGCGAAAACACCCGTGTACGAGAGGGTTCCGGTGTGCGCGAACATCGCCGCCAGGGCCAGCGCCAGCCCGATGTCACCGACCCGGTTGACGACGAACGCCTTCTTGGCGGCCGCCGCCGCCGACGGTTTGTGCGACCAGAACCCGATCAGCAGGTACGACGCCAGGCCGACGCCTTCCCACCCCACGTACAGACCGAGATAGTTGTCGGCCAGCACCAGCAGCAGCATGGCCGCGACGAACAGGTTGAGATAGGCGAAAAAGCGCCGCCGGGCCGGGTCGTGCGCCATGTAGCCGATCGAATAGATGTGGATCAGCGCGCCGACTCCGGTGATGAGCAGGACGAAGCACACTGACAGCTGGTCCAGACGCAAGCCGAAATCGACCTGCAGTTGGGCCACCGGAACCCAGGAGAACAGCGTCTCGTGCACCAACCGGACGTCGTTGTCGCGACCGGACATTGCCGCGAACTGGGTGGCGCCGACGAGGAAGGCGCCGACCACCGTGGCGCAGCCGAGCAGATGCCCCCACGCGTCGGTGGCCTTGCCGCCGAGCAGCAGTATCGCCGCGCCGGCCAGCGGCAGCGCGATCAGCAACCACACCGATGTCGTCATGGTCACTGCTTCAGCAGGTTCGCGGCGTCGACCGACGCCGATCGCCGGGTCCGGAATATGGTCATGATGATCGCCAGTCCCACCACCACCTCACATGCCGCCACGACCATGGTGAAGAACGCCACCACCTGACCGTCGAGCTCGCCGTGCATCCGGGAGAACGTGACGAACGCCAGATTGGCTGCGTTGAGCATCAATTCGACGCACATGAACATGACGATGGCGTTGCGGCGCACCAGCACACCGGCCGCGCCGATGGTGAACAGCAGCGCCGAGAGATACAGGTAATTGGTGGGATTCATGAGGCGTTCCCATCGTCGAGGGACACACTGCGCCGCGGCAGGATGGCGCTGACGGACATGTCGGCGTCCGAGCCGTCGGGCAGCTTCGCCGGGATGTCGACGGCGTTGTGCCGCGCGTACACCCCGGGGTTGGGCCGTGGTGTCGGGTGCCCGCCGCCGGCGAACCGTTCGATTGCCAGCTCGCGCTGGGTCTTTCGACGCTCGAAGCGTTCGCGGTGGGTCAGCACCATGGCACCCAGCGCCGCGGTGATGAGCAGCGCGCTGGTGACCTCGAAGGCCCACAGGTAGCGCGTGAAGATCAGCACCGCCAGGCCCTGGACGTTGCCGGCCCGGTTGGCGTGCTCCAGCCCGACGAAGTTGGCCCCGAGACTGCCGATCCCGGCGATCACCGCGATGCCGAATCCGATGCCGGCCACCATGGCGGCAACGCGTTGTCCCCGAATGGTTTCGATCAGCGAGTCCGCCGAATCGACACCGATGAGCATGAGGACGAACAGGAACAGCATCATGACCGCACCGGTGTAGACCACCACCTGCACGACACCGAGGAACACCGCGTCCTGGGCGATGTAGAGCACCGCCAGGCTGATCATGGTGCTGGCCAGGAACATTGCCGAGTACACCGCTTTGGGGGCGGCCACCATGGCGATGGCGCCGAGCACCGACACGGTACCGAGCACCCAGAACGTCACGGCCTCTCCGGTCACTTGGCCGCCTCGCGCCGCTTCAGGCCGTCCGCGGTGATATTGCCGCGGTAGTAGTCCTCGTCGGTGCTGCCCTCGGCCATGGCGTGCGGTGGCGCGGTCATGTCGGGTTTCAGCGGCGCCAGGAGCTTGTCCTTGCCGTAGATCAGGTCGGACCGGTTGTCGTCGGCCATCTCGTAGTCGTTGGTCATGGTCAGCGCCCGCGTCGGGCAGGCCTCGATGCAGAGCCCGCAGCCGATGCACCGCAGATAGTTGATCTGGTACACCCGGCCGTACCGCTCGCCGGGCGAGAACCGTTGTTCCTCGGTGTTGTCGGCGCCCTCGACATAGATCGCGTCCGCGGGGCAGGCCCACGCGCACAGTTCGCAACCGATGCACTTCTCGAGGCCGTCGTCGTACCGGTTGAGCTGATGCCGGCCGTGATAGCGCGGAGCGACCGGACCGGGCTCCTCGGGATACTGCTCGGTGACCGGTTTCTTGAACATGGTCCCGAAGGTGACGCCGAAACCGGCAATCGCGTCGATGAACTTGGGCCTACCGGGCATGGTGAACCTCCTTGGCCGGGATGGGCGGCACCGGGAACGCGCCGGGCTGCGGTTCGACGGCCGGGGCCCGCGTGCGAGCCGACTTGCGCCGCACCGTGTTCCACAACGCACCGGCGATGGCCACCACGGCGATGGCGCCGGCGAAGGCCAGCACGACGGGCCAGCTGTCGTGCCCCTGCAGACGCAGCGTCCGCACGATGCTGACGATCATGATCCACGCCAGCGAGATCGGGATGAGCACCTTCCAGCCCAGCGCCATGAACTGGTCGTACCGCAGGCGCGGGAGCGTGGCCCGGAGCCACATGAACAAGAACAGGAACGCCCACACCTTGCCGACGAACCACAGCAGCGGCCACCAGCCGGTGTTGGCGCCGGGGATGAGGCTCAGGGGCCAGGGCGCCTGCCAACCACCGAGGAACAGGGTGGTGGCCAGTGCGGAAACCGTTGTCATGTTGACGTATTCCGCGAGCATGAACATCGCGAACTTCAGTGACGAGTACTCGGTGTGGAATCCGCCGACCAGCTCGCCTTCGGCCTCGGGCAGATCGAACGGCGCCCGGTTCGTTTCGCCGACCATCGACACCACGTAGATCAGGAACGACGGCAGCAGCAGGAAGACGTACCAGCGGCCCTGTTGTGACGCGACGATCTGCGACGTCGACATGGTGCCCGCGTACAGGAACACCGCGGCGAACGACAGCGCCATCGCGATCTCGTACGAGATGACCTGCGCGCTGGACCGCAGCCCGCCGAGCAGGGGATAGGTCGAGCCGGAAGCCCAGCCCGCCAACACGATTCCGTAGACCCCGATCGAGGTGACCGCAAGGACGTACAACACCGCGACCGGCAGGTCGGTCAACTGCAGCGGCGTCTCGTGCCCGAAGACGTGGACCAGCGGCCCCATCGGGATGACGGCGAACGCCATGATCGCCGGGATCACCGAGATGATCGGCGCCAGCAGGTAGATCGGCTTGTCCACCCCGGCCGGGACCAGCCCTTCTTTGAGGGCGAGCTTGATGCCATCGGCGAGGCTCTGCAGTAACCCGAACGGCCCCACCCGGTTCGGCCCGATGCGCATCTGCATCCAGCTCAGGACTCGTCGTTCGAGCAGGATCGCGACGAGCACCGTCAGCACCAGGAACACAAAAATGCCAAGGGCTTTGGCGAGGACCAGCCACCACGGGTCCAGGCCGAACGAGGAGAGGTCGGGATAGTTCACGTTGCCGCCCCGCTGATCGAGACGACCGCGCCGGGGGCGACGCCGAGCGTGGCATGGACGGGCGAACCCGGCGAGTTCAGCGGCAGCCACACCACGCCGGTCGGCATGTCGGTGATCTCGAGCGGCAGGGTGATGCTGCCGCGATCGGTACTGACGGTGAGGGTTTCGGACGCGCCGACGCTCGCGGCCGTGTCGGGCGACAAGCGGGCCACCGCCGGACGCGCCGTGGCGGCCAGATGGGGTTCGCCGTCCTGCAGCCGGCCGGCGTCCAGCAGCATCCGCCAGCCGGCAAGAACCGCCTGACCGGGACCGGGCACGGGGTTCGGGGGCGCGGTGAATTCCGGTGCGGCGGGCCGTGGTCCGGTCCAGCACCCCAGTCGGTTCATCTCGTTGCGCACGGTCGCGACATCGCGCAGACCCAGATCGATGCAGTGCTCGTCGGCGAGCGCGGCCAGCACCCCCATGTCCGCTCGCGTGGCGGGCGGCAGCGCCGCGCCGAATGCGCGATGTCGGCCTTCCCAGTTCACGAAGCTGCCGGCTTTCTCGACGACGGGTGCCACCGGGAACACCACGTGCGCGAGATCGGTGACGGCGCTGCGACGTACTTCCATGCTCACCACGAACTTCGCGGCGCCGAGCGACTGCTGCGCCAGTGCTGGGTCGGGTAGATCGGCCAGCTCGACACCGGCGACCAGGACAGCCTCGAGCTCGCCGTCGGCTGCGGCGGCGAGGATCCCGGTGGTGTCGCGGCCCGGAGCGTCGGGCAGTTCGTCGACGTGCCAGGCGACGGCAACTTCCGTGCGTGACGGCACATCGGTCACCAAACGACCGCCGGGCAACAGATTCGGGGCCGCACCGGCTTCCAGTGCACCGCGCTCGCCGGCCCGCCGTGGTACCCAGCCGACGGCCGCGCCGGTCCGCTCGGCCAACCGGGCCACAGCGGAGAACCCGCCTGGGATACCGGCCAGCCGCTCACCGGTGAGGATGACCGAACCGGGCGGCAACACCTCGACGGCGTCGAGGGCGCGGGGTTCGCGGCCGGGTGCGGCGGAGATGAGGGTGCCGCCCATCTTCGCCAGACCGCGGCTCGCGAACGGCGCCACCGCAACAACTTTCAGACCGTGCTTGCGGAAGGCCTTGCGCAGCCGCAGGTAGATGATCGGCGATTCGTCTTCCGGCTCGAACGCGACGAGCAGCACGACGGGCGCCTGCTCCAGGTCGGCGTACGTCACCCGCATCGGCTGACCCGCGACGGACGCCGCCAGGAACTGGGCTTCCTCGTCGCTGTGCACCCGGTTGCGGAAGTCGATGTCGTTGGTGCCCAGCACAATCCGCGCGTACTTGGCATACGCATAGGCGTCTTCGGTCGTGAGTCGTCCGCCGACCAGCACGCCGGTCCGGGCCCCGGCCGCCGACAGGCCGCGCACCGCGACGGCGACGGCCTCGGGCCACGACGCCGGGCGCTGGGTGCCGTCGGCCTCGCGGATCAAGGGTGTGGTGATCCGGTCACCCTGCGTGGCGTAGGTGAAGGCCCACCGGCCCTTGTCGCAGTTCCACTCTTCGTTCACCTCGGGATCGTCACCGGCCAAGCGGCGCAACACCGTTCCGCGGCGATGATCGGTGCGCTGCGCACAGCCCGAGGCGCAGTGTTCGCAGACGCTGGGGGAGGAGACCAGGTCGAAAGGCCGGGCCCGGAACCGGTACGCAGTCCCGGTCAGCGCGCCGACGGGACAGATCTGCACGGTGTTGCCGGAGAAGTAGGAGTCGAACGGGTCATCGCCCCCGATACCGACCTGCTGCAGTGCGCCACGTTCCAGCAGTTCGATGAACGGGTCGCCGGCGACCTGATTCGAGAACCGCGTGCAGCGCGCGCACAGCACGCAGCGTTCCCGGTCGAGCAGGACCTGCGCCGACAGGTTGATGGGTTTGGGGAAGGTGCGCTTGACGTCCTCGAAGCGAGAATCGGCGCGGCCGTTGGACATCGCCTGGTTCTGCAGTGGGCATTCGCCGCCCTTGTCGCAGACGGGGCAGTCCAGCGGATGGTTGATCAGCAGCAGTTCCATCACGCCGTGTTGTGCCTTGTCGGCGGCCTCCGACGTCACCTGGGTACGCACGACCATGTCCGGGGTGACCGTGGTGGTGCACGACGCCAATGGTTTCCGCTGACCCTCCACCTCGACGAGGCACTGCCGGCAGGCGCCCACCGGGTCGAGCAGGGGGTGGTCGCAGAACCGGGGAATCTGCACCCCGATGAGCTCGGCCGCACGAATCACCAACGTGCCCTTGGGCACACTGATCTGCTGGTCGTCGATGGTCAGCGCCACCATCTCGACCGCGGCCGCGTCCTTCGCCGGCTCGGTGACCGTCATGCGCCCGCTCCTTCCGTGGCGAAGAGCGTGGCGGCGTGCGGGTCGAAGGGGCAGCCGCCATTCAGGTGCGCGACGTACTCGTCGCGGAAGTATTTGAGCGAGGACATGATCGGGCTCGCCGCGCCGTCGCCGAGGGCACAGAACGACTTGCCGAGGATGGCGTCGGAGATGTCGAGCAGTTTGTCCAGGTCGGCGGCGTGGGCCTGTCCGTTCTCCAGCCGGGCATAGATCTGTGCCAGCCAGTAGGTGCCCTCGCGGCACGGCGTGCACTTGCCGCAGGACTCGTGCGCGTAGAACTGGGTCCACCGGCGGACGGCCCGCACCACGCAGGTCGTCTCGTCGAAAATCTGCAGTGCCTTGGTGCCCAGCATCGAGCCGGCCCCGGCCATGCCTTCGTAGTCCAGCGGGACGTCCAGGTGTTCGGATGTGAGCATCGGCGTCGACGATCCGCCCGGCGTCCAGAACTTCAACTGGTGCCCGGCCCGCACCCCGCCGGCGTATTCCAGCAGTTCGCGCAGCGAAATCCCCAGGGGTGCCTCGTATTGTCCCGGCCGGGTGACGTGACCCGACAGCGAGTAGAGCGTGAAGCCGGGCGACTTCTCCGACCCCATGGACCGGAACCAGTCGACCCCGCCGCGGATCACCGACGGGACACTGGCGATCGACTCGACGTTGTTGACCACGGTCGGGCAGGCGTACAACCCGGCGACCGCGGGGAACGGCGGACGCAACCGGGGCTGGCCGCGCCGGCCCTCCAGCGAGTCGAGCAGCGCGGTCTCCTCGCCGCAGATGTACGCACCCGCCCCGGCGTGCACCACCAGATCCAGGTCGTAGCCGGTGCCGGCGATGTTGGTGCCGAGATAGCCGTTCGCGTAGGCCTCGGCGACCGCACCCTGCAGCCGGCGCAGCACCGGAACCACCTCACCGCGCACGTAGATGAATGCGTGGCGGGCGCCGATGGCGTACGACGCGATGATCGCGCCTTCCACCAGCGCGTGCGGCGAGGCCAGCATCAGCGGAATGTCCTTGCACGTCCCGGGTTCGGATTCGTCCGCGTTGACGACCAGATAGTGCGGACGGCCGTCGTCGGGGGAGATGAACGACCATTTGGTCCCCGTAGGGAAACCCGCGCCACCGCGTCCGCGCAGTCCGGAATCCTTGACCAGCGCAATGACTTCGGCGGGTTGCATCCGCAACACCGCCCGCAGCGCCTGGTAGCCGCCCTGCCGGACGTAGCTCTGCAGCGTCCACGACTGCGGCTCATCCCAGTGTCTGCTCAGCACCGGCGCGAGTGTCATTGCGGCGCCTCCATCCCGCGCTCCTGCGCGACGCGCAACCCGGCGAGGGTGGCCGCGCCCGGTTCGGAGTCGTTGCTGCCGGGGCGTTCATCGGGGAAGCCGGCGAGGATGCGTGCGGTGTCCTTGAAGGTGCACAGGGGCGCGCCCCGGGTCGGGGTGACCGGCTCACCGGTCCGCAATGAGTCGACGAGATCACGTGCGGAACCGGGTGTTTGGTTGTCGAAGAACTCCCAGTTCACCATGACCACGGGTGCGTAGTCGCAGGCGGCGTTGCATTCGATGTGCTCCAGCGTGACCCGGCCGTCGGCAGTGGTCTCGCCGGCGCCGAGACCCAGGTGGTCCTCCAGTGATTCGAGGATGGCGTCGCCGCCCATGATGGCGCACAGCGTGTTGGTGCACACCCCGACGAGGTACTCGCCTGTCGGGGTGCGGCGGTACATCGAGTAGAACGTCGCGACCGCGGTGACCTCGGCAGTGCTGAGGTCCAATTGCGCAGCGCAGAAAGCGATTCCGGCAGGGGTGAGGTAGCCGTCCTCGGATTGGACGAGATGCAGCAGCGGCAGCAGCGCGGAGCGGGCACTGGGGTAGCGGGCGATGATCGTCGCGGCGTCGGCGGCCAGGCGCTCGGTCACGTCAGGCGAATACGACTGCGGCCCTTGGCTGATCGGTGGGCCGGGCTCGTCCGGACGCGGCCCGAGACGCAGTTCGATAGCGGTCACCTGTCCACGCCTCCCATCACCGGATCGATCGATGCCACCGCGGCGATGGCGTCAGCGACCATGGAGCCCTCGCACATCACCGACACCGCTTGCAGATTGGTGAACGAGGGGTCGCGGTAGTGCACCCGGTAGGGCCGGGTGCCACCGTCGGACACCATGTGCACACCCAGCTCGCCGCGCGGCGATTCGACGGCGACGTACACCTGCCCGGCGGGCACCCGGATGCCTTCGGTCACGATCTTGAAGTGGTGGATCAGGGCCTCCATCGACGAGCCCATGATCTTGGCGATGTGTTCCTTCGAATTGCCCAGGCCGTCGGGGCCGAGCTTCAGGTCCGCGGGCCAGGCCAGCTTCTTGTCGGTGATCATCACCGGCCCGGTGACCTTGCCGAGCCTCTCGACACACTGCTCGACGATCTTGATGGACTCGTGCATCTCGCGGACCCGAATGATGTAGCGGCCGTAGGCATCACACTGGTCGTCGGTGATGACGTCGAAGTCATACGACTCGTATCCGCAGTACGGCTGCGCCTTTCGCAGATCGTGCGGCAGCCCCGTCGAACGCAGCACCGGTCCGGTGATGCCCAGCGCCATGCACCCGGTCAGATCCAGGTAGCCGACCCCCTGCGTGCGGGCCTTCCAGATGTAGTTCTCGTTGAGCAGATTCTCCATGTCGCGTAACCGCTTGGGCAGCAGCTTCAGCAGTTCCCGCAGTTGCGGCAGGGCCTCGTCGGGCAGGTCGGCGGCCAGGCCGCCGGGGCGGATGTAGGCGTGGTTCATGCGGAGCCCGGTGATGGTCTCGAAGATCGACAGCACCAGTTCGCGTTCCCGGAAGCCGAAGAACATGGCCGACATGGAACCCAGCTCCATACCGCCGGTCGCCAGCGCGACCAGGTGTGACGAGATGCGGTTGAGTTCCATCAGCAGCACCCGGATGATGCTCGCGCGCTCGGGAATGGCGTCGGTGACGCCGAGCAGCTTCTCGACGCCGAGGCAGTACGCCGTCTCGTTGAAGAAAGGCGACAGGTAGTCCATGCGGGTCACGAAGGTGACGCCCTGCGTCCAGGTCCGGTATTCGAGATTCTTCTCGATTCCGGTGTGCAGGTAGCCGATTCCGCACCGGGCCTCGGTGATGGTCTCGCCGTCGATCTCGAGGATCAGGCGCAGCACGCCGTGGGTGGACGGATGCTGCGGGCCCATGTTGACCACGATGCGCTCGCCGGCCACCGCGCTCTCCCGCGCCGCGGCCACGACGTCGGCCCAGTCTTGACCGCCGACGGTGACCACGCGTTCGCGGCCATCGGGTTCGTTGTCCTGAGTCATCAGTTGTAGGCCCGCCGTTCGTCCGGGGGCGGGATCTTCGCACCGTGGTACTCGACCGGGATTCCGCCGAGCGGGTAGTCCTTGCGCTGCGGGTGGCCCACCCAGTCATCGGGCATCTCGATCCGGGTCAGGGCGGGGTGGCCGTCGAAGATGATGCCGAAGAAGTCGTAGGTCTCCCGCTCGTGCCAGTCGGTCGTCGGGTACACCGAATACAGCGACGGCACATGCGGATCGGCGTCCGGGGCGCTCACCTCGACGCGGATGCGGCGGTTGTGGGTGATGGACATCAGCGGGTAGACGGCGTGCAACTCGCGACCGGTGTCGTCGGGGTAGTGCACCCCGGACACGCCCAGACACAGCTCGAATCGCAGCTGGTCGCGCAGTGCCTGGGCCACCGCGACCAGGTGTTCGCGGCGCACCTCGAGGGTCAGTTCGTCGCGGAAGACCACGACGCGCTCGATCGCGGCGCCGAACTCGTCGGGACCGAGGGTCGCCGCCAACGTGTCGACGACGTCGTCGAAGTAACCGCCGTAGGGCCGGGGTGAGCTGCCGGGCAGCGCCACCTCCCGGACCAACCGGCCGTAGCCCGACGTGTCGCCGCTGCCGCGCACACCGAACATGCCGCGCCGCGTCCCGATCACCTCGGGTCCCGTCTGGTCCGGCGCGTCCGTCATGACCGCAGCAGTCCCTTCAGCTCGATGGTGGGGCGGGCCTGCAGGGCGGCTTCCTCGGCCGCGGCGATCGCCTCAGCCCGGTTCACGCCCAGCGGCATCTCCTGAATCTTGGCGTGCAGCTTGAGGATTGCGTTGAGCAGCATCTCGGGCCGCGGCGGGCAGCCGGGTAGGTAGATGTCGACGGGCACGATGTGGTCGACGCCCTGCACCACCGCGTAGTTGTTGAACATGCCGCCGGAGGAAGCGCACACGCCCATGGCCAGCACCCATTTGGGTTCGGCCATCTGGTCGTACACCTGACGCAGCACCGGCGCCATCTTCTGGCTCACGCGGCCCGCGACGATCATCAGGTCGGCCTGGCGCGGCGTCGCAGAGAACCGCTCCATGCCGAAGCGCGCGATGTCGAAGCGCGGGCCCGCGGTGGCCATCATCTCGATGGCGCAGCAGGCCAGGCCGAACGTGGCGGGCCACAGCGACCCCTTGCGTACGTAGCCTGCGACCTTCTCGACAGTGGACAGCAGGATGCCGCCGGGCAGGCGTTCTTCGAGTCCCATGGGTCTGCCCTCAGTCCCAGCTCAGTCCGCCGCGTCGCCAGATGTATGCGTAGGCGACGAACACCGTCAGCATGAACAGCAACATCTCCACCACGGCGAATACCCCGAGCGATTCGAAGGAAACGGCCCAGGGATACAGGAAGACGATCTCGATGTCGAAGACGATGAACAGCATGGCGGTCAGGTAGTACTTGACCGGGAACCGCTGCCCGGTGGTCTCATGCCCGGGGGAGCCTGGGGCCATCGGCTCGATGCCGCATTCGTAGGCCTCCAGCTTGGCCCGGTTGTACCGGCGGGGGCCGATGACCAGCGCGATTCCGACCGAACCCACCGCGAACGCCGCGGCGATCGCGCCGAGTACCAGGATGGGGATGTAGACGTTCATGCGTTCGTCATGCCCTGTGTGGCTCCCTCGTCGAGCTGTCGATGTGAGCTGGCCCACAGCTTAGCTCGGTTAACGGAACGGCCGCCGCATTTTGGCTAGGATCATGATCAGTTCCTGACGTTCCCGCGTCTCATCGCCGCTGACGCGAAGAGTGAACGGCCACAGGCCATTTCGTGCTGGTTAACGCACGGTTTCACCGCTGTGGAGACAGCACCGCCACCACGGCCTCGCCGAGCCGGATCGGGTCGATCGGATGGGGCACTGCAGCCTCCGCGCGCGACCAGGAGGCCAGCCAGGCGTCGTCCGGGCGGCCGGTGAGCACCACGATCGGCGGGCAGTTCGCGACCTCGTCCTTGAGTTGCTTGGCGAGCCCCATCCCGCCGGCGGGTGTGGCCTCGCCGTCCAGGATCGCCAAGTCGATCCCGCCCGCGTCGACGGAACTCACCACGACGGGCGCCGTCGCCACGTCGAGATACGTCAGGTCGGGCAGGTCCGGGTGGATGCGCCGTCCCAGCGCCGTGCGCACCTGGTCACGGGTGTTCGGATTGTCGCTGTACACCAGGATCTTGAGCGCGGAGTCGGCCACGTGCTCAGGCTACGACAGTACGGCGATCAGGTAGGCCGGGTTCGGCTACTCGTCGGCATAGCCCGGATGGGCCACGTCCAGCCGATGCCGCACGAGCGCCCGCAGCACGGGCTCGAGTTCGGGGCCACGGTCGTCGAACTCCCCGTCGCGTATCGCGCGCGCCAGGGCCTGCTCGTCGTCGAATCCCAGCAGCCCCGGTTCTGCGCCGTCCTGAGACAGCTCGCGTTCGACGATCCGCAGCGCGTTCGCGGCCACGCGGGCATGGAAGTTCACCGCGCCATCGGTGGCCGCGCGTACCTCGGTCTCCAGGAACTCGGCCACGGCGGCGACCAGTTCAGCGGCGGTGGGACGGTAATGGCTCATCGGGCCGCCACGAGGTTGAGCAGGTCCCATTCGGTTTCACACACCCGCCGGCCGATGGTCGCCAACTCCACCGACCTGGCCTGTCCGGACAGGTGGCGCTGCGCCTGATACCGGCAGATGATGCCCCAGCGCAAGGTGGCGGACACCAGCCACCAGTGAAAGGCCTTGCGGTCCAGAGTGATTCCGCTGGAGTGCTCATAGGCGGTCAGGAAGTCCTCGATGCGGCCCAGGCCGCCGGCGTCCAGCGTCCGCGGCGCCCCGAAGCGCCAGGCCCGAATGCAGAACCAGGCCAGGTCCTCGGCGCGCGAGCCCAGATGGGTGAGCTCCCAATCCAGCACTGCCGCCAGCCGGCTGCCGTCGACGATCAGGTTGCCCATCCGGAAGTCGCCGTGCACCAACACCGCACCGCCGGTGTCCGCCGGCTGGTTGCGCGCCAACCAGCGGAAGGCCCACTCGAAAGTGGCTGTGGTGTCACCGATCTCGTCGAGTTCGCGCCGCCATGAACTCAGTTGGTCTTCGCTCGACAGCCCGATGCCGGTGGGGTCGGCGCGGTGGATCGCCGCCAGCGCTGCGGCGCATTGCCCGAGAAGGGTGGTCCGGCCGTCGTCGTCGAGTGCGCGCTGGATCTTGCGGACGATGGTCTCCCCGGGTACGAAATCGCACACCAGGAACGGACTGCCGAGGGCCTCCGGTGAGTTGCTGGCCGCCAGCACCCGGGGCACGGGCGCGCCCGTGGCCGCGGCCCGGGACAGCGCGGCGGCCTCGAGCTCCATGCCGGCGTGGATTTCGTCGGGCGGTCCGACCCGCAGGATCAATGGGCGGGCGTCGGCCGCGGTGGTCGCCGCGAACGCCCACGTCGCGCGGCTGGCACCGCCGGTGAGTTCCCGCAGGTTCTCGACGCTGACCTCGCCGAGCTCCGGTTCGAGCACCGCGGCGAGCGCTCGGGCCAATTCCGGCGCGTCGATCACTTGCGCCCGAACTTCAGCATCCGCTGCGCCACCCGGCGAATCTGAATCTCTTCCGCCCCTTCGGTGATCCGGTAGCGGCGGTGGTGCCGGTAGATGTGCTCGAACGGCTCGTGCCGGCTGTAGCCGACGCCACCGTGGATCTGCATGGCTCGGTCGGCCGCCTCGCATACCAGTCTGTTGGCGCGGTAATTGGCCATCGACACCTTGTCGGAAACCTCCATGTGGTGATCCCGATCGAGGTGCCAGGCGGCGTAATACACCAGCAGCCGGACCATCTGGGCCTCGGTCTGCAGCTCGGCCAGCGGCCACTGCACGGCCTGGTTCACCGCCAGGGGCTTACCGAAGACGACGCGCTCGCCGGCGTACTGCGCGGCCCGGTCGATGCAGTACTGCGCGGCGCCCAGACTGCTGGCGGCCTGACGGATGCGGTTCTCGTGCAGGAACGTCTGGCCGACCTCCAAGCCGTGGTCCACCTCGCCGAGCACCGCATCAGCCGGCACCCGAACATCGTTCAGTTCGACCTCGCCGTGGTCGCTCGGCATGTTGAACGTCCACCAGTAGTACGGCACGGTGAAACCGGGGGTGTCGGTGGGCACGAGGAACGCGGTGATACCGACCGCCTGCCCGGGATCCCCCGACGTGCGGGCGAAGATCAGGTCGTGGGTGGCGCGGTGCACTCCGGTGTTCCAGCGCTTGCGGCCGTTGATGATCCACCCGTCACCGTCCCGGACCGCCGTGGTCTCGAGCCAGGTGGCGTCGCTGCCGTGGTCGGGTTCGGTGAGCCCGAACGCCATCGACCGTTCACCGGTGATCATGGCCTCGACCCATTCGGCTTGCTGCGCCGGGGTGCCGAACCGGCTCATCATGATGACCTGCGGGAAGTTGCCGACGATCGATGACTCGTCCTGCAGGTCGTTGTGCAGGCCGAGGCCCTTGTGCGCCAGGTGTTCCCGGATGACGGCCATGTCCAGATTGGTGCCGTCGCGGCCACCGAACTCGCTGGGCAGGCCGTAGCGCAGCCATCCGGCTGCGTCGGCACGGCGGCGCATCTCGTCGAGCAGATCCTCCCATTCCCGGGTGGGCACACCGCCGTTCTCGAGGTCCGTACGGGCGAATTCCCGGCGCCGGTCGAAGTACTGCAGGTTCTCTCGTTCCAGCGGTTTGATCTCCGCCTCGATGAAGGCATCCATCTCTGCCAGCAGGCCCGGAAGGTGTTCCGGTAGAGCGAAATCCACGGTGATCTCTTTCGTCGGTCAGAAGCCGTACAGGGTTTTCTTCCAGATGGTCGACAGGGTGGTGATGGCGTCCTCGTCGCTGATCTGCAGCCCGGAGTCCGGGTTGCCGACCACCACGACGGTGAAGTTCTCGAACAGCAGCGAAATCGCCGCGGCGATGTGTTCGGGATCGAGGCGCTGCCCGGGGTGGATGCCCTGCGCATGGCCTTGCTCCGTGGCGTGGCGGACCGAATCGGCGACCAGGTCCATCCCGAAGCGCCGGAACTCGTTCTGTACCTTGGCGAAGCGCGGCTGCGTGGCGCCCAGCTGGGCGACCGCGATCATGATGCCGATGTTCTGCTTGAAGAGGTTCCAGTACCCCGTCACCACGGTGGTGAAGTACTCGGTGTCCTCGGGGGACTCCGGCAGCGGCACACTCATCCCCGACGGGGTGACGATGTCGTGCAGGAAAGACTCGGCCAGCTCGGCCAGCAGGTCCTCCTTGTCGTCGAAATAGCGGTAGAACACCGCCGACGACTTTCCGGCAGCCGACGTGATGTCGGCCAGCGTGGTGCCGTGAAAGCCCCGCTCGGCGAACAGCTTCCGGGCGGCGAGTTCGATGGCCTCGCGGGTCTGTCGGCCCTTGGCGGTCAAATTTGCGGTGGGCATGCTCAGCCCAGCAGCCGGTCGCCGGCGCGCAGCAGGGCGCTGGGCAGCTCATGGCCCACAACACGCTGCGCCACCATGGCCGCGTCGATCGCCAGGTCCAGGTCGATGCCGGTGTCGATGTCGCTGTCCCGCAACAGGTAGACCAGGTCTTCGGTCGCGATGTTGCCGGTCGCGCCGGGTGCGAACGGGCAGCCGCCCAGGCCGCCCACCGACGCGTCGAGTCGCGTCACACCGGCCTGCACGGCGGCGTAGGCGCTGGCCAGGCCGGAGCCCCGCGTGTTGTGGAAGTGCGCGCCGAGCGGCAGGTCTCCGATGACCGGGCGGACGCGGCTGATCAGGTCGCTGACACGCCGCGGGGTGGTGGTGCCGATGGTGTCGGCGATGGCCACCCGATCCGCCCCGAATTCCATTGCTGCCGCGGCGATATCGACCACCCGGCCCGGGTCGGTCGGTCCGTCGAAGGGGCAGTCCCAGGCGGTGGCGATGATGACTTCGGCGCTGGCGCCGCTGTCGTGGGCCAGGCCGACGATGTCGGAGATCAGGGCCGTCGAATCGGCCGTCGAGCGCCCGACGTTCGCCCGGCTGTGCCCGTCCGCGGCGGACACCACGTATTCCAGCGACCGCATGCCGGCCGCCAGCGCACGGCCGGCGCCGCCGGCCCCCGCCACGAGCGCGGAGAACTCGACGTTGGGAAAAGCGTCCAGCGCCGCGGCCAATTCGGCGGCATCGGCCAGTGCGGGCACCTTGGACGGTGAGACGAATGCGGTGGCCTCGACCTCCTGCACACCGGTGGCAACGATGGCCTCGAGCAGTTCGAGCTTGGCGGACAACGGAATCGGGTCTTCGAGTTGCAGGCCGTCGCGCAGGCAGACCTCGCGGACGGTCACGTGGGCCGGCAGGTCGGTCACAACACACCCTCCTCGCGCAGTGCCGACAACTGCCCGGCATCGAGACCGAGGAGACGGCCGAACACCTCCGCGTTGTCCTGGCCTGGCCGCGCCGAGCCACCGTTGCGGATGGTGCCGGGCGTGTCCGAGAGCACCGGGACGACGCCGGGACCCTTCACATTGCGTTGCACCCGTTCGTCCCAGTGGTCGGCAATCATGTTGCGTGCCTGCAGTTGTGGGTCTTGTACCACCTCGGCGACAGTGTTGATGGGCCCACTGATCACGCCGGCCTCCGACAGGGTGGCGATGATGTCGTGGGGCTCCCGCTGCGCTGCCCAGTCGCCGATGATCTTGTCGAGTTCGTCCTGGTTGCGGCCACGCGCCAGATGGTCGGCGAACCGTTCGTCGGTCGCCAGTTCGGGCCGGTCCATGGCCTGACAGAGCCGCCGGAACACCGTGTCCTGATTGGCCGCGATCACCACCCAGCTGCCGTTCGCGCTCTGGTAGATGTTCGACGGCGCGATACCTTCGAGCCGGGTGCCCGACGGTCCGCGCACCACGCCGCCGATGTCGTAGTCCGGAATGGTGGATTCCTGGATGGCCAAACAACTTTCGGTGAGTGCCGTATCCACGACCTGGCCCTCGCCGGTGACACTGCGCCGGTACAGTGCGGCGAGCGCGCCTTGCGCGGCGAACATGCCGGCGAGGCTGTCGCCCAGCGACAACGCGAGTCGCGGCGGGGGACCGCCGGGGAAACCGTTCATGTGCCGCAGCCCGCTCGCCGCCTCGGCGACCGACGCGTAGCCGGCCTTCCCGGCGTCGGGACCCGTCTGGCCGTAGCCCGACACCCGCACCAGGATGATGCCCCGATTGCGTTCGCGCAGAACGTCGTAACCCAGGTTCCATTTCTCGAGCGTGCCGGGCCGGAAATTCTCCACGATCACATCGGACTGCTCGACGAGGTCGAGGAACAGCTCCCGGCCGCGCGCGGTGCGCAGGTCGAGCGTCACCGCTTTCTTGTTGCGCGCGTGGACCGTCCAGAAGAACCGGTGGCCGTCGAGCTCGGCCTGGCCCCAGGTCCGGAGCGGATCGGGGGCCGACGGCAACTCGATCTTGAGGACCTCGGCGCCCATGTCGCCGAGCAGCCGGCCGGCGAACGGACCGGAGATCAAGGTGCCGAGTTCGAGCACCCGGATGCCGTCCAGAGCACCCGTCGTCACAGCGAAAACCCCCGCTGGTGCAGCCAGTCCGTGCAGATGCCGACGGCCTGCCGCAGCGTGCCGCGCTGATCCGGTCCGGAGTAGTAGTGGTTGGCGCCGGGAATCTCGTGCATCTCCTTGTCCGGATGCCCGATCGCCTCGTAGAGCCGCCGCGTGTGGCTGGGCGTGCAGGCGTCGTCGGCGAGGTTGCCGATCACCAGTGTCGGCACCGCGATGTCCGGACCCGCCTTCACGGCGTCACCGTTGGCGTCGTCGTAACTCCACTGCGACAGCCAGCTGCGCAACGTACAGAATCGGGCCAGGCCGACGGGGCTCATGTTCACCACTCGAGGATCCCCCAGATAGCACTGTCCCGGGGTGCGTTCGTTGGGATCGACCGTCGGGTCGAGCCAGCGCGGGTCGGCCATGGTGCCGTGCACGACGAACGCGAACTCGTCATCGGGCCGCCCCGCCGCCTTGAGCTCGGCGAGCTTTTCCTTGACCCACTTGGTGATTCGCCGGTTCCGGGCGATCTGTGCCTCGTGGTACCGCTGCAGGAACTCGGGGGAGTACGGCGGTTGGTTGGGGTTGTCCGGGTTGTAGAGATCGAGTTCGGGATCGCGCTTCGACGGGTCGTTCTCATCGAGGATCGAGGCGTCCATCCACTCGGTCATGGTGCCGTGGCGGCTGATGTGGGCGGCCAGCAGCATGAGACCGTCCGCCGGGATCAGGCCCAGCTTCGTCAGGTCCGGCCCGTCCCCGGAGGGACTGGCCGTCACCGTCGGGTGCTGCGCCTGCTGCTGGTAGAAGACCGACAGCGAGCCGCCGCCGCTCCACCCGGCGAGGACCACCTTCGCGTAGCCCAGCCGGTTCTTGGCATCCTTGATGCACTCACCGAGATCCTCGACCACCTTCTCCATCAGCAATGCCGAGTCGGTGCCGCGGAAGCGGCTGTTGCAGTAGATGACGTGGTGGCCGGCGCGCGCCAGTGCGTTGATCATCGGCAGGTAGGCGCCGCCCCCGATGGGGTGCATGAACACCAGCACCGTGTCACTCGGCTTGGCTTTCGGCTTCAGCAGGTAGCTTTCCAGCACCACCAACTCCGCCACGCCGCCGTACACATCGCGCACTGCCGAGTTGTTCTGGTACGCAACCAGATACGGGATGCGGTCGTAGTCGTGCTTGACGGGTGCTTCGGCGGTTGTCATCAGTGCTCTCTCTTCTTCGCGCAAGCGCTCATCAGTGCTGCCCCAGATCATTGGCAAGGATTTCGGCGGAGGGTGTGAGACGTCGGCGCGTATCGATGGCGATCACCGACCAGTCGACGCGGTCGTACTGGTCGAACTTGCGGCGGGCGCGCTCCCGCGCCGCTTCCGGTGCGCCGTGGTGAACACCTTGGGGCGCATGGGAGATCAGGCCCGGCGGCATCGGGATGCCGTACAGCGAGCCGGAGTGGAAGAACGCGATCTCGTCGTAGTCGACGTTGCGGTGGTACCAGGGGGTGCGCTCGGTACCCGGCACGCTCTCGGCCGGCTTGGGTAGGAAGTTCATCACGTAGACGCCGGTCGCCTGCATGAACAGGTGCACGGTCGGCGGCAGGTGCACGCTCTCGGACGTGATGACGGTGTAGTCCTCGATGTTGAAGGTGAACGGGAAGTTGTCGCCCCGCCAGCCCTCCACATCGAGCGGATTGTGTTGGTAGATGAGCGAGGTGGTCCCAACCCCATCGACCGGGGCGTGGTACATCCGCACCTCGTACTCTCCGTCTTTTTGCGGGCCGTCGCCAGTTTCAAGCGGCTCGGGTTCGGGGATGGTGACCTGCGCCGGGTCGAACGGGAAGTGTCGTCCCAAGGTCCCGGCCGGCGGCACCCGGAAGTCATCGGTGGCCTGGATCATGAGCCACGTCGACTCGTCATCCGGCACCTGCCGGAACGTGCACGCCTTCGGGATGTAGACCCAGTCGCCCTCGCGGTACCGCAGCGGCCCGAATTCGGTCTCCAGCAGCCCGGAACCCTTGTGTACGAACAGGAGTAGATCACCGTCGACGTAGCGGACGAAGAACGGCATCTCGGTGCTCCGCCGGCTCAGCAGCACCTGGCAGTCGGCGTTGGAGAACATCAGCAGGGGAGCGCCCGCCGCGTCGGTCGCATCCGAGGGCTTCAATTCGGAGGACAGCACGTCTGTGGGCCGGAGCGGGCCGACGGTGCGGTATGCGGTGGGGTCGTTGCGCCGGTACATGTTCGCGGTACGCCCGACGAAGCCGCCGCGCCCGAGTTCGTCGTCCTTGAGCCCATCGAGGTCGGCGTGCACTCGCTTGGGAGTTTTGCCTTTGCGCAGGTGGACGAATGATTCCATGCTTGCTCCTGTACGTGGCCCTGGAACTAAAAATAACGTTAGTTTTACTTATGGACCGATGTCAATGACCCGACGGAGATTGGCGCGGCCTAACCGTCCAGGTCGACGCGCACGGTCAGCAGGTTGGTGCCGAACGTGCGTACCCCGAAGCTGTTGAACTGCGGCAATTCGCGAAGTCGCGCGGCCGCGTCATCGTCGGGTACCAGGTGCGCAGTCCCGCTGTGCCATCTGCCATGCAACCGCACCCGAACCCGGGGATCAGCCTGGATGTTGCGGATGTACTGGGACTTCTCACCGAATTCCGAGACGAACCAGAACTGCCCGTCGACGATCTTGCCGCCCAGCGGAGTGCGACGGGGTTCACCGGACTTGCGCCCTGTGGTCTCGAGTAGCGTCTGAAACGGCAACCGCCGCATGACGGGATTGGCGATCCGCTTCTGGAAGAAGTTGGTGAAAGCGGGCTGTGGGTTTGGCATCTGGCTATTTCACACCCTCGTGTTCATCAGATCATCGACGTCCGCGGGATCTTCATCCCGAGCGTGAGTGCGCCGGCCAGTTCCCGGCTGGTGTCGTAATCGAAGACGACGTGCCCGGCCAACACGTCGACGTCGCGCTTGAACCGCTGCATCGGGCTGGCCAGGAAATGGATGCTGGCTCCGCCGGCGCCCATCAGGTCACCGATCACCGCCCGCGATTCGGCCACGATGTGCGCGGCCGTCAGCCGGGCCTGTGCGCGCACCGGCTTCTCCACGGGATCGCCGGCGACGACGATCTCCTCGATCTCCCCGACGGTGTCGGCGAGCAGTGCGCGCAGTGACCGCAACCGCACCTGTGCTCCGGCCAAGTGCGCCTGGGCGATTGGCTTGTCCTTCTGCATGACGCCCTCGTACGGCAGCACCCGCTCGGCCAGCCGTTGCGCGTAGTTCTCGGTGACCCTCTCGGCGCTGCCCAGGGCGGGCATGGCGGCGAGCAGGGCCAGCGCCGGCACCATCGGCCAGCGGTAGGTGGCGCTGTCATGCAGTCCGGCGCCGGGCGCGGTGCCGGCGTAGATGTCGGTCACCTTGACCAGTCGGTGCTCGGGCACGAAGACGTCCGTGGCGACGACGTCGTTGGATCCGGTGGCTCGCATGCCGTCGGTGTGCCAGACGTCCTCGACGGTGATGGCACTGATCGGCAGGAGCGCCAGGGCGGGGTAGATGCCGTCATCGGGCCCGCAGAGCGCGGCGACGATGATCCAGTTGCCGTGCATCACCCCGGTGGCCCAGGACCAGCGCCCGGACAGTCGGATGCCGCCGTCGACCGGCAGTCCTCTGCCGGTGGGGGCCAGCGGTGCGGGCGCCAGGAAGGGGCGGCTCTCGAACGCCTCCTGCTGGGCCTGCTCGCCGAACAGCGCCAGCATCCAGTTGTGCAGCGTGAGGAAGCCGATGGTCCAGGCGCTCGAGGTGCAGCCGTGGGCAAGTCGGCGTACCGGGTCGAGGATGTCGGGGAACGGCGCCTGCTGTCCGCCGAAACGCGCGGGCACCAGAAGTTCGGTGAACCCGGACGCGATCAGGTCGCGCACGGTGTCGTCCGGAAGGCGCCGGAGTTTTTCGGCCTCGGCGGCGCGTTCGCCGAGCGCGGTCACGAAGCCATCGGTTATGCCGGCCTGCGTACTCAACATGAGCGGACCGTACCATACCTTTTGGTATGGAGATCAGGTCGCGAGCATCAGGTCGAGGAATCGTTCGCTGCGGGCGGCCAACCGCGGATGGGGGGAGTCGCCGGAGAGGTGTAGGAACCCGATGCCGACCGCGAAGGTGGCGTCGGCCCGCAGCTCCGCCTCGTCGCCGTCGAAGCCGTAATCCTCGAACGCGCGCCGAACCGCGGCGAGAATGCGCCGATCCGCGGCGCGCACACTCTCGGCGACCGCCTCATCCGAGCGCGCCCACTCCCGCATGGCCCGCTCCAGCGTCCAGTGCCGGGGGCTGACCAGCGAGTTCATCATCTGGATCAGTCGGTCCCGCGGCGGCAGGGCGCCGATTTCGTCGATCTGGCTGCGGTCGGCGTCACGGAGCTCGCCCCAGCCCTGGACGAGGGCGGTCCGGTAGGCGGCGATGTTGGCGAAATGCCAGTAGAAGCTGCCTTTCGTGACGTTCAACCGGGCGCACAGGCGATCGATCTTCAGCGCCTTCAGGCCCTCTTCCGCCAGGATCGCGTAACCGGCCGCGCGCCAGTCGTCGATACCCAACCGGCTGCCCGGCCGGGTGTCCGCCAGGTCGTCGACGTCGTTCCGATCGCTCGTCACAAACGGCAGCCTACGGCCGGATGAACGGCTCCCAGCAGAGCCGCCGGGTGATAGCTGAACGATACGAAGTCCGCAACAACCTGGTCTCAAGCGCGATTCGGGGGTTCCTCGGCGTGTCGGGTGCGTGTTTTACTGCCCACAGACAACTGAATCATTCGGTGTGTTCAGTTCCCGTACCAGGCTGAGCTCACCGCACGCGGCTGCGGGAATCGCGGCCGTGCCACCAACGCCATCCGATCGCGTGGAGTGGGCACTTTACCCGGTACCCGACACTGAAATGGGATTGTGAATGTTCGTTGACAAGATTCGCGGCCGTTGGGCACGCAGGGTCGCCGGCGCCGTCTCGGCCGCCGTCCTGCTCCCCGGTCTTATCGGACTTGCCGGCCAGACAGCGACCGCCGGCGCGTTCTCGCGCCCCGGCCTGCCGGTCGAATACCTCCAGGTCCCGTCACCTGCCATGGGACGCGACATCAAGGTCCAGTTCCAGAGCGGTGGTAACGGGTCGCCCGCGGTGTACCTGCTCGACGGCCTGCGTGCGCAGGACGACTACAACGGCTGGGACATCAACACCGCCGCCTTCGAGTGGTACCTCAACTCCGGTCTGTCGATCGTCATGCCGGTCGGCGGCCAGTCCAGCTTCTACAGCGACTGGTACAAGCCGGCGTGTGGCAAGGCGGGCTGCTCCACCTACAAGTGGGAGACCTTCCTGACCCAGGAGCTGCCGCAGTGGCTGGCGGCCAACCGCGAGGTCAAGTCGACCGGGATGGCGGCAGTCGGTCTGTCGATGGCTGGTTCGTCCGCGATGACCCTGGCCATCTGGCACCCCGAGCAGTTCATCTACGCCGGTTCGATGTCGGGCTTCCTGAACCCGTCCGAGGGCTGGTGGCCGTTCCTGATCAACGTCTCGATGGGTGACGCCGGCGGTTACAAGGCCGACGACATGTGGGGCTCGACGGGCGACCCGAACAACGCCTGGCAGCGCAACGACCCGATGGTCAACATCGGCAAGCTGGTTGCCAACAACACCCGCCTGTGGGTCTACTGCGGTAACGGCAACCCGAGCGAGCTCGGCGGCGACAACGTGCCGGCCAAGTTCCTCGAGGGCCTGACCATCCGCACCAACCGCACCTTCCAGGACAACTACCTGGCCGCGGGCGGCAACAACGCGGTGTTCAACTTCCCCGACAGCGGCACCCACGACTGGGGCTACTGGGGCCAGCAGCTGCAGGCCATGAAGCCTGACCTGCAGCGCGTGCTGGGCGCGAACGCCTCCTCGTAACCACGACAGCAAAAGGCCCCGGGAGCAATCCCGGGGCCTTTTGCTTGTCACGGTGCCGGCGGAGCGCCCGTCACTTGAGCTGTGCCGACGACAGGCCCAGCAGGCGTCGCGCCACAACGAGCTGCTGAATCTGCTGCGTGCCCTCGAAGATGTCGAGAATCTTCGAGTCGCGGGCCCACTTCTCGAGCAGGGTCTGCTCGGAATAGCCAGTGGTACCGGCCAATTCGACGGCCTTGAGGGTCACGTCGGTGCCCATGCGCCCGGCCTTGGCCTTGCTCATGGACGCTTCCTTGGAGTTCGGAATCTTGTTGTCGGCCTGCCAGGCGGCGCGCAGCGACAGCAGGTACGCGGCCTCCCAGTCGGACTCCATCCGCAGGAACTCGGCGGCCGGTGCGCTCTGGGCGTGGGCCGGCTTGTCGTACGAGATCTCGATGCCCGCGTCGGTCAGGATCGCCCGCAGCTCCTCCAGGGCGGCACGGCCCACGCCGATCGCCATGGCGGCCACCATCGGACGGGTGTTGTCGAAGGTCTCCATGACCCCGCCAAAGCCCTTGTCCACCTTGACCTCCGGATCACCGAGCAGGTAATCCTTCGGGACCCGGCAGTTGTCGAAGCGGATGACCGCGGTGTCGGAGGCCTTGATGCCCAGCTTGTGTTCCAGGCGCTCGACGATGACGCCGGGGTGCTCGCGCGGCACGACGAACGACTTGATGGCGGCCCGGCCGAGCGACTTGTCGACCGTGGCCCACACCACGATGTGGGTGGCGCGCGAACCGGCGGTGACGAAGATCTTCTCGCCGTTGATGACGTACTCGTCACCGTCGAGCACGGCGGTGGTCGTGACCGCCGCGGAGTCGGAACCGAAGCTCGGCTCGGTGATGGCCATGGCGGCCCACACCTTGCCCCACTTGGACAGCTGTTCCTTGGTGGCGACCGCGGAGATGGCGGCATTGCCCAGGCCCTGGTAGGGCACGGTCAGCAGCAGGGCGACGTCGCCCCAGCTGACCTCGAGCGCGTTCAGCAGCGCAGACATGTTGGCGCCGTTGACGTTTGCGTGCTTGCTCTTGGACTCGTTCGCCGAGAAGCCGGCGCCGGCCACCGAGACGGTGTTCGACTCCTGCACGCCCTCGAACAGGCTGGCCAGGGTGTCGAGCTCCGACGGGTAGGCGTGCTCGGCGAGGTCGTACTTACGGGAGATCGGGCGGAGCATCTCGGCGGCGCCCTGATGTCCCTTTTCCGCGACAGCCTTCAGCTTGCGGGGCAGTTCCAAATTGATTGCCATGATTGGTCTTTCGGGTGAGTGGGAAGAGTTCGGCGATTCGGGCGACTACAGGACGACAACACCCTCGGCGACGCCGAGTGCCCGCAGATCGCGGTACCAGCGCTCAACCGGGTGTTCCTTGGTGTAGCCGTGGCCACCGAGCAGCTGCACGCCGTCGAGGCCGATCTGCATGCCCTTGTCGGCGGCGAACCGCTTGGCCAGCGCGCCTTCCCGCAGGAAGGTCATGCCCTGCTCGGCACGCGACGCACCGCGCCAGACGATCAGGCGCAGGCCGTCCAGTTCGATGGCGATGTTGGCGCACATGAAGGCCACCGCCTGGCGGTTGGCGATCGGCTCACCGAACGCCTGGCGCTCCTTGACGTAGGGCACGACGTAGTCGAGCACCGCGTGCGAGGTGCCGACTGCCAGTGCGGCCCAACCCAATCGGGACAGCGCGATGGCTTCGGAGTAGTCGTTGTCGGTCGCTTCGTCCTCGCCGAGGCGGTTGGCGAGCGGGACTGCGACGTTGTTCAGCTCGATCTTGCCCAGGGCCGCGGCACGGATGCCCATGCTCGGGTCGGCCGTGATCGACAGTCCCTCGGAGCTGGACTCGACGATGAACAGCGCCGGCTTGCCGTCGAGCTGCGCACCGATGATGAACAGCTCGGCGTCGGCAGCGGCCGGAACCAGCGACTTGACGCCGTTGAGGCGGTAACCGCTGGGGGTGCGGACCGCAGTGGTCCGCAGCGCGGTCGGGTCGAACAGCGCGTGCGGCTCGGCGATCGCGACGCACGCCTGCGGGACGTTCTCACCGGCGAACGACGGGAGATACGTGGCCTGCTGACCGGCGCTGCCCCAACGGGTCAGGGCCGACGCCACGCCGCCGGGCGCCAGGATCGGCAGGGCCAGACCCATGTCGCCGTACGCCAGGGCCTCGGCGACCAGTGCCGTGGTGACGGTGTTCTGGGAAGCGGCGATGCCGTCGAACTCCTCGGGCACGTTGATGGCGGTGATGCCGAGTTCGGCGGACTTGGCGATCAGGTCGGCCGGGTAGGTCGCGGCGGCGTCGGCGTCATGTGCGGCCGGCCGCAGGATCTCCTCGGAGAACTCGCGGACGGTCTCCACGATCATCTGCTGGTCTTCGTCCGGGTTCAGGTCGAAGTAGTCCGAGCCGCCCGGCTTCAGGCGGGTCGGGGCGCCGTTGATCCCGGGAATGCGCTTGAACGTCCGGCCCGCGGCGCCGGCGGTGGAGAACGCCGTCTTGATGCCGTACTTCAGGCCGCGGTTCATGGGATCCCGCAGGTTGTACTTGTCCAGGAACTCCTGGCCGACAAAAGGCGTGATCAGCGCCAGACCGATGTCGGTCGCTGTCCGCTTGTGTCGCTGGAGTCCGATGGCGCTCTCCGGGCCCTTGCGCACAGGGCGCTGGGCGGAGCCGGCTTTTGTGCCGTTCTGAGGAAGGGTGTTGGTCATTTCGACAGCCTCGCGTCGTTGGGGCAGTGCGCTATGACCGTATCTTACTCCGGAGTAAGGTACGACGCTCGTGTTATCAACTTCACATTCGAGGACTCGGTGACTTATGCACGAAAACCCGCGCTGAACGCGGGTTTTCGGGCACAGATTCCGGAATCAGGAGAGGGCGGCGAGCACTTTTTCGTGCAATAGACCGTTGGTCGCGACCGCGCTGCCGCCGTGCGGCCCGGGTGTGCCGGCCAGGTTGGTGAACGACCCGCCGGCCTCCCGGATGACGACGTCCAGCGCGGCCAGGTCCCAGAGCTTGACCTCCGGTTCGACGGCGATGTCGACCGCGCCCTCGGCCAGGAGGCAGTAGGACCAGAAGTCGCCGTAGGCCCGCACCCGCCACACCGCATCGGTCAGTGCGACGAACGCGTCGCGCCGGTCTTCCCAACCGGTGGTCAAATCCGAGTAGGACAGGCTCGCGGCGTCCAGTGCGTCGACGCCCGACACCGAGATGGGGCGCGTCCGCCCGCCGAACGAACTGAACGCACCATCGCCGGTGCCGGCCCACCACCGGCGACCGAGGGCCGGGGCGCTGACGACACCGACGACCGGTACACCGTCCTCGAGCAACGCGATCAACGTCGCCCACACCGGCACGCCACGGACGAAATTCTTGGTGCCGTCGATGGGGTCGATCACCCACTGCCGCCCCGCGAAAACCGCTGTGCCCCCGTACTCTTCGCCCAGCAACGCATCGTCCGGCCGGGCTGCCGCCAGCGTCTCGCGCAGCACCCGTTCCACAGACTGGTCGGCATCGGTCACCGGCGTCAGATCGGGCTTGGTCTCGATGCGCAGGTCCAGCGCGCCGAAGCGGTCCAGCGTCACGGCATCGGCCTGATCGGCCAGGGCCAAGGCCAAAGTGACGTCGTCTCGGCGGGACGCGCAATCCGCTGCGCTACTTGCTTGGGTGGCACTCATGAGTGCAGTCCTACCATGAGTACGTGTGGGAATTCGTCGTGCTCATCGTCTTGCTCGGAGCGCTCGTGTTGCTGGCCGCCCCATGGCTGCGGCGGACGCGGAGCGGGGAGAGCGGGACGTTGTTGATCACCGGCGTCAGTCCCCGCCCCGATGCCACGGGGGAGCAGTTCGTCACCGTCGCCGGCGTCATCAACGGACCCAGTGTCAATGAGCACGAGGTGTACGGCCGGATCGCCATCGACGTGGCCGAGTGGCCCGCGGTGGGCCAGTTGGTGCCCGTCGTCTACTCGCCCAAGAATCCCGACAACTGGAACTTCGCGCCCCACGCTCCGCAGGCGTAGTCCGCCGGCCTGCCGGCCCTGTCCCTCATAACGGTCCGGCCGTTTGCTCAGCTTCGGCTGAAATTTCCGGCGATTGGGCCATTTCGGGTATTTCCCTGTGCTAATAGATTCACTGTGCGATGGGCCAGCTATCGCATCGAGCTTGCTGGGCTAGTGGCGCACAGCGCTCGGATCCGACCATCGGACAGAGTTTTCCGCAGAAGGGGACCAGAACGCACATGCCCGAGTCTCAGATGTTGTCGACCGGTAGCGCCATCAAGATGATCGGGGTGGGCCTGGCGGCGGGCGGATTGATGCTCCTCGCGCCGGCCGGCCTGGCATCGGCCGACGGCGGGCCACTCGACGGGTTGGGTGGCGCGCTGACCAACGAGGTCGGTTTTGCCCAGCACTTCACCACCCACAACATCGGGGGGACTCGAGGGCATCGCCGCGATCAACGCCGGCGGACTGCAGGCCGGCGTGGGGTCGCTGAGCTCGGGCGTGCTGTCGGGGTCGACGGCCACGTCGTCCCTGCTCAACTCAGGCGGCAACCTGACGACATTCGCGGTGCAGGGCATCCTGCGGCCCGGCCACTAGCCGGCCAGGGGCGCCAGCGCGGACGTGGCGCACGGCGGGTCAGCCGTGCGCCACCCGCAGCATGTGGGCCACATCTGTCAGCTTCACCCGCGGGCGGTTCTGGCCCTCGCCGGTTGACCGCTCGTGCGCGTCGATCAGGCGCCAGTGGTCGTTGGTGACCAACGCGGGCTGGCGGGACAGGAACCACGCCGCCAGGTCCTCGGTGTGGGTGGGGCCGAAGTCGGCCAGCTCGGCGCCGCAGATGTCCTCGATCAGGGTGTTGACGGTGTCCTGCGAGTCCTTCTTGTTGCTGCCGATCACGCCCGACGGCCCGCGCTTGATCCAGCCGACGACGTACTCGTTGCGGCTGCCCTCGACCCGGCCCTCGGTGTGCGGGATGGTCGCGGCGCGCTCGTCGAACGGCAGGCCCGCGGTCGGGACGCCGCGGTAACCGACGGCACGCACCACCAGCTGGGCCGGCAGTTCCTCGCGATGGCCACTGTCCTTGGCGATGATCCGGCCGCCGTCGTCGACCAACTCGTTGTGGCCCAACACGATTGACTCGACGCGATCGGTGCCCTTGATCTCGATCGGCGACGTCTGGAACTTGAACACGATGCGGCGCTCGCGCCCGAGGGCCCCGCGTTCGGCGTAGCTGCGCAGAATCTTGATGTTCTGCCGCACGGTCTTGCCGGCCGCTTCCAGGTCCGCGTCGGTGATGCCGTCGACATCGGCCGGATCCACGATCACGTCGACGTCGGCCATGGCCGCCAGGTCACCGAGCTCGCGCAGTTCCAGCGTCGTGAACGGGGCCTGCAGCGGGCCACGGCGGCCGATGATCACGACCTCGCGGACGCCGCGGGCGCCGAGGGCCGTCAGCGCATGGTCGGCGATGTCGGTGGCCGCCAGCTCGGCGGGATCGCTGACCAGGATGCGGGCCACGTCCAGCGCCACGTTGCCGTTGCCGACGACCACGGCCCGGTCCTTCGTGACATCGGGGTTCATGGCCGCGAAATGCGGATGCGCGTTGTACCAGCCGACGAAGTCGACGGCCGCCACGCTGCCTTCCAGCTCCTCACCCGGGATCCCGAGCGGCCGGTCGGACTGAGCGCCGATGGCGTAGATGACCGCGTCGTACCGCTCCGAGAGCTCGGTGGCCTGCACGTGCTCACCGACGGTGATGTTGCCGAAGAAGCGGAACCGCGGGTCGTCGGCGATCTTGTCGAACTGCGCCGTCACCGTCTTGATCTTCGGGTGGTCCGGAGCCACGCCGGAGCGCACCAGACCCCAGGGGGTGGGCAGCATCTCGAGCATGTCGATGCGCACGTCGACCGGATCATCGGCGGCGGCCTTGGCATCGGCGAATTTCAACAGTGACGCGGCAGCGAAAAACCCTGACGGGCCGGATCCGACAACCGCCACATGGTAAGGGCGCATATGTATGGTTTGCCTTCTTGTTCTGCTCAGTGCGCGCAAGGGGCTGTCGCGACGCGGCCGAGCGGGCCTACAGGGCGATGCTAAACCGGTCTAAGCGATCAGGGCTCGCAATGTGAAAGTCCGTCTCACTGGTCGGTACCCTCATCCTTTGTGGACCTCGACCGTCAAGCCGACATTGCCGCCCTCGACAGCACCCTGACCACTGTGGAGCGGGTGCTCGACGTCGAAGGTCTGCGCGCGCGAATCGCCAAACTCGAAGACGAGGCGTCTGACCCCAAGCTGTGGGACGACCAGGCCAACGCCCAGAAGGTGACCAGCAGCCTGTCGCACGCACAGGGTGAGCTGCGCCGGGTCGAGGAGCTGCGCGGTCGGGTCGAGGACCTGCCCGTGCTCTACGAGCTGGCCGAGGAGGAAGAAGGCGCGGCCAAGACCGACGCCATCGCCGACGCCGACGCCGAACTGGCCAAGTTGCGTGAGGACATCGAGGCGCTCGAGGTTCGAACGCTGCTGTCGGGGGAATACGACGAGCGGGAAGCTGTCGTCACCATCCGCTCCGGCGCCGGTGGCGTCGACGCTGCCGACTGGGCCGAGATGTTGATGCGCATGTACATCCGCTGGGCCGAGAAGCACGGGTATCCGGTCGAGGTTTTCGACACGTCGTACGCGGAGGAGGCGGGCATCAAGAGCGCGACGTTCGCGGTGCACACCCCGTTCGCCTACGGCACGCTGTCGGTGGAGCAGGGCACCCACCGTCTCGTGCGGATCAGCCCCTTCGACAACCAGAGTCGCCGTCAGACGTCGTTCGCCGACGTCGAGGTGCTGCCGGTCGTCGAGACCGCCGACTCCATCGACATCCCCGAAGGCGACGTCCGGGTCGACGTCTACCGGTCCAGCGGCCCGGGCGGTCAGTCCGTCAACACCACCGACTCGGCGGTCCGGCTCACGCACATCCCGACGGGCATCGTCGTGACCTGTCAGAACGAGAAATCGCAGCTGCAGAACAAGGTTTCCGCGATGCGAGTGCTCAGCGCCAAGCTGCTGGAACGCAAGCGCCAGGAAGAGCGCGCCGAGATGGACGCGTTGAAGGGCGACGGCGGCAGCTCCTGGGGCAACCAGATGCGCTCGTACGTGCTGCACCCCTACCAGATGGTGAAAGACCTGCGCACCGAGTTCGAGGTCGGTAATCCGGCCGCGGTGCTCGACGGCGACATCGACGGCTTCCTCGAAGCCGGGATCCGCTGGCGCAACCGAAAAGAAGATGACTAACTTTTTCTCCCTCCAAGCCGCGAGCCAACCGCAATCGCTCGGTTGGTGGGCGCAGCAATGGCATGACTTCTGGCGCGGCTCGATCGGCGAGTGGATCATCACCCGCGGGCTGCGGATCGTCATGCTCGTCATCGCGGCGATGCTCATCGCGCGGTTCGTCGGCTGGCTGACGCACCGCGTCACCGCCCGCATCGACGAGCGTTTTCAGGAGAGCGACGCGCTGGTCCGGTCGGAGACCACCAAGCACCGGCAGGCCGTCGCCTCGGTGATCTCGTGGGTGACGATCGCGCTGGTGTCGGTGGTCGTGCTGGTCGACGTCATCGAAATCCTCGGCATCCCCATCGGTTCGCTCGTCGCCCCCGCCGCCGTGCTGGGCGCCGCGCTGGGCTTCGGTGCGCAGCGCATCGTGCAGGACCTGCTGGCCGGGTTCTTCATCATCACCGAGAAGCAGTACGGGTTCGGTGACCTGGTGTCGCTCACCGTCACCGGCATCGCGGTGCCGGCCGAGGGCACCGTCGAGGACGTGACGCTGCGCGTCACCAAGCTGCGTTCCAGCGACGGCGAGGTGTACACGATCCCCAACGGCCAGATCGCCAAGACCGTCAACCTGTCGAAGGACTGGGCGCGTGCGGTGGTGGACATCCCGGTGCCCACGACAGCGGACCTGGGCAAGGTCAACGACGTGTTGGGCCGGGTGTGCGAACGCGCGATGGAGGACCGTCAGCTGCGCACGCTGCTGCTCGACAAGCCCCAGCTGATGGGTGTGGAGAGCATCGAGCTGGACACCGTGAACCTGCGGATGGTGGCGCGGACGCTGCCCGGCAAGCAGTTCGAGGTCGGCCGGCGACTGCGCGTGATGGTCGTGTCCGCGTTCGGGCGGGCCGGGATCGAGAGTCCTGCCGATCACGAGCCCGAAGTGGAGGCCATGGTGCATCCCGCCACGGTCGGCGGCGCCGCGGAACAGACCCAGGGTCCGGGGGACGAGCAGTGATGAACGCGCTGTCCCGTATCGCCGTCAAACGCGCCGACCGCTCCTGGCCCACCTACATCCTGGGCCGGGTCCGGACGTCCACGGTCGGCCTGATCGTGGCGTTCTTCGTGGCGTACTGGCTGCACCAGACCTACGCGCCACCGCCACCGCCGCCCCCGCAACAGCCCGCGGTGGTGCCGCCGGGCTTCGTGCCCAACCCCGAGTACACCTGGGTGCCGCGCACCGACGTGAACACCCGACCGAAGACGACGTACCGGCCGACGCCGACGGAGACCTCCGAGACGCCGACGACGACGACCACCACGACCACGACGTCGAGCATGCCGACCACGACCACGACGACGGCGCCGCCCACCACGACGGTCATCACGCCGGCGCCGGGCCTGCCGCCCGTCACGCTGCCGTTGCTGCCCGGCATGGCCCCGGCGCCGACGCCGGCACCCGCGCCGTCCCCGCCACCGGGACCGCTCCCGGCCGCGGCACCCGCGGATGGCCCGGTCACGACCACGATCATTTCGCCCGGCGCGGCACCCGCGCCGAGCTAGCGGCATCAGCCTCAGCCGTCACACCTGAGCGTCCGACTACACTGGCGTGCCGTGATGATCACCCTCGACCACGTGAGCAAGAACTACAAGTCTTCGGCACGCCCAGCCCTGGACAACGTGTCGCTCAAGATTGACAAGGGTGAGTTCGTCTTTCTCATCGGTCCGTCCGGTTCCGGGAAGTCGACGTTCATGCGTCTGCTGCTCGGTGCCGAGGTGCCGACCTCGGGCGACATCCGCGTCTCGAAGTTCCACGTCAACAAGCTGCCCAGCCGGCATATCCCGAGCCTGCGCCAGGTCCTCGGCTGCGTGTTCCAGGATTTCCGGCTGCTGCAGCAGAAGACGGTGTTCGAGAACGTGGCCTTCGCGCTGGAGGTGATCGGCAAGCGTCCGGACACCATCAACCGCATCGTGCCCGATGTGCTGGAGATGGTGGGCTTGTCGGGCAAGGCCAACCGGCTGCCCGGCGAGTTGTCCGGTGGCGAACAGCAGCGGGTCGCGATCGCCCGGGCCTTCGTCAACCGGCCGCTGGTGCTCCTGGCGGACGAACCCACCGGCAACTTGGACCCCGAGACGAGCAACGACATCATGGACCTGCTGGAGCGGATCAACCGCACCGGTACGACGGTCGTGATGGCCACCCACGACCATCACATCGTCGACTCGATGCGTCAGCGCGTCATCGAACTCGAACTCGGCCGCCTCATCCGTGATGAGCAGAGCGGCGTCTACGGAATGGATCGCTAAGTGCGCTTCGGCTTTCTCGTCAATGAAGTCCTGACTGGATTTCGTCGCAACGTCACCATGACGGTCGCCATGATCCTGACGACCGCCATCTCCATCGGCCTGTTCGGCGGTGGTCTGCTGATCGTCCGCCTGGCCGACCAGTCCAAGCAGATCTATCTGGACCGCGTGGAGAGCCAGGTCTTCCTGACCGACGACGTCTCGTCCAACGACCCCAACTGCGACGCCGACCCGTGCAAGTCGCTGCGGAAGCTGATCGACGACCGCAAGGACGTCAAGTCGGTGCGGTACATGAACCGGGACCAGGCGTACGACGACGCCGTCCGGCGCATCCCGGCGTTCAAGGACTACGCGAGCAAGAAGGCGTTCCCGGCGTCGTTCGTCGTCAAGCTCGACAATCCCGAGCAGCACAAGGGATTCGAGGACGCGCTGCGCGGCCGTCCGGGCGTGCGCCAGGTGACCGATCAGAAAGAACTGGTCGACCGGCTGTTCGGCATCCTCGACGGCATCAGTGCGACAGCCTTCGCGGTGGCGCTCGTGCAGGCCATCGCCGCGACCTTGTTGATCGCCAACACGGTGTTGATCGCCGCACGCACCCGCAGCACCGAGATCAGCATCATGAGGCTGGTGGGCGCCACCAGGTGGTACACCCAATTGCCGTTCTTCGTCGAAGCGTTGATCGCCGCGTTGGTCGGTGTGGTGCTCGCCGTCGTCGGGTTGATCATCGTGCGGGCGATGTTCCTCGAGGACGTGCTCAACCAGTTCTATCAAGCCGGCCTGATCGCCAAGGTCGACTACGCCGACGTCCTCGTGTTCTGCGCGCCGTGGATGCTGCTGCTGGGGCTCGGCATGGCGGGCCTCACCGCGTACGTCACGCTGCGCGCGTACATCCGGCGGTAGCGATGGCAAAGAAGAAGGACGACAAGGACAAGTCGGGCAACAACTCCGTCGTCGCCACCAACCGCAAAGCGCGACACAACTATTCGATCATCGACACCTACGAGGCCGGCATCGCGCTTGTCGGTACCGAGGTGAAGAGCCTGCGCGAGGGGCTGGCATCGCTGGCGGACGCGTTCGCCACGGTCGACGACGGCGAGGTGTGGCTGCGCAACCTGCACATCGCCGAGTACCACCACGGCACCTGGACCAACCATGCACCGCGGCGCAACCGAAAGTTGTTGTTGCACCGCAAGCAGATCGACACGCTGGTCGGCAAGCTGCGCGACGGCAACTTCACGCTGGTGCCGCTGAAGCTGTACTTCTCCGACGGCCGGGTCAAGGTGGAATTGGCGTTGGCCCGCGGTAAGGAAGCGCACGACAAGCGCCACGACATCGCCAAGCGCGATGCGCAGCGCGAGATCACCCGTGAGATGGGCCGTCGTTTCAAGGGCAAGATCTGACCGGGGTTCTGCTCGCGCTGCTGTCGGCGCTGGGCTATGGCATCAGCGATTTCGTCGGTGGTATCGCGGCGCGGCGCGTCGCGGCACTGCGGGTGGTGTTGGTGTCGTACCCCATCGCCGGGGTACTGCTGACGGTGATGGCATGCGTTGTCGGCGGCCAGGTTTCGTCGAATGCGGTGCTCTTGGGTGTGTCGTGCGGCGTGCTGCAGGCGTTCGGAATCTGGTGGTTCTACGCCGCGCTGGGTTCCGGACCGATATCCGTCGTCTCGCCGTTGACCGCGATCCTGGTATCGGCAGGGCCGATCGCCGTCGGCGTCGCCATGGGGGAGCGGCCCAGCGGGCTGGCGATCGCCGGGATCGCGCTGGCGTTGGTCGCCGTCGCGCTGGTGAGCGCGCAGGCCACCGATGAGGACGAGACGCCGCACCGGTTCACGGCCAAGGTCGCCTGGCTGACCGTCGGCTCGGGGTTGACCTTCGGGCTCAGCTTCGCGGTGATCCATCAGGTGCCGCACGACGCGAAGCTCTGGCCGTTGGTGTTCGCCCGCTTCGCGGCCACCGCGGTCGTGATGATCGCCGCGGTGGTGACCCGGAATTTCGCTCTGCCACGCGGACTTCCGCTGAAGCTCGCCCTCGTCGCGGCGGGACTCGACGTCATCGCGAACGTCGGGATGCTGCTGGCGCTGCAGGCCTCGATGCTGTCGTTGGCGAGTGTGCTGATCTCGCTGTATCCCGCGGCGACCGTCGCCCTGGCCATGGTGGTGCTCAAAGAGCGGGTTCGGGCCTGGCAAGCCGTCGGCATGGTGCTGGCGTTGGGCTCGGTCGCGATGATCGCCGCGGGATAGCCGACAGGACTACAGCTGATTGATTCGGATCAGGTTGCCGGACGGATCGCGAAATGCGCAGTCGCGCACGCCATAATCCTGGTCGGTGGGTTCCTGCAGCACGTCGGCCCCCGCCGCTTCCAGGCGCGCGAACAACGCGTCCAGGTCGTCGGTGGCCAGGGTGACGGCGCCGTAGGAGCCCTTTGCGATGAGCTCCAGGATGGTGCGACGCTCGTCGTCGGTGATGCCGGGGTCGGCGGCCGGCGGGTGCAGCACGATCGACGTGCCGGGCTGTCCGGGCGGGCCGACCGTGATCCACCGCATGTCTTGGTAGCCAACGTCTTTGCGCACCTCGAAACCGAGGTCGTCACGGTAGAACTTCAGCGCGGCCTCGGCGTCGGTGTGGGGCAGGAATGCGTAGTGAATCGAGATGTCCATGCCCGTCACGGTAGTGGCGGTCAGTGCGGCGGTGCTTCTTGATTCCTGATCGGTCTGGTGACCTGCCGGGCCAGACAGGCGGGAATGCCGTCGGCCGCCTGCGAATGGTCGCGGCGATACACGCTGGGCGCCACCCCGACGAGCTCGGTGAACCGCGTGCTGAACGTGCCCAGTGACGAAAAGCCAACGGCGAAGCAGACATCCGTCACGCTGAGGTCGCCGCGCCGCAGCAGCGTCATGGCCCGCTCGATGCGCCGTGTCATCAGGTACGAGTAGGGCGATTCCCCGTAGATGCGCCGGAACTCGCGGCTCAGGTGACCGGCCGACATGTGCGCGCCACGGGCCAGGTCTTCGACGTTGAGCGGCTTGGCGTACTCCCGATCGATCCGGTCGCGCACCTTGCGGATCACCGTGATGTCCCGCAGGCGCTGTGCCTCGGCCCGGTCGTCCCCCATATGGCCATCGTCGCATGACCGAATTGGGACGCATCGCGCAATTCCCGGTGCGGACGGGTCCGCTCGTCGTACGGTCAGCCGGTGAGCAGCTCAACGCGCCCCGTGACCGTCCTGGAAAAATCCGACGTCTTGCCCGCCCTCTTCGGGGTGTGGGACGACCTCGACAACCTGCTGGCCACCATCTCCGAAGCAGAGCTGCTGACCACGCAGACCGAGCTCCCCGGCTGGCATGTCCGTGATGTCGTCGCGCACATCATCGGCACCGAGCTCATGCTCAAGGGCGAACCGGTGCCGGAGGCCGACATGGACGTGTCCGAACTCGACCACGTGCACAACCCCATCGGTGTGATGAACGAATGCTGGAACCGGTCGATGGCCGCGCTCTCGAGCGCCGAGCTGTTGGAGAAGTTCCGCGCCGTCACCGACGAGCGGCGGGCCACCTTGACCGCGATGTCGGACGAAGAGTGGAACACCCCGACGATGACGCCGGCCGGACAGGACAGCGTCGGTCGCTTCATGCGGATTCGGACGTTCGACTCGTGGATGCATGAGCAGGACATCCGGGAATCCGTCGCCCGCCCGGCGCCGGACGCGGCATTGCAGAAGCCGGAAGCGCAGCTGTCGCTCGACGAGATCGAGACGATGATGGGCTTCGTCGTCGCCAAGCGCGGGGGAGCGCCGGCCGGATCGCGGATCGCCATCGAGCTGACCGGACCCATGGCGCGCACCATTCGGGTCGCTGTAGGTGAGCGGGCGGCCGTCGTCCAAGACTTCGGCGGCGCCGAGCCGACCACGGTGATCCGGATGGACGGCTGGCAGTTCACGCGGCTGTGTGGCGGGCGTCCGCTGGGCGCGGTGCGGCCGGTCGCCATCGAGTTCGAGGGCGACGCCGAGGTCGGCCGGCGCATCGTCGAGAACCTCGGTTACGTCATCTGACCTGGTCGGACGGCGGCACTCGGCCTCGTCCACGCGCTCGGAATAATGACTTGGCGTTCGCTGTTGGGTCTGGCGTAAGATTGTTGGTCCTGCCGAAAGTCGGCGGGGGTGCGAGGGGCTGAACGGTTTCGACTTCGCGCATCGAATCAAGGGAAGCGTGCCGGTGCAGGCAAGAGACCACCGTAAGCGTCGTTGTAACCAATTAAGCGCCGATTCTCATCAGCGCGACTACGCCCTCGCTGCCTAAGTAGCGACCGCGTGTCTGTCAGACCGGGAGCGCCCTCGGCCCGGACCCTGGCATCGACTAGAGGGACCCACCCACGGGGCCGGTCGCGGGGCCCGTGGGGACATCAAACAGCGACTGGGATCGTCATCTCGGCTTGTTCGCGTGACCGGGAGATCCAAGTAGAGGCATAGCGAACTGCGCACGGAGAAGTCTTGAGGGAATGCCGTAGGACCCGGGTTCAATTCCCGGCAGCTCCACCAGAAAGGCCCGGCTCGAATACGAGCCGGGCCTTTTCGTTTGGCTGCGTCGCTGGGGTCTTGCCGGCAAGCCCTGGGTTCAGACGTTACGGATATCGGGTTTGAGCAAGTGGGGTTCGGTATCGGTGTCGTCGATGCCGAAGCTGATGATGCGACGCGGCGTGATGCGGATGATCGCCGAATCGAGAGCATCTCCGGCGGGGCCATGCTGCCCTGACGCTGTCACGGCCTGCTCTGCGGTGCCGCGTATCTCGAGGCAACGCACACGCCACGGGTCGCGAGAGGCGATGTCGTCGACGACGAAGGCGACCTTGTCGTGGTGGGCGAGGTTGCGGAACTTCCGGCTCTTGGCCATGTTGTAGCCAGAGATGTCGATGGTGCCGAGTTCTTCGTTGTAGGTGAAGCCCACCGGGCTGACCTGCGGTGTGCCGTCGGGCTGGATGGTGGCGAGTCGCCCGAGGTCTGCCGCCTTCATGAATTCGATTTCGTGGCGTTTGAAGGACATGCATGCCACGCTAGAACCTCAACTTAGGTTCAGGTCAAGCCCCGCATCACCGCACGCTTCGTAGTTTCGATACCGCCATGTGGCGACCTGCATTCCGTATTTCCGTGACAGAAACTGAAACACGTTCTAGTCTCTGGGGCATGGGTAACCTGGAGGCGATCGCTGACATTCAACGGCTCAAGTACCGGTACTTCCGGTCCTTGGACCTCAAGGAGTGGGACACCTTCGGGGACTGCCTCACGGCAGATGTCGTCACCCGCTATGGCACACATGCGATGGGTGAGCCTGTGCACTACGAGGGACGCGACGCCGTCGTCGACTTCATGCGGACCAACCTCGACAACGGCATCGTCACGACCCATATCGCCAGCCACCCCGAGATCGACCTCGACTCCGACACCACGGCGCACGGGTCGTGGGTTTTCGAGGACACCGTGATTGTGCCGGGGCACGCGATGATCCGCGGCTCGGGCTACTACTCGGATACCTACCGCAAGGACGAGGACGGTGTGTGGCGGATCGCCAGCACTGGATACCAGCGCATCTACGAGGCGCTCACGTCGCTGGAAGATATGCCGAGTTTCAAGTTGTTGGCGAACCGCTGGGCCTAGTGCTCGCGCGCCTCGGCGCCTAGTTCGTCACCACGTTCAGCACGAAGTTGGCGTCGGTCTGATTGGGCACCTCGGGCGGCACTTGCGCGGTGCCGTCGCCGCGGGCCTTGCTGTACTTGCCGCTGCCTCCGACGATCGAGACAGGCAGGGTTTCGCCCTTGCTGAACACGGCGGCGCGGTCGGCCAGCATCTGGATCGAAATCTGACCACCCTCGAGGATGAAGGTCTCGGTGCACGAGACGTCACCTGCCGTGGCATCGCCGCTGACGGTTGTGCACACTCCTGCCGTCCGCCCGAGCTTCGTGCCACCCTGGCGATCGAAAACGTCGCCGGAGAAGATGAACTGGTCGCCGGGACCCTCGCCGGGGGTTCCGAGATCCACGCTGGTCTGCCCGGTGTCGTGCTCGTAGAAATGCAGCGTCGTGACCGCCGATGCCGGGTCCTTCCCATTTCCTCCGGAGGAACAGGACATCGTCAGCAGCAGGACCGGGATCAGCACGGCCGTCGTAGTACGCAACATGTTCATGTCGCTTCCGCTCGGAGGGGTGAATAGCTACCGATGTCCGCAAACCATCGGCTGACCGGCGAGACCTCCTCACCCATGCAATCAGCTGCGAGTTCCCTGTGAGGAACAGTTGCCTGCTGAGCATCCCACGCGCGGCGGGCAATTGATAGCAAACGATTCAGCATTCGACGCGCGCGGGCAAAGTTAGGCTTGCTCCGATGTGCACTCGAGTCATCTGGCCTGACGCAGGCGATGCGGTCCTGGTCGGCCGCAACATGGACTTCCACCGCGACCTCATGACCAACCTGTGGAAGCAGCCGCGCGGCGTGAGCCGTGACGACGGCGTCACCGGCAAGCTCACCTGGACCTCGAAGTTCGGCAGCGTGATCGCGACCGCCTTCGACATCATCTCGGTGGACGGCATCAACGAAGCCGGACTGGCCGGGCACGTGCTGTGGCTGGCCGAATCCACCTACGGCACACCGGATGACACCCGGACCCAGTTGAGCCAGGCGATCTGGCTGCAGTACTTCCTCGACAACTTCGCGACCGTGGCCGAGGCCGTCGCGTGGATCGACGAGACCGACGTGCAGGTGGTCCAACTGGACGACCCCACCGGTGGCGACCCGCCCACGATTCATCTGGCACTCGACGACGCCACCGGCGACTCGGCGATCATCGAGTACCTCGACGGCCGGCCGAAGGTCTACCACAGCAAGGATTTTCGGGTGATGACGAACTCGCCCACCTTTGATCAGCAGCTCGAGCTGGTGAAGAAGTTCGAGGGCCTGGGCGGTTCGGAGCCGCTGCCGGGTTCCACGTTGGCGTCCGACAGGTTCGCGCGCGCCAGCTATTACGTCGGCCGGCTGCCCACTCCGTCCGGTCAGGTCGAAGCGATCGCGAGCATGTTCTCGGTGATCCGCAACGCCGCCCAACCCTTCCGGATACCGGATCCGGGCAAGCCCGACGCGTCGCAGACCATCTGGCAGGTGGTCATGGACCTCACCAACCGGCGCTACGTCTACGAATCCACCACGCGTCCCAACATCGTGTGGGTCGACCTGGCGGACCTCGACTTCAGTGTGGGCAGCCCGCAGCTCAAACTCGATCTGATCGGCGACCTCGCCGTCGAGGGCGGTATCGCGGGAAACGTCAGCAGCAAGTTCAAGGACGTAGGGCCCATGACCTTCCTGTCGTTGCCACTACTGCGCGAACTCGAGAAGGCGAACACGGCGGATTGACCGGCACGTCCGCTATTGCCATGACGTGCCGTTGACGCTCTGACACGCTGTCCGGATGGACCTCGTGTGGGGTGTCGTCGCGCTGACCGTCGCGACGTTAACGGTGCTGCTGGCGGTGCGCCGCGTTGTGATGGCCGTCAGCGGCCTGGTGTTCGCGCGCTATGTCGCCGTCGGCGGGCTGGCGGCGTTCACCGTGCACCGCGACGCCGTGGCCGATGACACCTACCGCGTGCGGTTCGAGGTCGGTGGGCCCGCGGTGTTTCACAACGTGACGGTGCAGCTGTTCGGTAGGCCCGAAGGCGCGGCACCACCACCACCGGCGTTGCGCCACACCATGATTGCCGGCGACGATCCGATCGACTGGACCTTCCGGCTTCCCGACGCTGCGGCCGCGCAGACGTGGGTGGTTGTCACCTGGGTCCGGCCGTACCTGCAGGGCGTCGAATCCGAGGCGCTCGCGCACTGGCTGCAGGCCGGCCGGCTGTACGAATGGCGTTGGTACTCAGAGACGAACCGCTATGTGCGGACGGTCCTGCGATTCGTCGCTCGACGGTGGTCCGTGGGCGGGGAGTCGTTGCGCGAGTTACCGCTGTACGGGCGGTGGCGGCGTACCTCGTCGAACAACAGCGCCGATCTGTTGGGCCCGGCGGCCACCGCGCCACCGAGAACCTAGACATCGCGGCAACTGCTCGAGTACCGACGCCATTGACGAATTCGTGGCGATGACGATCGCGCCAGTGCCAGGATGGCCTCATGACCGTCGTTCTGGTGCATGGCAACCCGGAGACCGATGCGATCTGGGGACCGTTGGTCGATGCGATCGGTCGCGACGACGTGGTGCGCTTGTCGCCACCGGGATTCGGTGCTCCGCTGCCCGCCGACTTCTCGGCCACCTACCTCGCGTACCGGGACTGGCTCGAGGCCGAGCTGGACGCCATCGGGGAGTCGGTCGACCTCGTCGGCCACGACTGGGGCGGCGGCCACGTCCTGACTGCCGTCATGCACCGGCCCGAACTCGTCCGCAGTTGGGTGACAGACGTCGTCGGGATACTTGACCCGGACTACGTCTGGCACGACCTGGCCCAGGTGTGGCAGACGCCGGGGGAGGGCGAGCAGCTGGTCGAAACGATGCTCGGCGGCAGCGTCGAGGACCGTGCCTCCCAGATGGTCGCCCTGGGCATGCCGCTGGATGTCGCGACGGCCCTCGCCGCTGCGCAGGGCCCGGAGATGGGCCGGGCGATCCTGGCGCTGTACCGCTCGGCGCGCCAACCCGCGATGGCGGAGGCCGGGCGTCACATCGAGACGTTGCGGGCCAGGCCGGGCCTTGCGCTGCTGGCCACCGATGACCCGTACATCGGCTCCGACGAAATCCGTTACCGCGCAGCCGAACGCGCGGGCGCACGCACCACGGTGCTCAACGGGCTCGGGCACTGGTGGATGTTACAGGACCCGGCGCGCGGCGCGGCCGCGCTCACCGAATTCTGGGCCACGCTCGACTGAACGCCAAAACCCAACCGGCTCAGGGCAGTACGGTGTGCAGCAGCATCACGTTGTACGCCGACCACAGCGACAGCGTGAAGTACAGGTCCCGACCGGTGGACCACGGGTGCAGGTACGGCGCGTAGACCCCGCCCGGGAACTGCTGCGACGACACCACCAATTGCTCTGGGCCCCAAGGCCCTTGGGGTGTCGGGGCGGTACGGATCACCACGTCGGACAGGTTGTTGCAGTACATCACCAGGTATTGCTTGAGATAGGTGTTGTACTGCACCGACATCTCACCGACCGGGCCGGGAATGATCGGCGAGGCCGCAGCGGGGTTGTTGGGCACCCACGACTGGCTCTCGTTGTTCCAGTATTCGTACTTGCTCATGTCCGGCAACAGGTTCTGGGGCACCCGGGACACGTAGGCGTTTCCGACTCGGCCAGAAGGGGTTCCGTAGGAATAGATGTAGCCGTCGCTGCCCTTCAGGAAGGCGCCCTGCTGGAAGTTCTCATTCCCCGGCAGGTACGCCACGCGCGACACACTGTCGGGTGCCATCGGCCGGACGCTGCTGGGGTACACACCCCAGTTCTGGCCGTTGTCGTTGGAGACGGCGATCGCCGAGTAGTTCGTCGTCCACGCGCCGGCGCTGTCCCAGTTCTTGATCGACATGAAGCTGGCGTACTGCGTCTTGCCCACGGAGACACCGGAAGTCGGGATGATGCCCTTCTCGACAGGCGCCCACCGGATGGTCGGGATGGTCTGCTTGGCCAGATTCGGCTGCCACTCGGGTGAGCCCGAATAGGGGTTGGTCACCGAGCCGGGTGGGATGTGGATGCCGTGCGACAACGTGCGGTCGTTGGTGCGGAACATGGTGTTGTAGCGCCATTGCTGATTCGGGGTGGCGCAGTAGCCGTAGGTGTCCCCGAACATCATCAGCACCTGGTTGTTCACCGGGTCGCCGTTGTCCCACATGATGCCGAGGTCGGTGCCGGAGATGCCGAACCGCTGCAGGGTGTCGCCACCCGCGCTCTGGTCGCCGGTCACCCAGCCCACCAACGACGTGGTGCCCGCGTCGATGGCGGGCGCCGGCTCCGCTCCGGGCTGAGGTTGCGCCGCGGCGGGGGCGGGTTGTGCCGCGCGCGGTTGGACCGGCGGCTGCGGCACGCGGGGCTTGCCGGGCAGTACGCCGGCCTGCTGTTGCACGGTGCCCTGGGTGAAGGCGCTGAGCAGCGACCGGGACAACTTGCCCAGGGTCGGCAGCGGGGCCTTGTCGTTCGCGTTGCTCGGTCGGTGGCCGCCCGATGGCGGCCGCATGACGCCGCTCGAGGGCACGCCGTTCGGCGGCAGGACGCCCGCATTCGGGCCGGTGCACGGTTCGGCGGCTGCGCGCGGCGGCGCGATGCCGACTGCTCCACCGAGAACGACGGCAGCCGTCAAAGCCACCGATGCAATGCGAGGACGCGGCGACACGGTCACACCTTTCGGATGGCAGGCGGCGCTCGGACGCCAGCGAGGGGCTGTTGTGACCATAGTTAGCAATGAGGCTGTTGAGGCCCCCGCTGTGCGGATGGGTACCCATCTGTAACCACGTCGCGATCGTTCACCTGGCGTTTGCCTGGCGAAGGTGACCCGCGTCGCAGCCTGAACGCAGCGCTGGTGCCGCGCCGCCTGGGCACCGGCCGACCTAGACTCCAGCCATGACTGTCGCCCAACGGGAACGCGCCGCACTCGTCGAATCGCTCCGCGAGCACGGCCCCGATGCACCCACATTGTGCGAGGGCTGGACCGCTCGTGATCTGGCCGCGCACCTGGTGGTACGGGAACGTCGGCTCGACGCTGCGCCCGGAATTCTGGTGCCGCAACTGGCCGGCTACACCGAACGAGTACAGGCGCAGGTGGCCGCATCCACCGACTGGGAGAAGCTGGTCGACATGATTGCGGCGGGCCCGCCGCTGTACTCGCCGTTCAAGCTGCTCGACCCGTTCGTCAACGTGGCCGAGATGTTCATTCACAACGAGGACGTGCGCCGGGCCCAGCCGACGTGGGAGCCGCGGGAGCTCGACGACCGGCTGGTGTCCGCGTTGGCGGGGCAGGTCGCGACCATGGCGCGCATGGGGATCAAGAACGCCCCGGCGCGGATCGTGCTGGTGACACCGGACGGTCGCCGCCTGGCCGCGGCCGGCCGCGGCGCCGAGGTGACGGTGACCGGCGCGCCCGGCGAGCTGCTGCTCTTCGCGGCAGGCCGCGGCCCGGCTCAGGTGGCCTTCACCGGACCTGACGACGCCGTCGCCGCGGTCCGGGGTTCGAACCGCGGATTCTGACGTTCAGCGTCCAGAAAGCACAACGCGGCTCGATCCCGAAGGATCGAGCCGCGTCGAGTTGGCTTCTGCTCAGAAGTTGTTGCAGGTGTTGGCCACGTTCAGCACCAGGTCGGTGTACTGAGCGGCACCCGGGGTGTTGTACGCCCGCGTGATCAGGGCCTTGCGCTGCTGCGGACCGGAGGCGATCAGCTGGTGCAGGTAACCGACGCCGATCGGGTTCGCCTGCAGCTCGGCGGCCGCACCCGGGTCGAGGGCGGTCAGAGCGGCGATCACCTGCGGGTAGGTGCAGGTCGAGTACATGATCGGGGTGGGGTCCGGCTGAGCGGTGGCGACTGCGCCGCTGGCCATGACAGCGACCAGTGCCGAGCCCGCGCCGACCATCATCCGAGTGGTGAAAGACATTGTGTATTCCCCTCCCGCACCAGCTAACCGATGCGACCAAAGTGATTGATGACTACGTTAGCAGTTCTATCGACCGTCTGTGGCTGAGCGTTACAGCGTCCGAACAAGCAGTCCGCACGGGTTCTGGATGTGTCGGCGGCCGTAGCGGTGACGTCCGGTGGGCAGGTAATCGACCAGGTGCCGACACCCTGATGTAGGCAAACCTAACCTAAACAAAATCGGGTAGGCTCCCCGCTGAAATGACCGAGATTGATCAGGGGCCGGTGCTACCGCGCGAGTTGACCTCACTGTCCGCTGAAGTGCGAGCGGTGGGCGCACCACCCGTGCCGCGGCTGGCAAGCCCGTGGGCGGTGCGCCTTGTCGACGCCGATGCCGACGCCGAGATGCTGTCCGAATGGATGAACCGGCCGCATCTGGCGGAGGCCTGGGAGTACGACCGACCGCCCGAGTGGTGGCGGCGGCACCTGCAGGCGCAACTCGACGGTGAGTACTCGCGGCCGCTACTGGTCAGCTACCAGGACAAGGCCATGGGCTACCTGGAGCTGTATTGGGCCGCCAAGGATTCCATCGCGCCTCGATACGATGCCGATCCCTACGATCTGGGGCTGCACGCCGCGATCGCGGACGAGCGCTTCGTCAATCGTGGGCTGGGACCGCTGTTGATGCCCCAGGTGTTGGCGAGTCTGTTCGAACTGGTGCCGTCGTGCCGTCGGGTGATGTTCGATCCCGACCATCGCAACACCGGCGCGCGACGGCTCGTCGAGCATGGCGGCGCCGAATTCCTCGGCGAACATGACATGGCCAACCGCAGGATGGCGCTGTACGCGTTGGCGCGCCCATCCAGCTGACGCCGAACCCGCCCTGTATATAGAGGGAGTGGCAAAAAGGCTTCTGCTGTTGCTGGCAGTGCTCGCCGTTGTGGGGGTGTGCGCGGGACCGTGGTTCTACCGAACCCAGATGGAAGGCGCACCGGCGCCGGCCCTGAGCCTGCCGTCCACGCACCGTCCGGCCAGCACGAACCTCGACGGTAAATGGATCGTTGCCGCGGGCCCCGACGACGAGGCCAACCGTTCCCAGGCGGGTTACCGCGCCCGGCAACAACTGCTGTGGGAAACCGTGACCGTGACCGGACGGACCAACTCGGTCAGGGGTGACGCCACGGTTACCGGTGGCACGCTGCAGGCGGCGAGCTTCGTCGTCGACGTGGCAACCATGCAGTCGCCGCACCGCGGCCGCGACGACAGGTTCCGCGGCACCGACGTGATGGATGCCGCCAAGTTCCCGACGGCCAAACTCGCGGTCCTCGATCCGGTCGATCTGTCGTCGGTCTCCGGCGACGGCATGCCCACGACAATGGAGGTTTCGGCGCAGCTGACGCTCAAGGGCGTCGCCCGCCAGGTCGCGGTACGGCTGGATGTGCAGCGGTCGGGCAACGGGGTTGTGGCCGTGGGCCAAATCCCCGTCACCTTCGCCGACTACGGCATCGTCCCGCCGGCGCCACCGGTGGGACTGCTCGCCGTCGATCCCATCGTCACCATCGAGTTCCTGGTGAATCTGGTCAAGCGATGAACGGTGACGACGTCACCGCGTCGTATCCCTCGTAGTCGGGCCGCATTCCCGCCGCCACGAGCTCCCAGAGCACCTCGTCGGTGCCGCCGCCGACCCGGGCGAGCTTCATGTCGCGCCACCACCGGCCCAACGGTGTCTCGTCCACCAGATATCCGGCCCCGCCGAAGATGTGCATGCATTCGTCGACGACCTCGACACCGAGCCTCGCCGCGGTGACCTTGATGGCCGCGGCCGCACGCAGATCCATGCGCCCCTGCGCGGCCAGGCCCGCCAGGCCGTAGCGCAGCAGATCGACCCGCGCGTGCAGGTCGGCCAGTCGCATCCGCAATGCTTGATGCTCGTACAAGGTATGGCCGAACTGGCGCCGTTTCATCATGCGGGCCAACGTGATTCCGATGATCCTGCGGCAGTTGGCCTCGATCTGACCGGCGACGGAAAGCCGCTCCTGCGCCAGTCCCCAGGAGATGGCGGCCAGGCCGGTACCCGCCCGCGCCACCAAAGCGTCGGCCGGCACCCAGGTGTCGATGTGGACCGCCGCGGTATCGAGGGGCCCGGCGCCCACCTTGCGATAGGGCGTGCGTACCTCGACCTGCGCCGTCGGCACGGAGATCACGACGACGCTGCCGTGGCGGCTCTCCGGATCATGGTCGACGCTCCGGGCGACCACCATGATGTGATCGGCGATGGGCGACAGCGACACGAACTTCTTGGTGCCGCGGACCTCGAAACCGCCACGCGCGGAGACGACTTCGGTCTCGACGATCTGCAGATCGGAACCTCCGGACTCTTCCGACGCGCCGATGCACAATACGGCATCGCCCCGGATGGCCTGCTCGGTGATATCGCGCAGATAGTCGGACTTGCCGAACCTGCGCAGGATGGCGATGGCCGAGTCGTGCAGGCTCACCCCGACGCCGATTCCCGCGGATCCGAGCTTGCCCAACTCCCCGGCGAGGGCGAACACTTTTGCCACGTCCGGATGTTGGCTATCGCCCCACTTGGCGGCGAAAACCTCTGACCGGCCCAGGTATTCGATGAGCTTGCGCGGAAAGCGGTCGGTTTCTTCGGCTTCCGCGGTCCAGTCGCGGACCCGGTCGTCGAAGACCTCGCCCAGCAGTTCGCGATAGGCCTCGATGGTGCACGACTCGACCGTGGTCATGATCCCACCGTTTCCAGGGTGCGTCGGACCTCGAGGCGACGGAGTTTCCCCGACGAGGTTCGCGGCAGGGCGCCCGGTTTGAGGAACACCACGTCTGCCGGCACGATGCCGCACTCGGAGGCGACCAGGGACACCACTTGGCTGCGGGCGGTCGACTCGTCGTCGCCCTTGAACTCCGCGGCGATCACCAAACCCTGTCGGGCGCCGGAGCCTTCGGTGCCCACCGCCACGACGGCGCCCTCGCGCACGCCGTCGGCGCGGGCGGCCACCTGCTCGACCTCGGTGGGGAAGATGTTGCGTCCGGCCACGGTGATGAGTTCTTTGCGCCGGCCGCACACCACCAGGCCGTCGGCGGTGAAGTAGCCGAGATCGCCCGTGGCGAACCATTCTTCGCGATCGATGCGGTCCTGTCCGAGATAGCCCGCCATCATCGAGGTGCCGCGCACCTGTACTTCGCCCACTTCGCGTCCGGTGAGCTCGTGGGGCACGTCGGTGGGGGCAATGCGGACTTCCATGCCGTCGATGGGCCGGCCGAGCACCGCGTACCTGCGCACCGCGGTGTCGCCGTCGATCGACACGGTGACATCGTCGCACCGCAGTCCGCCACCCGGGGCGGGAACGGTTACCGCACAGGTTGATTCGGCGAGCCCGTACGACGGGCACAGGGCGTTCGCGTCGAAGCCGAACTTGGCCATCTCGGTCGCGAACCGATCGGTGCCGTAGCAGTCGACGGGTTCGCCGCCGTTGAGAGCGAATCTCAGTGCGCCCAGGTCGACATCGGTGACCAGGCGGGCGTACTTGCCGAGCAGCCCGAACGCCATGTTGGGCGCCGCGGTCATGGTTGCCTTGCTCTCGGTCAACCACTTGAGCCAGTTGAACGGCGACGCGGAGAACGCGGTGGTCGGCGCCTGCCACAGCTCGCCGCCGCCGAGTGTCATGGTGAGCATGAACGCCAGGCCCATGTCGTGGTAGATCGGCAGCCACGAATGTCCACGATCGGCGTCGGTGACATTGATCCGCGCGACCAGTCCACGCAGGTTCGCCAACGCCGCGTCCGCGGGGATCTGCGCCGTGCGGGGCGTGCCGGTCGATCCCGCCGTGCCCTGCAGGATGCCGAAGTCGGCGGTGCGAGAAGGTACGAAGGTTGTCGAACGACGTTCGTGGGCAACGGCATTGACGTCGTGCAGTTCCACATCGGTGGCGCCCGTGCGCAACAGGTCGAGATGCTTGCCGTGGCTCAGCACTGTGCCGATGCCGATACCGGCGAACCTGTTCAGGGTGGTGGCGGCCCAGGTGGCCGTGTCGGCGCCGCGTACCGGCCCGGGCAGGATGGACACTGCGGCGCCGGCGAAGATCGCGCCGTAGATGGCTGCCAGGAATTCCGCCGTGGGCTCGCCGACCAGCCCGATGCGGCTTTGTCCGTCGATGTGTGCGGCGACGTTCTCGGCCCGGGCGTGCACCTCCTGCCAGGGATGCCGTTGCCAGTCACCGGTTTTCGGATCGAGCGTCACCAGGTCGCGCGTGGACCGCGTCATCACCGCGGACAGGGCGGAGGCGAGGCTGGAGGCGCTCATGAGCGTTGGGCGGTAGGGAGTTTCGCGGCGATCGCGTCTTCGAGGTCGCCGACGGTTTCGCTGCTGAGCAGGTCTTCCTCGGACAGTGCGACGCCGAAGCGGTCTTCGATTGCGACCATGCCCACGGCGAATGCCACCGAGTCCAAACCGACATCGTTGATGAGCCGTGATTCGCGGGTGACGCGTTTGATGTCCACGCCCATGTCGTCCCGCATGATCTTGGCCAAGCCACTGCTTACCGATTCAGTTGTCTCCATGTCGAGGGACCGTAGTCGACCGAAGGTGTTTAGGCTAGGCTTACCTTCTAAGTGGGGAAGTGGCCCAGACTGGTACCGCCGTCCCGGTTTCCGTTGTCGATGGAGACCAACGCCGGCACGCGTTCGCAGGTGACCACTCCGTGCTCGGCGGTCACTTCATCGATGAGATCGAAAGCGGTAGAGATGTTTTCCGGAGTATCGACCACGATGGTCGTGACGGGAACCTGACGGCCGAGCTGAAACAATCTGTCGCCATGCGGCTTGCGTCGGTCATGGAAGCCCCAGATACCGCGCAGGACGGTGACGCCGCGGCTGGCCTCGATGCCGCGCAGGCGGCGCACGATCTCGCGGTGCACCGGCTCGCCGCCGTGCAGCGTGTCCTCGGTGGTGTACACCATGAGCTTCTGCCACAGCGGAGTTCCGGCGGCGTCGTACGCCGGAAGCGCACCCGGGCGGGCCAGTAGCGCCCCCGCCTGCTTGCAGAGCTCGGCCCGCTCGACCGTCACCAACGGGTCGGGCAGCAGCCGCTCCAGCTCCGGCAGGACCGCGGCGGCGCGGTCGCCGTCGCCGACCGCGATGATCATGACAAGAACGTCCAGGTTGCGGTTCAGGAAGCGGGCGCGCTCACGGCGGCCACGGACCGTGCCGTCGACTCCGAGAAAGACCGAGGCGCAGGCGAATCCGTTCCGGTGGAGCAGGTCGCACACCGCGATGTGGGCCGGCCGGCCAGCGATCCGGTGCTGGCGGCCGACATAGACGGTGAGCTTGGTGTGGTGGGGCGAGCGAAGCGACGGGAATGAGCTCGCGCCGGACTTTGCGGTGGTGAGCAGGCGAGCGCGTTCGAGCGTGACCAGTCCGCGCGTCGTCAGTTCCGCTGTTTGCTCGGCCAGTGCGGCGATCTTGTCGGCGGTGTCCACCGCGGCGATGGCGACCGGCAGGTCCTCGGACTGACTCAAGGTCTGGTCGGTGCGCAGCTGGTGCCGCGGCCCGAATCCCGCGATGCCGCGCAGCACCACGCTGGTGGCGACGTTCTCGGCGGCGTACAGGTCGAGCAGCTCCTCGGCCAGGAACCGGCCGGAAATACGTTGCCGCTCACCGAAATACGTCGTGAGTTTCAGGTAGTCCGCAGCTTCGCTCACAGCAGGCCACCCATCCAGATTCCCAGCGCCGCGGCGGCCAGGCCCAGCACCACGCTCGCCACGATGTTGGCCAGGGCGAACCAGACCTGTCGCTCCTCGCCGAGGCGCTGGGTTTCCAGCATCCACGTCGAGAACGTCGTGTAGGCGCCGACGAACGCGGTGCCGGCCAGCAGTGCGACATTGGGACTCAACGCCAGGCCACCGAAGAAGCCGAGCAGCCAGGCGCCACTGAGGTTCACCACGAAGGTGCCGAACGGGAAACTGCTGCTCTTGCGTTTCGACACCGCGCGGTCCACGAGGAACCGCGACACGGCTCCCACGCCACCGATCAGCGCGACGCCCAGCCAGATGACCGCCGTCATGCCCGCACCCGAACCCGTCGCACCAGGACCGTGGCCAGGTACACCGCGGCCAGTCCGGCGACGATGCTGGCCACCGTGTAGCCCGCGGCCAGTCCGTAGGCGCCGTGCTGGAGCATCCGCACCGTCTCGACCTGCATGGTGCTGAATGTGGTCAGGCCACCGCACACGCCCGTGCCGAGCAGGGGGCGCTGGTAACTCGACACCGGCAACCGCTCCAGCAGCCGGGTGGTGAAGTAGCCGAGCAGGAAAGCGCCGACGATGTTGACGACGAACGTCGGCCAGGGCCAGTGCGCGGGATGGGGTGCAGCGAAGACGGCGAGTGCGGCGCGCGCGACGGTGCCGATGGCGCCCCCGACGAAGACGGCGGCCAATTCTCGGTTGTCGTGGCCGAACATAGGGCAAAAGTATGGTGGCCGAACGCCGACCGGTGCACACCGGGGGAGAAGCGGTAGCAGAATCGAGGCCATGACGGCCAACCCGCGCGCCGGCCAACCGGCCCAGCCAGATGACCTGATCGACGTGGCCCACGTGGTCACCGCCTACTACACCGTGGCGCCCGATCCTGAGAACGTCGACCAGCAGGTGGTCTTCGGTACGTCGGGCCACCGCGGTTCGAGCCTGGACGCGGCGTTCAACGAGCCGCACATCCTGGCCACCACACAGGCGATCGTCGAGTATCGCGCCGCGCAGGGCATCACCGGACCGTTGTTCATCGGACGTGACACGCACGCCCTGTCCGAGCCGGCCTGGGTCACGGCGCTCGAGGTGCTGGCCGGCAACGAGGTCGTCGCGATGATCGACGCGGCCGACCGCTACACGCCGACGCCGGCGGTCAGTCACGCGATCCTGACCTTCAACCGCGGCCGTGAAGGCGACCTCGCCGACGGCATCGTCGTCACCCCGTCGCACAACCCGCCGCGCGACGGTGGCTTCAAATACAACCCGCCCAACGGCGGTCCGGCAGACACCGATGCCACGAGTGTGATTGCCAAGCGCGCCAACGAGATTCTGCGCGACGGGCTGCGCGACGTGAAGCGGATACCGCTGGCCCGTGCGCTGGGCTCCACGGAGCGGCACGACTACCTCAATGCCTATGTCGAGGACCTGCCGAATGTGGTCGACCTGCACGCCATTCGCACCGAGGGCGTGCGCATCGGCGCGGACCCGCTCGGTGGCGCGAGCGTCGACTACTGGGCTGCCATCGCCGAGCGGCATCAGTTGGACCTCACGGTCGTGAACCCTCTGGTCGACGCGACGTGGCGGTTCATGACGCTCGACACCGACGGCAAGATCCGGATGGACTGCAGCTCGCCGAACGCCATGGCGTCACTGATCGCGAATCGGGACCGCTACCAGATCGCCACCGGCAACGACGCGGACTCCGACCGGCACGGCATCGTCACGCCCGACGGGGGCCTGCTCAACCCGAACCACTATCTCGCCGTGGCCATCGACTACCTCTACACGCATCGAGCGGGGTGGCCGGGTTCCACCGCGGTCGGCAAGACCGCGGTCAGCTCGTCGATCATCGACCGGGTGGTCGCCGGACTGGGGCGAAAGCTCGTGGAGGTGCCGGTCGGCTTCAAGTGGTTCGTCGACGGATTGCTCAGCGGCACAATCGGATTCGGCGGCGAGGAGAGTGCCGGGGCGTCGTTCCTGCGCACGGACGGGACCGTCTGGACCACCGACAAGGACGGCATCATCCTGGCGCTGCTGGCCTCGGAGATCCTGGCGGTCACCGGTAAGTCGCCGTCGCAGCGCTACGCCGAGCTGACGGAAAAGTACGGTGCTCCGACCTACGCTCGCATCGACGCGCCGGCCAGCCGCGAACAGAAGGCCCGCTTGGCGAAGCTGTCGGCCGAGCAGGTCACCGCGACCGAGTTGGCGGGCGAGCCGATCGTCGCCAAGCTGACCACTGCGCCGGGCAACGGCGCGCCGCTGGGCGGGCTCAAGGTGACCACCGAGAACGCCTGGTTCGCCGCGCGGCCCTCGGGGACCGAGGACGTCTACAAGATCTACGCCGAGTCGTTCAAGGGTCCGGAGCATCTGGCGCAGGTTCAGGCCGCGGCGCGGGAAGTGGTGAATACAGTCATAGCGTGAGCGCTGTCACGGAGGGCGACTGTCCGACCCCGACCCGACTGCCGGCCGAGATCTGGGTGCTGGCCGGCGCCAACATCGTCATCGCACTCGGCTACGGCGTGGTGGCCCCGGTACTGCCGGCGTACGCCCGCAATTTCGGTGTCAGTATCAGCGCGGCGACCTTCGTCATCACCGCGTTCGCCGCGATGCGGCTGATCTTCGCGCCGCCCAGCGGCCTGTTGGTGCAGAAGCTCGGTGAGCGGCGCGTCTATCTCACCGGCCTGCTGATCGTCGCGTTGTCGACGCTGGCCTGCGCGTTTGCGGAGACCTACTGGCAGCTGTTGGTGTTCCGATCCCTCGGTGGTGCGGGCTCGGCGATGTTCACGGTGTCGTCGCTGGCGCTGATGATCCGGCTGTCGCCGTTCGACGCCCGTGGCCGGGTGGCCGGGTTGTTCTCGAGCGCATTCATGATCGGTGGCGTGGCCGGGCCGGTGGTCGGCAGCCTGACTGCGGGGCTGGGTCTGTCCGTACCGTTCGCCATCTACGGCATGGCGCTTGTGGTCGCCGCGGTCGTCGTGTTCGTCAGCCTGCGGAACTCGACGCTGGCCGCTCGCGACGAGGAGGTGATCGGGCCGACGGTGTCGGTGCGAACCGTGCTGCGTAACCGTGCCTATCAGGCCGCCCTGCTGTCGAACCTGGCGGCCGGATGGGCGGCGCTGGGCCTGCGGGTGGCGCTGGTGCCGCTGTTCGTCGTCGATGTGCTGCACCGCAGCGCGGGCATGGCCGGCCTGGTGCTGGCGATGTTCGCGATCGGCAACGTCTGTGCCGTGATTCCCAGCGGGCACTTGTCCGACCGGGTGGGCCGCCGCAAATTGATGATCGTCGGCTTGACGGTGTCGGCCGCCTCGACGGCGCTGCTCGGCTGGACCACGTCGCTGCCGGTGTTCCTCGTGATCGCGTTCGTGACGGGTGCGGCGAGTGGCGTCTTCGTCTCGCCACAGCAGGCGGCTGTCGCGGACATCATCGGCAACCGGGCGCGCGGCGGCACCGCCGTGGCGACCTTTCAGATGATGTCGGACCTCGGCACGATCGTCGGCTCCCTGGCCGCCGGACAGATCGCCCAGCACGTGTCGTTCACCGCCGCCTTCGGCGTCGGCGGGGTGATCCTGCTGGCGGCTGCGGTGTGTTGGTCGCTGGCCCCGGAAACGCGTCATTCCGGTGACGAAGAGGAGACCCCGATCTGTCCACTGGGCCACGAGCCGGTGGAAGGGTCCCTCTGACCAGCCGTTTTGTCGACCGTGGTGCCAGTGGTGTAGCTTCATCAGGCACCACTTAAGGGGCTATGGCGCAGCTGGTAGCGCACCACACTGGCAGTGTGGGGGTCAGGGGTTCGAGTCCCCTTAGCTCCACAAGTAAAACCCGTTCTGACTTCGGTCAGGGCGGGTTTTCTCGTTTCCGGAGGCGGGCATTGCTGGTGCGGCAGCGCCGAACTCGTAATTCCTCAGTAACACCGGTCCACGAAGCTGTACCGCATGACACGAGATCAAGTAACCGAAGCGATCGTCGCCGCGCGCCTGGCGAAAGGCCTGACGTGGCAACAGTTGGCGGATGCGGTCGAGCGTCCGCTGGTGTGGACGATCGCGGCACTGCTCGGCCAGCACCCGGTGCCGGCCGAACTGGGCGCCAAGGTCGTGGCACTGCTCGGTCTCGACGAGTCCGTCGTTCCCGTGCTGGCCGCCGTTCCGATGCGCGGCGGGTTGCCGACCGCGGTGCCCACCGACCCGACCATCTACCGGCTCTACGAAGCGCTCTCGGTGTACGGTCCAGCGCTCAAGGAGGTCATCCACGAGCAGTTCGGTGACGGCATCATGAGCGCCATCAACTTCAGCCTCGACCTGCAACGCAAGCCCCACCCGGGCGGTGACCGCGTGGTGATCACGTTCGACGGGAAGTTCCTGCCCTATGAGTGGAACGCGGCGACGAACTGATCGCTGCGGACCGCGTCAGCGTCCCGATCGAAGAATCCGCCACCTCTCGATCATCGAACTTACCGCGCGGTAAGATGCGCGCATGACTCAGCGCAGCATGCCGACCGTCGATGGCGTGACCCATGAATACGTGCAGGCCGGCGACGTGAAGATTCACGTCGCCGTGGCCGGGCCGGAGGCGGGGCGCCCGGTCGTCCTGCTGCACGGTTGGCCGGAGAACTGGTTCATGTGGCACAAGGTCATCCCGGCGCTGGCCGATGCCGGCTACCGGGTGCACGCCATGGACCTGCGCGGCGCCGGCTGGAGCGAGGTCACGCCGAAGGGCTACGAGAAGGAGCAGTTCGCCTCCGACGTGCTCGCCGCGGCGACGGCGCTGGGGCTGGACACCTTCGACCTGGTGGGTCATGACTGGGGCGGCTGGACCGCGCAGCTGGTGGCGTTGAAGGCGCCGACGCGCGTCACGCGGCTGGCGATCCTGAACATCCCGCCGGTGTGGCAGGAGCCGGGCCGGGTCGCACGGCATGCCCACAAACTCGCGTACCAACTTGTCGTGGGCGCTCCGGTGGTCGGGCCGCTGTCGCACCTGTCGCCGACGCTGTGGTGGTTCATCCGCCGCAGTGGCATGCCCCAGGAGTCGGTGGACTTCTTCCGCAGCTGCTTCCGTGATCGGGACCGTCGTGTCGCGGGCTCCAAGATCTACCGCGCCATGGTCGGCAAGGAGTTCGCGAAACTGGCGCGTGGTCCCTACGACGATCAGAAGCTCGCGATGCCGGTGCGGGTGCTGTTCGGTCTCGACGATGTGGCGGTGCATCCGTCGCTGCTGGAGGGCTTCAAGGACCACGCCGACGATCTGAACATCACCGAGGTGCCCAACTGCGGTCACTTCATCATCGACGAGCAGCCCGATCTGGTGATCAAGTGGCTCTCGGACGTGCTGGCCGAGTCGCGGCAGAGTTGACGTTGTCGGGCAGTTCTGGCAATCCGACCCAACCGCCGCGGCCGGATGCCCGGTGGCGAACAATGATCTGATGGTGAATCCCGAGCTCGTACCGTTCGGCGACGTGTCCACCGAGCTGGCGGTGATAGAAGCCGCGGAACCCCCTGGCCTTCCGGGCAGCAATCCGACTCTCGCACTGCAGCACATGGAAGCCGCGCTGGTTCGGGCCGACCTCGAATGCCCCGACGTGCTCAGCCCCGAGCAGTTCCGGCGCCTGCGCTACCTCTTGAGCTTCGCGCGGTTGACGGTGTTCGAACCGGGTGCCGCCGGGCCGGGCGGCACCCGCGGCCGTGGCGATGTGACGGTCGGTGACGAGATCGCCGGCTTCCGTGCCCGGGTGATTGACGCGCTCTACCACGCACTGCGCGGGCGAACCACCGCACAGGAACGGCTGGATGCCGCGAAGGCGATCCTCGAGACTTTCGCCGAAGACGTCGACTACGAGCGGTCGGTGCTGCTGGAGCGTCACGGCAATGACTTCTCCGCGGCCGAACTCGACGCCGAACTCGGTTACAAGACCTACGTCGCGGTGCTGGGCGGCGGGGGCGGCGCCGGCTACGTCTACCTCGGCGGCATGCAGCGCATGCTCGCGGCGGGGCTGCCGCCCGCGTACATGTTGACCAACTCGTTCGGCGCCATCGTCGGCAGCGTCATGGCGCGCGTGCTGCCGGTGCCCATCGAGGACTACGTCGCCTGGGCGAAGACCGTCACCTACCGCGGCGTCCTGGCCCCGGCCCGGACCCGTCGTCGCCACGGACTCAACGGACTGTTCTCGTTGCAGTTCAACGAGTTCGCCAAGGAGATGTTCACGCGCGAGGACGGTGAACCGATGCGGATGACCGATCTCTCGATCCCGTACGAGACCGTCGTCGCCGGGGTCCGGAAGCAGTCTTTCGACCGGCTGCCCGGCCAGTTCCATCCGTCGCATTTCACGATGATGGGGGTGCGCGCGCTCGAGCACCTCAAGCTTGGCTACGCGCCCGGCGTCGTCAACCGGCTGTGGCAGGTCGCTGCGTTCATCGATTCGCGCGTCGTCAAGCCGATCGTGCTCGGCGGCGACGATCTGACGGCCGACTTCAATGTCGTTGACGCCGCGAGCTTTTCGTCGGCGATCCCGGGGATTCTGCATCATGAGTCGAGTGATCCGCGGATGTGGGGCCTGCTCGATCAGCTGCTCGTGGAGAAGGATGTCGCCGCATTGGTCGACGGGGGAGCGGCGAGTAACGTCCCGATCGAGCTGGCGTGGAAGCGAATTCAGGACGGTCGGCTCGGCACCCGCAACGCGTGCTACATCGGCTGGGACTGCTTCCACCCGCAATGGAACCCGAGACACCTTTGGCTGCAACCGATCACCCAGGCGCTGCAGTTGCAGATGGTCCGCAACGCGCCGTTCGCCGACCGCGTCATCCGGTTCAGTCCCACGCTGTCTCCCGTCACGTTGGCCGCCGCGCCGGAAGCCATCGATCGCGCGATCGAGTGGGGCAACGCCTCGGTGGAGAGTTCGGTGCCGTTCGTGCAGCGGCTCACCGAACCGGTGTGGTGGCAGGGAAATCAGCGGCCGCAGGTCGATCGGACGCCGATTCGCGTCTCCGCACCGCTGCAGCCGATGACCACGATTCTGGACGGTGCCCGGCGCGCGGCCGAGTACGTACCACGGGTCACTCGGGTACGGCGCCGGGTTGCGGCCGTGGGGGACCGCATCCGTCGATCACAGTGACGCCGTCACGTGCCGCGCGGATTACCAGAGCAGCCAGCCACGCAGATATGACGCCGATCTGTAGCCGCTCCACCAGCCCGGCCCAGGCCGTCGAGGACGTCAGGCACATGGCGACGTCGACACCGCCGAGGAGGGCAGCCGCGGCTGCAGCAGAGAGTCCGGCGGCGCCGAGCCTGCCGTAGCCCGGGTGACGTGTCAGCACTGCCCCGTAGAGGCCGATGGCACAGACGAGTGCGGTGAACCCGATGAGGCTGGAAGCGGTATGGGGTTGGACGACCTGCGTGGTGTGAATCGCTTCTTCCTTTGCGCGGCAGCTCATGTCGATCGATGGCGCGCACGGCATGGGCCACAGGCCATCGGCCATCGACGAGATTCCGGCGACCATCGCGCACAGATGCGCGACCGACGCCTGCGTTGTCGGCGGCCAACGCATCAGCAGATTGGCAACGGCGATCAAGCCGACTCCGGCCACGACGTCACTCACCCGGAAGAACGAACGCGCCGGTTGGCCTGCGACGGCCAGCTCGCTGACGTACGAGCGCAGGGGGCTGAGCTGGGAGTTGACCAGCCACTCCACTGGGAAGTCGCAGTAAGCCAAGACGCCCACGAGCGCGGTGAGCGCGACGACGAACGACAGCGACGCGCGGCGATCTTGGATCATCTCGGCATTCATGTCTGGCTGATACCCACTTCTGCCGGTGCCCACCGCAAACGCGAGCCCGCGGCGCCGTCGTGCCGTCACGCCGATGGGTCGACCGTCGCCCACACGACGTACTCGGCGACGCTGGACCACATCAGGCCGAAGACGAAGCCGAACGACAACTCCTCGACAGGTACGCCCGCGATGACGGCCCCGGACAGTGCCGGCAGATTCCAGACGCTGTCGATGTAGCCGGGAAATGCGATGTTGAACAGCGCGAAGAAGACGAAGTAGAGGCCGAAGAACAGCAAACCGCACGTCAACATCCGGGCGATCAGATCCGGCCGGCAGGCCGCGCTGACTGCCACGCCCGCGCTCAGCGCCGCGATGGTCGTGATGATCGGGTTGAGGCTCGTCAGGAGGGTGAGCAGGACGAGCACCGGTATCGGGACCGCGATGGCGACGGCGTGGAGGAGCTGACGAGGCCCACGCGGTGCGGCTGCGCTGCGGCGCAGCTGTCGGTTCGTACGCAAGGCGCCGTACACCGCGGTGGCGATTCCCCCGATGGCGAACGAGAACAACACGCTCTCGATATCGAAACCCGTCTTGAGATTCAGGTCGAAAAGCGTTGGTGGGTGCCAGTATTCGGGAACGTAGAGCGGTTCGGTGAGTCCCAGCAGCGCGGTTGCCGCGCTGACCCGCAGCATCAGCATGCGGCGCAGCCGGCTCGAACGCCACCACAGCGCCAGCCAGATGAGGAGGAACGCCAAGCTTCCGGCCAGATATGCAAACCTCATCGTCGCGATTACCTCGGCAGGTGAAAGGGCAACTGTCGTGATACCCACTGACCGTGCGGCTAATCGCCCGCGGCCGGACGCTGCGACCGTTTTCCAACACGTTTCCAACTGCCTGCCACTACGTTCCCGTCATGACCCGATCCACCGGCTTCATCGGCACGACCGTCATCGTCGGGGTGCTCACGCTGCAGTTGGGCGCGTGTACCTCGACCATCAAACCGGAAGGCGCCGCGCAGTCGGTGACCGACATGGTGACCAGCAAGACCGGATTCCACCCGACCGATGTCAAGTGCCCGTCGGGCATCGACGCCAAGGTCGGCGGCGAATTCGACTGCACCTTCACGGGACCGGAAGGGCCATACAAGGCGCACCTGAAGATCACCAGCGTCGATGGCGAGAAGGTCGGCTTCGACATCAGGACGAACCGGAGCTAGATCCCACGCGAGCGGTGTTCTCCGTGCGGCAGCATCGGCCGGCGTGGTGTCCGCTGGCTCACGGGCGCACCGGTCTGCGCACTCGTGCCGGCTTCGTGTTGACCGTGATCAGGCGCTCAGCATGGTCGAGAATGCACTCGAGACCGAAGTCGAAATTCGCCTCGTCCAGAGTGTGGAGTTGCTGACCGTCCTGAAGCGCCTGCGCGAGCAGTGGTGTGGTAGCGGGATCGGCATGGAGAGTGTCGCGGCGCCCACCTCGCCCCTCGTTGAGCGCCGCCTTGTCCCGAAGTCGTTGCAGCACAACCGATCCGCGCACGTGGACTGATACCGCCGCATAGACATCCAACGCGGCCTCCGGCGTCAGCCCGGCTTCGACCAAGCTGGAGATGGCTTGCTCGACGGCTTGTAGGCCCAAGCGATCGGCGTGTTGGGCATGTGGGGAGCGAATGAGGATCAGGTCGCACATGACTGTGTTGTCCAGGAACAGTTGTCGCATCGTGCGGGCGTGGCTGCGTAGTGCAGACCGCCAGTTTTCGCCAACGGCATAGGGCGTGGAAAGCGCATACCGCTGTACGGCGAGGTTGGTCATGGCGTCCAGCAGGTCGTCTTTCTTGCGGAAGTACCAGTAGATGCTCGTGACACCGACGTCGAGATGCTTTCCCAGCATCGGCATGCTGAGATGGTCGATCGAAACCCGTTCGGCGAGTTCGAATGCACCGCTGACGATGTCGTCGGGATTGATGGAACCGCGTTCGCGCCGCCGGCGCTTATCTGCTGCCGCCACTTTTGTCACTGCGGGCAACCTCCTCTCGGAAATCGGTATCCAATTCTCATTACGGCGCGACGAAGCCGTTGGCCAAGAAATCCCAGAGTTCCTCGGTGGTGATGGGATCCGTGTCTGAGTCGCCGGTGATTCCGGTGGGTTCGGCGACGGACATCACCGTCTGCATGGTTATGACTGCCATCCGTGCCGGGTTGACGTTTGAGCGCAATTCCCCAGCCGCACTGGCATTTTCCATCAATTCGGTAAGCAATGACAGTAGCGGCGCATGGGCAATTTTCACCTCAGCTGGGTGAGTGGCCATGAGAAGTGGAGCGAAGTCGGTGAACAGCGGTCGCCCGGGTGCCGGGCCGGGACGACACAATTCGAGCAGTAGCGCGATGGCGTTCTTGAGCTGCTTCAGTGGGTCGATCTCGGCGTCGATCGCGGACCGGATCTGGTCGGCCAGGCGGGCCAGCGCATCTTCGAACAGCGCCAGCAGTAGTTCATGCTTGCCATCGAACTGCAGGTAGAAGCTGCGCAGCGACTGGCCGGAGCGGTCGACGACCTCCTGGACCGTGAAATCCGTGCTGCCCTTCTCGGCGATGATCGACTGAGCGGCGTCCATGAATCGTTGTACTCGTTGGGCTGCCCGTAGTTTCGCCGTCTTGAGGGAGCGCTCGACCGCGCGTTGTTTCCAGATCGGATCGTCTGTCGGGCCGGTCACCACACGCCCATGTCATCGGCGGAAAACACTCATGAACTGTACCCGAGGGCAGGCTGGTGGCCGCTTGTGCCGAGCACATGCTTAGCATCGTGGCGTCGCCACGCTTCCGTGGTGTGCATCGAGATCGACGCGGCGCGCCGCGACCGAGATTGGACGGTGACGCTATGGCAGCGGAACGCAGGATCGCTGGTCCCGAGTCCAAGAACCGCGGCGCCCTGCTCGATGCTGCTGAGGCGCTGATGCTCGAGGAGGGTTACGCCGCGGTGACCTCGCGGCGGCTGGCTGAAAGAGCTGGACTGAAGCCGCAGCTGGTCCACTACTACTTCCGCACCATGGACGATCTGTTCTTGGCTGCTATCCGGCGCAAGACCGAGCTCGGATTGGCCGCGCAGGCGCATATCCTGCTGGCGCCGAACCCGTTGCGGGCGTTGTGGAATTACCTCATCGACAACCGTGAGTCTCGACTGCTCACAGAGTACGTCGCACTCGCCAATCATCGTAAAGCGCTGCAATCTGAGGTCGCGGGCGCGGCGCAGCAGATTCTGGACGCGCAGGTCGAGACCATCAGGTCCGTCCTCGTGCGGCATGGCATCGCCGCCGAGGACCTATCGCCGGCGGTAGCGACGTTCTTGATCGTCGGGACGTCGCAACTGCTGTCCATGCATGCGTCGCTTGGGGTGTCAGGCGGTCGTGACGACATCATCGAGTTCTTCGAGCGACACATCAGCAAGCTCGACGGGATGGCTGAAACGTGATGCCTGTGATGAGCTAAGGGGTATCCAACGCCTTGGCTCCACCGGCAGTGCCGAGCTGTGCTGCCGCATCTCGAATCACCTTGGCGCGGTCCGTTTTCCCCGCTGACTTGATGGTGGCCCTGGCCTCGCTGCGCCGTTCGTCGATGACGCGGCCGAACTCCCGCGACAGCTGCGGCCGGTCGGCCAGCAGGCGCTGGATTTCGTCGTGTTCGATCTGCAGCAGGGTGACCTCGTCGATGGCGTGGACGTAAGCGAGGTTCGCCTGGTGGGTGAAGGCCGCAACGCCGAGGAGAGCCCCCTTGTCGAGGGTACGCACGCCGGCGACTGAACCGTCGGCCGTCGGCACGGTCAATCGGACCCGCCCGGACACCACCACCGTGATGGTTTTCGGGACCTCGCCGGGTGCCTGGATGAGCTCGCCGGTGCCGTACCGGATCAGGCGCGCATACGGCGCGAGAGCCTGCTGGTCGGCTTTGTTCAGGCGGAGCGCGGGTGCCGCCGCCTCCTCGAGCGCCTCGTCGACACGTTTGGGGGTGGAGTAGTCGTCGGCCACACCGTCGAGATGCAGCTTGTCGCGCCGAGCCGCATACCAGGCCCAGCGTAGGAAGGTGGCCTGCACGGCGTCGTCGTCCCCGGGCGATTTCAGCCCGATGGTGGTGCGGTACTTGTGATCGCCGATCGGCACGGCGGTGGGCTCGACGTCGTCGCCGCGGTTCGGCAGGGCGGCCGCGATCCTGGTGAGCATCGCGCACACCTGGTCGGGTGGGTCGGTGGCGGCGAACGTCGTGGTGATGGTGGTGTGCGAGGTGGCCAGCCGGCTCAGGTTGGTGAAGGACGTGCCGGCCAGCACCGAGTTGGGCGTGATCTGTACGCCGGTGCTGGACTCGATGTGGACGGCGCGCCAGTTGACTTCGACGACGCGGCCACGCGCGGCGGCGGTGTCCAGCCAGTCGCCCATCCGGAACGGCTGCTCGAACAGCATGAACAACCCGGACACGATCTGCCCGACGGAGTGCTGCAGCATGAGGCCGAGGACCACGGAGCTGACACCGACTGCGGTGAAGACGCCCTTGACGTTGCTGCCCCAGATGTACCGGGAGATCACCGCCAAGCCCAGGATGATGAGCACCATCCGCGCGACGTCGAGGAAGATGCGGGGGATGCGGCTGCGCCACGAGGTCTCCGGGGCGTTCGCGAACATCGTGTTGCTCAAGCCGGACAACACCAGCAGCAGCACCAGGAACACCAGGACGGTCGCCACGATGCGGATGGGAACGTCGCGGGCGGGGACGACCGCCACCTTGAGCATCAGCAGCAGGACGGCGATCACGGGGAGCACATACGTGCGCAGGAGCCCGACGGGCGCGGCGAGCGGGCTGCGCCGGCGGATCAGGGCGCGCCGCCACTCGGTCAGGACGATCAGGCCGACAGGTAGCCCGATGGCGATCGCTGCGACCCACAGGAACCATGACGAACCGGAGGAGTACACGGCCTACCGCCGCCCCGCCAGCCGCCAGATGGGCTCTTCGACATCGTCGACGATGTGCTGCCCGGCGGGCGTGAACCGGTGGGTGTCGTGCACGGCGTCGTACACCCGCCCGGTGATGTAGATCCCGGGCTCGGCGCCGCCGGCCTGAATCTGATAGGCCAAATCGACTGCGCTGCCCCACATGTCGTACATCATGGTGGCTCCGCCCACCAGGCCGCTGGTGACGGTGCCGGTGTCGATGCCGGCCCGGAAACCGAGCTGCAGATTGTCCTCGTCGTTGAGACGGGCCACGATGCGCTGCAATTCGATGGCGAAGTTGACGATGCGCTCGACGTTGTCCAGCCGGGGCACGTTCAAACCGCAGCTCGCCGTGTAGCCGTTGCGCAGGATGCGCACCGGTTCGACTCCGCTGCGTTCGGCGGCGTCGTCGAACTGGCGCACCAATTCGTTGACCACCGCGAGGAATTGGTCGGCCGGTAGCGCGCTGGAGAGGGCGTCGAGACCGTCGATGTCGGCGAAGAGCACCGCGACGTCCTGGTGGTTCTCACTGATCGTCTCCTCGCCGCTGCGATAGCGCTCGATGACCGATTCGGGCATCAGCGAGCGCAGCAACTGGGCGTTCTCGCGGCGTTCGCGCCGCAGCAGGTCGTCCTTGATGCCGAGCAGCCGGCTCATGTCGTTGAATGTTTTGGTCAGATCCCCGAATTCGTCGCGCGTCCGCACCGGGATCATCGCGTCGTAGTCGCCCCGGCTGACCTTCTGGGCCCCGGCCTCGAGCCGTCGGATGGGCCGCACGAACAGTTGCGCGAGTGCCATGGCGGCCAGGCAGTCCAGGATGACGATCGCGGTCACCGCCACGCCCATGGTTCTGGTGAAGACGCGTTCGGGCGCAAAGGCTTCCGCGGTGTCGATCTTCGCGACGATCGACCAGTTGACGTCGGGGCCGACGGTCACCGGCGCATACGACTGCAGCGTTTCCTGACCGAGGTAGTCGGTGGCGATCAGCACCCCCGACTGGCCGCGCTGCGCCGCGCGGGTGGCGGGGCCACCGACGGGCTGTATCAGCGTGGTACCGCCGAGCCGGACGGCCCGCTCAGCCAACTCGGCCGGTGTCCCGGCCGCGACGACATCGTGTTGATAGGTCTGCCGATTCTCCTCGAAGAGGCGGGAATTCGACCGCATGAGGTCGTCGGTGCCGGCGAGGTAGGTCTCGCCGGTCGAGCCCAGACCGTTCGCCTGCCACTTGCCGCTGAACGTCATCAGCGCGTTCAGCCCGGAGATGGGGAATTGCAGCGCCACGACTCCCACCGTGCGTCCCGCCGTCACGACCGGCGCGGCCATCCAGGCGATCGGGTGGTCGGCGGCCGGGTGATAGGTCTGGTAGTCGGTGACGGCGACGTACCCGACGCGGTCGGCGCCCATCGCCTTGGCGTAGGCCTGGTGCAGGTTGCCCTGTTGGTACGGACCGGACAGGACGTTCGTACCGAGGTCCGCCCGTTTCTTGGCCGAGTACACGACATTGCCGGCGGCATCGATCAACAGGGCATCGCCGTAGCCGAACAACCGCACGATCTCTTGGAAGAACGGGTTGTAGCGGGCCGAGGCGGCGCCCCAGGCGGTGGGATCGGGCGGCGGCGGTGGGCCGTTCGGCCGAGCCGCGGCGACGGTGTACCGGCCCTGCAGGTACTTGGCCGCGTTGGACGACGGCAACAGCACGTCGAGGTTCAGCTTGGCCCCCGTCGCCCGCTCGACGGGGTTGATCAGTTCCTGGTTGTAGTAGTTGACGATCGCCTGCTGCTCGGCGGGATCGATTGTGGCATTGGCCAATTCGTTGAATCCGGTGCTGAAGGCCTGCACGGCTTCGGCCATCGCCGGCCCGCTGGTATAGATGAGCAGGGCGTTCTTCAGGTTGGTGACCTGCGCGGCGAACTGCCGGGACTGTGTCTCACGGACCTGCGTCAGCCGATCGAAAGCGGCGTTGCGCAACGAGGCCTGTCCGGTCTGGTACCCGATGAAACCCACGATGGCGGCCGAGACGATGCTCGCGCCCAGCAGCATCGTGATGAGCTTCGACTGGATGCTGAATCTGCCGCGCACCCGGCGCAACCGGACCTCGGTCGTTGGCGCGTCGCCCGTGATGGACGGGCTGTCGTCGGCCGCCGTCGCGACCTGTTCGCGATCCTCCGGTGGAGGGTTGACCATCGGGCCTCCTGTCGTCGGCAGCAAGTACATCACGACCGCCGACGGTTCACTGGCCGGTTATGGCAGGTAGAGCCCGAAAAATCGGGGGCGCGACGGGGCCGCCGAAGGAACTTCCGCAGAGTGCGGTCAGCGCACCAGGCGGGCGGCGACCTGGGCGTAGATCTCGCCCAATTTGTGGGGATCGCGGTGCGTCCGCGAGGGGAACCAGCGGCAGACGTCGACGCACAGCGACGAGATGGCCATCACGACGTCGTCGAGGTTGTCGACGTGGAATTCGCCTGTCGCCATGCCGGATTCGATGATGTTGGCGATCACGGCGGTGACCTGGTGCCGCAGCGGGGCGATGGTGCGGTAGTGGGCCGGGGTCAGACCGTGGAGCTCGTACTGCACGACCCTGGCCTGCTTGCTGTTCTCCGCATGCCAGGTGGCGAAGGCCGCGACGACCGTGTGGAAGCGTTCCGCGCTCGGCGCGCCGGCATCGTCGGTGGCCCGCAGCGTCGCCAGCAGGCTGCCGTGCCCTTCCAAGGCGATGGCGTAGAGCAGCTCTTCCTTCGACCGGTAATGCGGGTACATGGCCGTCGCGCTCATGTTGAGGCGTTTGGCGATCTGACGGGTCGAGGTGCCGCCGTAGCCGGATTCCGCGAACGCCTCGATGGCCGCCCGCCGGATGCGCTCGGCGGCGGCCGAGTCGGTGGTCCGGTCGGTCTTCATGTGCTGGTGATCGTACACACAGTTGACACAGACCCGGCCGATAGGCGATATTAGCAATCGCTTAGGAAATGAGCGACTGCTAATGTCTGGCTGCATTGGAAGGTAGAACCCAGTGACTGATTTCATGTCTCGGCGCGACCTGGACTTCTTGCTGTACGAGTGGCTTGACGTCGTCGAGCTCACCAAGCACGAGCACTTCGCGGAGCACTCGCGGGACACCTTCGATGCCGTCCTCGACCTCAGCGCCGACATCGCGACCAAGCGCTTCGCGCCGCACAACAAGAAGGCCGACCACAACCCGCCGTTCGTGGACGAGACCGGCAAGGTCGTGCTGATCGACGAGATCAAGCAGGCGCTGGACGACTTCAACGGCGCGGGCCTGATGGCCAGCTCGTTCGACGAGCGTGTCGGCGGCATGCAGCTGCCCAACGTGGTTGCACAGTCGTCGGCCGCGTTCTTCCGTGCCGCGAACCCCGCCACCTTCTCGTACGCGTTTCTCACCGTCGGCAACGCCAACCTGCTGACCGAGTACGGCACCGAAGAGCAGATCGACACCTGGGTCCGCCCGATGCTCGAGGGCCGCTACTTCGGCACCATGTGCCTCTCCGAGCCCGACGCCGGCTCGTCGCTCGCCGACATCAGCACCAAGGCCACCAAGGCCGCCGACGGCACCTACCGGGTCACCGGCACCAAGATGTGGATCACCGGCGGTGACCACGAGCTGTCCGAGAACATCGTGCACCTGGTCCTGGCCAAGGTCCCGGGCGGCGGCCCCGGCGTGAAGGGCATCTCGCTTTTCATCGTGCCGAAGTACCTGACCGACGGCACCCGCAACGACGTCGCGCTCGTCAGCCTCAACCACAAGATGGGCAATCACGGCACCACCAACGCCCTGCTGAACTTCGGTGACGGTAGCCACCAGCCCACCGACGAGCCCGGCGCTGTCGGCTACCTCGTGGGCGAGGAGCACCGCGGCCTGGCCTACATGTTCCACATGATGAACGAGGCCCGCGTGGCCGTCGGCTCCATGGCCACCGCCATCGGCTACGCCGGATACCTCACGTCGCTGGAGTACGCCAAGGTGCGCACCCAGGGCCGTCCGGTCGGCGACAAGGATCCGTCGCGCGCGCAGGTCGCGATCATCGAGCACGCCGACGTCAAGCGCATGCTGCTGGCCCAGAAGTCTTACGTGGAAGGCGCTTTGGCGCTCGGTCTGTACTGCGCCCGGCTGGTCGACCAGATCAAGATCTTCACCGGCGCCGAACGCGACGAGGCCGAGCTGATGCTCGAGGTCCTCACCCCGATCGCCAAGAGCTGGCCGTCGCAGTGGTGCCTGGAAGCCAACAACCTCGGCATCCAGATTCACGGCGGCTACGGCTACACCACCGAGTACGACGTCGAGCAGCAGTACCGCGACAACCGCCTCAACGCCATTCACGAAGGCACACATGGCATTCACGGCATCGACCTGCTCGGCCGCAAGGTCGTCATGCAGGGCGGCGCCGGCCTGAAGCTGCTGCAGCGCCGGATCGGGGACACCGTCCAGACCGCGCTGCAGTCGGAGGCGACGGCCGGCTACGCGCGGGAGCTGCAGGCGCAGACCGACCGGCTCGCCGAGGTCACCGCGACGCTGTGGGCCGCAGGCGATCCCGAGACCACCCTGGCCAACTCGACCGCATACCTGGAAGCCGCCGGCCACATCGTGATGGCCTGGATCTGGCTGGAGCAGCTGGTTGCCGCCGGCGGCAACACCGGCAACTTCTACGACGGGAAACGTGCTGCCGCACAGTACTTCTTCCGTTACGAGCTGCCGAAGGTGACGACCCAGCTGGACCTGCTGGACAGCCTGGACCGCACCACCGTCGAAGCGCAGGTCGACTGGTTCTGATCCACCGACCCAACCGGAAGTAGACGTCGGACCCGAGGTTTTCCTCGGGTCCGACTCTCGTTTTGGGCTACGGCATGACCGGCGGCGTGCCCCAGAAGTCGTTGAGCGGCGCGGCGTAGGCGTCGTTGTTGGTCAACGGCGCCAATTGCAGTGAATCCTCGATGGTGCGCAGCAGGCTGTAGTGGTTGGCGTAGCTGGTGCTGGTGAAGTTGCCCGAACGCATCCCGGCGTCGACGGCTCCCTGTGACGGAATCACCACGGTGACAACACGATTGCCGCCGTTCCCGAAACCGAGCGACAGGTTGTCGCTGTCTTCGTCGAATGTGACGACGATGGCCGACCGCTGTGTCGGGTCGTTCCAGACGGCCGAATTCAGAATGGTCGGGATGGTCTGCTGAGCGAACTGATCGGCCGCCTTCACGTTGTACTGGTGGTTGGTGAGCAGCGCCCCGATGTAGTTGAGGACGCCCTGGACGGAGTCGATGGGACCTTCGCCGTTGTTGGCTTCATTGGCCGCGAACCAGGCGAAGTTGGGCGTCGTGGCCGACGATGAGAGGTCGGTCGCCAGCTGGGTCAATGGGTGGAGATGCGCGGCGGCGCGGGCCTGATTGTTGTAGATGTCGCTGTACGCCAGGAACGGCAACTGGTCGGGCGCATAATCGCTTGTCGACACGTAGGGCCCGGCGGCGGACATGCCCTGCGCGTACCCGGCCCAGGTCTTGCCCGCCGATTCGATTCGGTCGGCGAGGTTGGTGGCATCGATGCAGTTGGTCGCGCAGTTGTAGCTGAGGCCGAAGTCGGAGCCGCCGAGGATCGGGTAGTAGTTCGGGTCACTCGGATGCGTCAGCGCGTAATAGTCGGTCGCGACGCCGTAAGTGTCGATCAGGCTGTTGAGATACGGCGCGTTGGCGCTGCCGACGATGTCCTTGTAGCCCTTGTTCTCCAGGTAGACCATGAAGATGTGGTCGAGCGCGCCGACCGTCGACTTCGGCGGGGTGGGCGGCGGCGGTGCCGGCAGTGACGCCCCGACGGTGAAGGAGAGATCGTCGGCGAAGGCGTTGTTGTAGCCGCCGGTCAGCGGGTTCGAGTCCTTGAGCGTGACGACCACCTGCGCGGTGCGGGTGTTGACGGGGATGGTGCCTTCGGTGCTGCGTTCGAGCAATCCGGTCTGGAACCAGCGCTCGAGGGGACCGACGGGTGCCACTTTGCCGACGCCGAGCTGCGTCCCGCCGGCGTCGAGGAACGTGACCTTGATCGACGCGGCCGAAGGATCGATCATGGCGCCGCCCAGGAATCCGCTCAGCTTGAACGGTGTCGTGCCGGCGTCGATGCCCGCCGCGGCGTCACTGAGATCGATCGTCTGGGTCAACGTGGAGGTCGCGACGTTGCCGCCGCCGAAGAACTGGGTGTCGGCCGGGGTGGGTCGATCGCTCGGAAAATTGAAGATGGGCGGAAGCGTCGGCCCCGGTGTCGGCAGACCCAACGGGATCTGGCGCACGGTGCCGTACTTGATGACGGTCGGCGTGCCGGTGACGGTCCAGCCGGGGATGGACACCGTGCTGCCGCCGGACAGTGACGGATCACCGAGCTCTGCGCCGGGGTTGGTCAGGAGATTCGGGCTGGTCACATTCCAGGCCGAAACCACATGGGGTGGAAGGATATTCGTCTCGATCTGCCTGCGCACCCACGCGAGTACCGTCCACAACGCGGGTGAATTGGCGGGCACGTTCGAGGGCAGGACCGACACGAGCGGTTTCAGTGCGATGCTGAGGAGTTGCTTTGCCGCGGTGACGATCTGGTTGATCGGGTTGGGGACGATCGGAGCCGGCACGGTGGGCGTGACGAGCGCTGCCAGTGGTGCCGCGGTGCGGGCAGTTGATGCGGTGGCCGGCACGGCCGCGGTCGCGACGATCGACGGTGCGGGGGAGCGTTTGACCGTGGCGGCGGGCTGCGGCCGACTGATTTTTGTTGTGGTGCTGGTGGATTCGCTCGAGGTCGAGGTCGGCGCTGCCTTGATGGCGCTGTGCGCGTGCCGATTGGGGTCCGCGTCACGGTGCTTGTCGGCCGCGTCCGTGCTTCTGCCTTCGCCGCCCTTGTTTTTGGGCTGTCGCTTGGGTTTGTGGGCCGACGGCGCCGGTACGTCTGACGTGGACGCCGGCGCGGGGCCCGGTTGTGCCGCTGTCGCCGGGGCGGGCGCGTGCTTGGGCGCCGGTTTGCCTGAGGCTGCCGCCTCCGCGGCGTGCGCGGTGTCCGGCGTCGTTGATGACGGCTCGGCGTAGGCGATCGCCTGCCCAGTCGTGAGCGATATGCCGACCCCGAAAAACACTGCCAGGGCACCGACCCGGCCGATGTACCGTGAGCAACCCATGGTCGTTCCCTCCGCCCGTGCGCTGTTGGCTGTCAGCGGTAACGGTAGAAAGAATTGACGCCTGAGTTAGCATTTCTGCCTGGGATGCGGCTGGGAGTATCCGTAGAGTTTCCCGGGATTTGAGCGATGACGGCCGTCGCCGGTGCCGAACGTGGGCCGCCACCCCGTCGGAATGACGGAGTGGCGGCCACGTCTTCGGTTAGAGGCGGATGAACGCGCTTCCCTGCGCGTCCCACACGCCCCAGGCGCCGAGGTCAGGGTTCCACACCACCTGCAGGCCGGTTGCCCAGTCAGGCAGCGGCGGTGCCGGCGGCGTGCCCATCGGCGGCACCACCGGGACCAGGACCCACGACGGCGTCGCGGTGAACGGAATGCGGTCCTGCGGCATCGGGCCGCCGTGTCCAGGAGGCGGCAGGAAGCCGTGTCCCGGCGGGAGCGGATTGCCGGGTGTCCCGGCGTTTACGCCGGGCCCGGGGACGGTCGGCGACGGAAATGGCGGTGTCGGCTTCGGGCCGACCGGGTCTGCCTGCGCGAGACCGGCCCCGACGCCGAGGCCTGCCAGGCCAAGCATGCTGGTCGCGACTGCACGCGCTGCGGTCTTCTTCAAGGTCATGGGTTGATCTCCTTGCGTGTGCTCGTGATGAAAGAGGAATCGCTCTTCCGCGCTGTCCCGCGGTCGAACAACTCCACGACCCCCGCAACACCAGATACCCGGGTGCGGCGTGACGAAACCACGCAATGTGGAGAAGCTATGAATGGAATCGGCGCCGATGCGGCGCCAGATGACCCTGATTGGACAGGTCAGGCCACGGTGGGCGCCGCAGCAGCGTGAGGCAGCCGATCGTCGCGGCCACCAGGCCTGTCACCACGCCGATCAACGCGATCCGGTCGGCGTCCACGGCAGGCACCCAGGTCGTTCCGTCGTCACGGATCACGAAGACGCCCAGCGGTTTCGCTGTCGTTCCGGTGCCAGAGTGGCTGACCTTGGCGACGGGAATCACAGTCGAACCGTCGGGTGTGTGGTACGGCTCGGCGAACACCCGCCCGGCCGCGTCATCGGCGAACTGGTCGAGAAAAGCTTCCGGATTCTGCAACCTGGCCTCCACGTGCATCGAGCGATGGTCGCCAGCGTAGGTCGATTGCCCCGTGATGTGCCAGACTTCGGCCGCTATGCCGGGCCGACTCGGCGGTTCAGCTGCCGGATGTGCCCGCACAACACGGTGGCGAAAGCGCACCACAGGGGGTACAGCGCCAGCGGGGCGGCCCGTCCGCCGATCGCCTCGACAGCCCGCCGCGTCAGATCGGCGCTGCTCACCGTGAGCGCGGCGCTGACCGCCGTCGCGGTGCCGAAACGGCGGCGGTTGAAGAACAGCCAGGACCACGCGGCGTTGAGTGCGAGGTTGAGCGCGAGTCCGTTCCGGTAGGCGCGTCGTTCGGTGTCGCGGCCCGTTGCCCCCAGTTCGTCGATCGCGGCTGCCGACACCACGGCGATATCGGCGTAGAGCGCCGGCCAGACGATCGGAAACACCTGCCGTGGCGGCTGGTAGGCCGGCTTGCGCAGCTGCGCGTACCAGGGCGACCGGACCGCCGGCGCCGTGGCCGCTCCGCCGATCGCCGCGGTGGCGGCGGTCGCAACTCCCGTGATCAGCAAGGTGGTGACACGCATGGAAATCCTTCCCCCGGTACAGAAAATCGAGACGGCCCTGGGCAATTGGCAGTGACTCACTTTCGATGCTGCCATACGCCGCGATGCGGCTATCTTTTCCGTGCAGCGGCGCTGTGAGCGCCGAGCGCTTGATACCGGCGAAGGGCCTCGGCGCGTTCCTCGCCATGGTCGACGACGGCTGCCGGGTAGCTCGACGGACGCGATCCCGATTTGAGGTGCGGATCAGTCACGTCGGCCAACTCGGGAACCCAGCGGCGGATGTAGTCGCCGGTGGGGTCGAACTTCTGCCCTTGCGCTGTCGGATTGAACACGCGGAAGTACGGCGCGGCATCGGTGCCGCTGCCCGCGCACCATTGCCAGCCATGCTGATTGTTGGCGATGTCGCCGTCCACCAACTGCTCCAGGAACCAGCGGGCGCCCCATTGCCACGGCAGGTGCAGGTCTTTGACCAGAAATGATGCGGTGATCATCCGCACCCGGTTGGGCATGAAACCGGTCTGGCTCAATTGCCGCATACCGGCGTCGACGAACGGGAACCCGGTCTGACCGGCCTTCCAGGCTTCGAACAGCCGCTCCGCCTCATCGTCGGTATCGGTTTCGATGGCGTCGAAATCGCGATTCCAGTTGTGCCACGCGCTGTCCGGCCAGTGGTGCAGCACCGCGGCATAGAAGTCACGAAAAGCGAGCTGGCGCAAGTACGCAACGTGGCTGCTGTCATTCAGGTCGAGACCGGCGGCCATGGTGCGCGGGTGGATGGTGCCGAACTTCAGGTGCACCGACATCTGACTGGTGCCGTCGATGCCGGGCAGATCGCGATGTTCGGCATAGTTGCCGAGGCCCGCGTCGACGAATCGTCGCCACTGGCGTAGTGCGGCCTCCTCGCCGGCGGCGAAGCCGGACGACGTACCGGTGTCCGGGATGTCCACTGGTTCGGCGACCCCGGCGGCCAGACTGCCCGGATCGATCCACTGTGCCGAGTCCGCACCGGTGCCCGCCGGCTGCCGCCAACCGTGGTCACGCCAGCGCCGGAAGAACGGCGTGAAGACCCGGTACGGGCTGTCGTCGTCTTTGGTGACCCGCCCGGGCGAGACCAGGTAGGGCGAGCCGGTGGGAATCAGTGGAATGCCATCGAGAGCGTCCCGGACCCGGTCATCGCGACGACGGCCGAACGGCGAGAAGTCCGCGGAGATGTGCACGGCACTGGCACCGATGTCCTTGGCGATCAGCGGAATTCGCTCCTCCGGGTGCCCGCGGGTGATGAGCAGCCGGCCGTCCAGCTCGGTGCGAAGGTGCCTCAGGCAGTCGCCCAGGAACGCCAGGCGGCGCGCACCCGACGCCGCCTCGAGGCGCGGGTCGAGCACAAAGCATCCGAGTACGTCACGGTCCTGATCTATCGCAGCTGCCAGGGCCGGCAGGTCTTGGAGCCGCAGATCGCGACGGAACCACAGTAAGGACGGCATCGGTCCATCTTCGTATGAACCGGCCGAGCCGCGACGCCCGGATTCGGGTGCTCCGCTCAGCTCATCTCGATACGGTACGGGCATGGTGGATTTCGCCCTCCGGTCCTGTGGCCTACGCGGTCATGCAACATTCGCACCGGATGAACCGGAGCTGGCCGCCCGATTGCACGTACAGACGCCGGTCGGTGAGGCATGGCGCTGCCTGCGGTGTGAGACGTTCGTCGTCGGCCCGCCGCGCGGGAAGGGGCCGGCGGAGTCAGCACCCGAAGTACCGCGCGGCCGTCTGCTGCGCGACCGGGTGCTGATGCGAGTGCTGGCCGTCGAGCGGGTCTTCCGATTCCTGCTACTGGCGGCGATGTCCTACGGCGTTTTCCGGGTACGGGCGGCACGCGTGCATCTGCGGGACATGTTCGAGAAGGACCTGCCCCTGCTGCGCCCGCTGGCCGACCAGATCGGCTGGAACATCGACGGCTCCAAGATAATTCGGCACATCAACGACGCGTTCACCATGTCGGGTACGACGCTGTTGTGGATCGGCATCGGCATCGCGGTATATGCGTTGCTCGAGTTGGTGGAGGCCGTTGGGCTGTGGGGGATGTGGCGCTGGGGAGAGTACTTCGCGGTGGTGGCCACCGGCATCTTCCTGCCGCTGGAAATATACGAGCTGACCGAGAAGGTCACGACGCTACGGGTGGCGATGCTGCTGGTGAACATCGTCGCGGTGCTGTGGTTGTTGTGGAGCAAGCGGCTTTTCGGCCTCAACGGCGGCGGCGCGGCGTACCGGCGGGAGCACGAGACCGAGAGCTTGATGAGCGTCGAGCGGGCGGGCCTGGCGGCGGCCACGCCCTGAGCCGGCCTGACCTATCCGGTGAACTGGGCGCGGAGTTGTTGGCGCAGTAGCTGTTTCGCGATCTTGCCAGTTGTCGTGAGAGGTAGGGCGTCGACGAACACGACGTGCCGGGGGCGCTTGAAGGCCGCGATGCGTTCGCGAACATACGCGGTGAGGGCCTCCGCGTCAGGGTGAGCCCCGCCGCTGGGCACGACCACCGCGCAGATGGCCTCGCCCCAATACGGATCGGGGACCCCCACGACCGCAACCTGATCCACGTCGGGGTGGGACGACAGCGCGTCCTCGACTTCCCGCGACGACACGTTCTCGCCGCCGGTGATGATGATGTCCTTCAGCCGGTCGGACACCACGAGACGGCCCTGGTCGTCGAGGTATCCGACGTCGCCGGTGGATAACCAGCCGTCGTCGTCGGTCGTGGGTGTGTCGGGCCAGTACCGCACCGCTACCTGGTCGCCGCGAACCAGGATTTCGCCGTTCGGCGCGAAGCGGATCTGCACGTCGGCGTGGGGGCGGCCGGCGGTGGCGAGCACGGCGGTGTCGCCGGCGGCGCCGGCGCGATGGTCCTCGGGGCCGAGAAACGTGACGTTGCCGCCGGTTTCAGTCATGCCGTAGCCCTGGTGGAAGCCCACGTCGAGGCGGTCGAGGGCACGCCGCAGCAGGTCGGCCGGGATGGCCGACGAGCCATAGGCGATGTCGCGCAACGACGGCAGGTCGGTGCGGGTCTCGTCGAGATGGGCCAGCAGGCTGTGCAGCATGGTCGGGGCCAGTGAACACGAGGTGACCCGGTACCGGTTCACCGCGGTGGTGAAGGCCTCGGGCCGGAACGCCGCGACCGGCAGCACCGTCGATTGCGCGGCGTGGTGCACCAGCATGTTGTACCCGGCGATGTGGCACATGGGAAAGGGCAGCAGATACACGCCGCCGGGACGCACCGACCTGCCGGCGATGCTGCCCCGGACCGCCGCGATGATCGAACGATGGGTGTGGACAACACCTTTCGGCGTTCCCGTCGACCCGCTGGTGAACAGCAGCCAGACGGGGTCGTCGGTATCCGGCTCATCGGCCTCGGGCCACTGCACCGATTGCGTTGCCGCAGTCCATTGTTCACTGTCGAAAGGGATTGCGTCCGGCCGGCCCAGAGGCTCCAGATAGCGGCTGTCGCCGAGGACCAGGACAGGAGTTGCGGTCGCCAGTTGCGCGACATGCTCGTCGGCGCTGAGCCGCTGATTGATCAGGACGAGGATGCGTCCGGCGCGCGGCACGGCGTAGTAGAGCGTGGCGTAGTGCGGGCTGTTGTCGGCGATCACGGCGACGCGGTCGCCGCGGGTGGTCCGGGATGCGATCCAGCCGGCGACAGCCGCGATGGACCGGTCGAAGTGCGCGAACGTCGTGACGGTGCCATCTTCGGCGATGAGGGCAGGACGATCAGGTGCCGCGGCCGCGGCGTCGGACACCAGGTGATGGAGCAATTCGCCGTGCCCCACAACGCCTCCCGTGCCTCGGCCTGAACGTCCGCATCACGCTACCAGCCCCGTGGTCGGATACATCTCCGTCCCAAGGGCTTTGGCCGGGCGAGCTCAGTCGGTGTGCGCGGCGAGGATGACCTTCCCGCGGACATGTCCGGCCTCGACGAGGCGGTGCGCGTCGGCGACCTGTGCCAGCGGCACTACCTCGGTCTCCGGCGGCCGGATCGCGCCCTTGGCGCAGAGTGCGGCCAACTCCGCCAGGTGCTGCGGCTGGCGCTGCACCGCGATCATGTTGGAGACGATCCGCACCCCGCGCTCGGCGGCACGCGCCACGCGCTCCTCGTCGGCGCGCGAAATGAGGGTCTCGATCTCGACGTAGCTGCCGCCCGGTGCCACCAGCTCCTCGGCGTGCGGCAGCAGGGTATCCAGACCGACGGCATCGAGCACCTGATCGACGCCCGACGGGGCCCAGGCCCGCAGCTGTGCCACGACGTCGCCGCCTCGGTAGTCGATGGCCAGGTCGGCGCCGAGTTCGGTGACGTAGTCGAAGTTCCTCGGGCTGCAGGTCACCGCGACCCGCGCACCCAGCGCGCGGGCGATCTGGATCGCGATGCTGCCGACACCGCCGGCACCGCCGTTGATCAGCACGGTCTGGCCGCTCTGCAGCTCGCCGGCGTCGACCATGCCCCCGTAGGCCGTGCTGCCGGCGACCGGCAGACCGGCGGCGTCGGCGTAGCTCCAGCCCTCGGGCAGCGGCGCGAGCAGTTCGGAAGAGGCCAGGCAGTACTCGGCGTAGGTGCCGTCTGCGCCGTTGCGCTGATTGGACATCCCGAAGACCTGGTCACCCACCCGCCAGCGCGTCATGTCGGGCCCGACGGCAGCGATGACGCCGGCCAGATCGAAGCCCAGCACGAACGGGAAGTGGTAGTCGATGTAGGCGGACAGCTTGCCCTCGCGGGTTTTCCAGTCCGCCGGGTTGACACTGGCGCAGGCGATCTCGACCAGCACCTCGTCTGTTCGGGGTACCGGGGTGGGCAGCTCGGCGGCATGCAGGACATCGGGGCCGCCGAATTCGGTCAGCACCATCGCCTGCATCGTGTTCGGCGGGGGAGCGATGTGGGAGGTCATCATTCGGTCTTAGTCGGCCCGCAGGGTCTGCGGAAGGCAGGTTCCCACTCGGTGACACCCTCGCTTCGGGATTCGATTTTGGCGACCGGTGGCCTGCGGCCCGTGGGGGACAATGGAGGGACCGATGGGAACGGGGGACGGTCCATGCCGTACACGGTGTCGCAGGTGCTGAATTCCGATCCGGAAGCCCTGCTGACGGCATCCCTCGACGCGCGCGCCGCGGCGCAGCGCGTCGACGCTCAGATCGACCGGGCACGAACGCAATTCGCCCACCTTGCCGAGGGCTGGACCGGCGCCGCCGCCGATGCCGCGCAGAAGCAGGGCCGCGAATCACTCGACGAGCAGACCGCATACCGGAACCACCTCGATGCCGTGGCCGGACCGTTGGCGACAGGTGGTGCGCAGCTCACCGAGCTCCGCGCCGGCCTGAAGAAGGCGGTCGACGCCGCCGAGGCACAGTGGGACGTCGCCGACGACGGTGGGGTCACCCCGGGTTTCTGGCTCCGCTGGTACGCGCGGGTGTCGCCGGTCCAGGCGCTGCAGATCGCGGCCAAGCGAATCGAGGTCGAGAACGAGATCAAACTCCTGCTCGCGAAATTCGAGGCGGCCGACCGGGACACCGGCCATCAGATCCGCAAGGTCGGCTGGGAACTGGCATGACCGCGCCGCTGACCGTCGTCGTGGCCGCGCTGCGGGAAACCGCGGCGACGTTGGCGGAGGTGGCCGGCGGGCTGTGCAACGACGGTGGCGGTCCCGAGCTCTCGGCCGCCGCGGGTCCGGTCGCCGGACTCGACAGCGGCCAGGCGTGCCGCGAGGCGGGGGACGCGTTCCGCCGTCGTGCGCAGGTGCTCGGACAGGGCATGTCCGCTTTCGCGGGGAAGCTCGAATCGGCGGCGCTCCGCTACGAGCACGGCGACCGCGCGGCCGCCGAACGTATTCCGTTCGACGTGCCGGAAGCCAAAGACGCCCGCATCGGCGACGATCCCGGGGAACCGGGATACGACCCCGTCAACAAATACGAGGACGCGCTGCGCGACGCGGGCCTGCTGAGCGGACCGAGTGACGGGTACTACCGCGAGTGGCTGCAGAATGCGGCGAAAAAGGGAGTGCCGCCGCAGGTCATCGTCGACATCGCGCGGCAGCAGCACATCACGCCGGCGAGTTTCGACATCTTCAACGGTATGGAGCGCGTCGTCGACAACAACCGGACGAGCATCGATCCCGGCGACGACAACACCTACTTCCTGATCCCCGCGGGGACCAGTGCCGCCGACGCCCGTCGGGCTGTGCTGATGACGTACATCCTGAACGCCGGCACCGGATACAAGAAGGGAAACCCGAACACCGATTTCGCCGAGACGCCCTACACCGCGAACGAGGTGCAGCGCATAGTCGACCGGCAGGCAGCGAATTCCTGGAGTTACGAACAGGTTCCGCGACTGGCGGGCAGCGGCGGACGGTTCGCGACGACGCCCAACGGCATGCTGATGGGCCTGGGCGGTGGCTTCATCCAGAACCAGCTGAGCCAGCAGGCCGGATCGACCTACGGTGACGTGTTCCTGATCAACATCGACCACCCGACCGATGCGCGCGACCAACTCCGGATGATCATCGGGTCGGGGCAGATGTGGTACGACGGACCCGGCGGCGCCCGCCAACGCGACGTGGACATCGATCCCATCCTGCATCACGAGGAGCGGCATTCGGCGCAGTGGGCCGCCTTGGGGCCGGTCGAATTCGTCAAGCAGTACGCGATCAGTCTGGGCGCCGAAAGACTGACCGGCCGCCGGAATCCGTTCGAGACCAACGCCGGTGCTTCCGACGGGGGCTATTCGTGATTCGCCGAATCCTCTGCCTGGGTGCGGCTCTGGTAACGCTGACCGCCTTGGTCGGCTGTGATCCGCTGGGTAAGCCTTCGCTGCAAGTTCATTTCGGTGTCCGGGTGACGGACGGACACCTGCGGCTGTGGACCGGCTCGCCGTGCCGCGGCACGACGGCGGTCGACGTCACCTTCAACATGGATGGCCGCGACAAGGCGGAGTTGAAGCTCGAGGCGACCCCACTGCCGGAAGCTGTTGGCGCACAGAAGGCCCCGCCGAATCCCGGTTCCGAAGTCGAGTACGTCACGGTCGGCGGACCCTATCCGGGGTTCGACGTGATGACGCCGCTGCCCACCGGATTCGATTGGCGTACCGCGGACACCGTGTACGTCTTCCCGCAGTCCCCGGGCGCATTCGGCTCCGTCAGCAAGCTCGGCCGGGCGATCGAGGAGTCGAACCGGCATCCGCCCGATACCTACTGGTTCGAGGGAATCGGTTGGCTCAACCCGCAGGATCTCGCCGCGCAGGACGGCACGAAGTTCCTGGCGCTGTGTTCACGTGATCCTGCTCGAGGCCCGCAGCTGCCAAGGGTTTTCGGAGTTCGCGTCACCGACGGGACATTGCGGGTCTGGCCCGGCCGGTACTGCGGTCCGGTGGACGACGTGATTCTGACGTTCCAGCCCGGCCAGGCGGATTTGGTGCTGGCCGCCGACCCCGGCAATGTGGTTCCGTTCGATTCCTTGACGGCCACCGGACCGTATCCGGGCTTCGCCGTGGTGCGGCCGCTGCCCGGCGGATTCGACTGGCGGACCCAGAAAACGGTGGTATTGCGGGTCTACCGCACAGCAGGGGAGCCGTGGACCACGACCACCGACCTCGGTCCGGCCGTGAACGAGTCGGGCCGACATGCGCCAGATACCTATTGGTTTCAGGGATTCGGCTGGTTGGGTCCCGCTGATGTCGCCGGCAAGGACGGTAAGGAGCTGTTGACCGCGTGCGCGCCCGAGCCTCAGCGTCGGTGACACCGTCGGCGTCGTGTGCTGCACGTCTTCGACTTGGACGCGCTGAGCGGCTAGTGTCCGCGCCATGGCCCCGTTGACCGCCGATGTCGCCCGACTGCTCGAGGAGCGGTCGGGCCGCGTGGTCGTCGGTCTGACGGGGCCGCCGGGTGTCGGCAAGTCGACGGCAGCCGAGCGCCTGGTCGACGAATTCAATTCCACTCAGCGTGATTTCGCGGCCCTGGTGCCGATGGATGGGTTTCATCTCTCCAACCGGCAGCTGGTGCGGCTGGGGCGGAAAGGCCGTAAGGGCGCCCCGGACACCTTCGATGCCGCCGGCTTCCTGGTGTCGCTGGCTCGGGTGCGGGAGGCCTACCAGTCCGCGGATGTCTATGTGCCACAGTTCGATCGGGCACTCGAGGAGTCTGTCGCGGCCGGTCTGGTCGTGCCGGCGGCGGCCCGGCTTGTGGTCACGGAGGGCAATTACCTGGCCCTGCCGTCCCGCGGTTTCTCCGGTGCGCGGCAGCTGATCGACCGGCTCTACTATCTGGGGTGCGCTGACGATGTGCGGCGGAAGCGACTGCTTGCGCGCCACATCGCCGGCGGGCGGAGCCTGATCGCCGCCGAGCATTGGGTGCGTGCGGTCGACGAGCCGAATGCGCGGTTGATCGCCGAGACCGAGGGCTTCTGTGACGTGACGTGGGATGTCGACGAAGGTGCGGCCAGCTGGCCGACCTAGCGGCCGCGTCGTACATTCGGTCCAATTGCCTTGCTAGGCATGCCCATTGCCGCTGTCGAGAAACTTTGGTCACTTTGTTTTCGCTGGTCACGGTAGGCAACTAGCGTCACATCGCCACGGTTTCTTGTCGGTACTTCGAACTAGTGTTCGAGTATGAGATTGACCGATCCGGCCGCTGTCGAGGAGGCGTACGCCGCCTACGAGGCTGCGCAGGCTCGGCTCGCTGCCGTGGATTACACCGGGCTCAGTGTGCCTGAACTGCTGGCGTTACAGTCGCGCCGGGAAACCCTGAAATGTGCGGCCGAGGCGGTCGATCACCAGATCCTGGTTGCCGCGCAGTCTCAGGTGACGGCCCGGGAGTTGGGGGCGAAGAATTGGGCCGAGGTGCTGCGTATCCGGTTGCGCGTGGATACCACCGAAGCCAACCGCCGGGTCCGCGATGCCCAGCATTTGGCGCGGCGCACCGGGCTGACCGGCGAGCTGTTGGCGCCGTTGTTCGAGTTCGTCGCCGCAGCCCAGGCCGAAGGGGCGATCAACGCCGAGCACGTCAAAGTGATCACCGGGTTCATCAACAAACTCCCCGGCTGGATCGACCTCGGCACCCGCGGGCAGTTCGAACAGTCGCTGGTTGCCGGGGCGCGGCACCAAACCCCCGAGGAACTGCGCGCCGCCGCCGAGGCGCTGCTCTACCTACTCGATCAGGACGGACCGCTGCCTGATGATGCCGAACGCGCCCGCAAGCGCGGCCTGACCGTGTCCAAACAACGGCCTGACGGGATGTCGGATCTGCAGGGCACCTTGACCCCGGAAGCGCGGGCCTACCTCGACGCCCTGTTGGACAAATACGCCGCCCCGGGCATGTGCAACCCCGCCGATCCGCAGCCCTGCCTGTCGGGTACTCCGTCGGCCGAGCAGATCGCCGCCGACACCCGCACCCCGGCCCAGCGCCGCCATGACGCCTGCACCGCGGTGTTCCGGATGCTGCTGGCCTCCGGGACGCTGGGGGAGCACAACGGCGTGCCGGTTGGTGTCGTGGCCACCTGCACCGTGACCGATTTGGAGCAGCGCACCGGGGTCGCGCTCACCCACACCGGCAGCACGCTGCCCATCAAGGATCTGCTGCAGATGGCCGCCACCAACGGAGCCGACCACTACCTCGCTGTGTTCGACCGGCACAGTGAACAGCTGCTGTATATGGGTCGAGCGCGGCGCACGGCCACCGTCGCTCAACGTTTCGCGCTGTTCGCCCGGGACCGCGGCTGCACCAAACCCAACTGCACCGCCCCCGCCTCACGCTGCCAAGCCCACCATGTCGACACCGACTGGCGCGACGGCGGCCTCACCAACATCACCACCCTTGCCCTCGCGTGCGGCTGCGACAATCGCCTCGCCGACACCGGCGGCTGGCACACCACCATGGGGCCCAGCGGCCGCGCCCACTGGACCCCACCACCACTACTGGACGTCGGCCAACCACGCACCAACCACTACTGGCACCCCACGCTCTACCCGCCCGAGGGCGGAGACGACGAGGGTGGCGACGGTGAAAGTGACAGTCCACCAAAGTAATAGAGCAATCGTGCATCCGCGTGACCGCGTGACCGCGGCCGACCGGCGGCGCGAGCTCAGCCGCGGGTCAGTTCGGCGTAGCGGGTCACGTGGTGGTCGGTGGAGCCGTATTCGTATTGCACGGCGGTCAGCCTCTTGAAGTAGTGGCCGATGGCGAGCTCTTCGGTCATGCCCATGCCGCCGTGCAGCTGGACGGCGTTCTGGCCGATGAAGCGCGCGGCGCGGCCGACGGTGGCCTTGGCCGCGGAAACCGCGCGTGCTCGGGTCTGCGCGTCAGCGCCCAGGTTCAGCACGGCCAGGTAGACCGCCGACACGGACTGTTCGAGCTCCATGTGCATGTCCACCATGCGATGCTGCAGTGCCTGGAAGCTGCCGATCGGCTGGCCGAACTGCTGGCGCTGCTTGGCGTATTCGACGGTGTCGGCCAACACCTTTCGCATGTTGCCGACGGCTTCGGCGCACACGGCGGCGGCGCCCTCGTCGCGCGCCTGGGCGATGGACGGCCAGGCGTCGCCTTCGGTGCCGAGGAGTGCGTCGCCCGGCAGTCGTAGTTCGCGCAGTTCCAGGTCGGCCGCGCGCCGGTCGTCGACGGTGCGGTAGCTGTGCATCGTCAGCCCGGCGCGGGGCTCGGACACGTCGACCAGGAACAGCGAGATGCCGCCGGCGGTCTGCGCGGTGACGAGCAGATGCGTGGCCAACGGCGCGTTGACCACCACGATCTTGTCGCCGCTCAGTACCCAGGCGTCGCCGTCGCGGGTGGCGGTGGTCTGGACGTCCTGCCAGCGGTCGCCACTGTGCGCCTCGGCTGCAGCGAGTGCGACAACCGCTGTGCCGGAGGCGATTTCCTCCAACACCGGGCCTGCCACCGGGCTACCGGATCGCAGCAGCAGGCCGCCGGCGACCACCGCGGTGTCCACGTACGGTTCGATGACCAGGGCGTGACCCAGCGCTTCGGCGATCAACATGACCTCGACGGGCCCGCCGCCGATGCCGCCGACGTCCTCGGGCAGCGCGGCGCCGAGGATGCCGAGTTCCTCGGCGAACGACCGCCAGATGTCGGGCTGCCAGCCCGGCCCGGATTTCGCTGCCGCACGGCTGGATTCGAGGTCGTACCGGCCGGCCAGGAACTTGGACAGGCCGTCCCGGAGAAGTTCCTGTTCCGCGGAGAAGGTGAAGTCCATTTACAGCCCCAATTCTGCTTTGGCGAGGATGTTGCGCTGAATTTCGTTGCTGCCGGCGTAGATCGACCCGGCGCGGTCGTTGAAGTAGCGCAGTGGCGCCACGGCCTGCCATGCCTCACCACTGACGTAACCGTCTGCGGGAGGGGTGAATTCGGCCACCGGACCACCGGGACGGGTGGCATGCGGCTGGTACGCCCGACCTCTGGGCCCGGCGGCCTCCATGGCCAGTTCGGTCAGGGTCTGGCTCAACTCCGTGGAGAGGACCTTGAGCATCGACGACGCTGCGCCCGGATGGCCGCCGCCGGCCAGCGCGGCCAGCACGCGGTATTCGAGTATCTCGAGCACTTCGGTACGAATCCGTGCATCGGCGAGCTTGCGCGAGAACGCGGCATCGTCGAGCAGCCGGCCGCCGTCGGGGCCCGGCGCCTTCGCCGCCGCCGCGGCGATGTCGTCGGCCAGCACCTGCAGGCCCGGGGCGGCTGCGCCGCCGCCGCGCTCGAACTCGAGCAGGTACTTCGCGACGGTCCAGCCGTCGTCGATCTGTCCGATGACATTGCTCTTGGGCACCCGGACCGCGTCGAAGAACACCTGGTTCTGGACCTCTTCGCCGGACGTCATCACCAGCGGCCGGATCTCGATGCCCGGTGTGCTCATGTCCATCAGCACGAAGGTGATGCCGTGTTGCTTCTTGGCGCTGCGGGTGGTGCGCACGAGCGCGAACATCCAGTTGGCCTCGGTGGCGTGGGTGGTCCAGATCTTGCTGCCGGTGCACACCAGGTCGTCGCCGTCGGAAACGGCGGCCATGGTCAGTGCGGCCAGGTCGGATCCGGCTTCGGGCTCGGAGTAGCCCTGGCAGAAGAAGACCTCGCCGGTCAGGATGCGGGGCAGAAAGTAGTCCTTCTGTTCCGGGGTGCCGAAGCGGATGATCGCATGCGCCACCATGCGGATACCCATGGGGGACAGGGACGGCGCCCCGGCCAGGGTCGACTCCCGGCTGAAGATGTAGTGCTGCGTCAAGCTCCAATCGCAGCCGCCGTATTCGACGGGCCAGGCCGGCGCTGCCCAACCGCGCTCGTGGAGGATGCGCTGCCAGGCGAGGCTCGCGTCGTGATCGCTGTACACGCTCGTCATCAGCCGCCCGGCTTCTCGGATGTCCGGTGTCAGATTTTCCTGCAGAAACGTGCGTACTTCATCGCGGAATGCCAGATCGCTGGCCGACCAATTGAGGTCCATGCAGACTCCTCTGTCGCTTGGGCTGATGGCAGCCTAGCAACAAAGAAGTGAACTTAGTTAGCGATGTGGACTCAGGGCGTGGCGGTGTGCTCCGTGATGTCGGTCTGTCGCGCGGATGCGGCCACCATGAAGTCGAGATGACGGTCGAGCGATTCCGCCGTCACGATCGCGGGCATCAGAACGCGCCACTGCTTGGTGAACCGGTCGCGGAGGTCGTCACCGTCGGAGGCGGCGCTGGACATCAACTCCGCGCCGAGGATCCACGCCACCAGCGTGTTGGCGACATCGGCCGGGTCCGCGCCGGGGCGCAGGTCGCCGTCCGTTTCGGCGCGTTTGATGTCCGAGGTGAACTGGTCGACGAAGTTGACGTAGCTGTGTCGCGCGGTCGGGTTGAACCCCGCGAACGTCCGCAGCAGTTTGGTTCCGGCCTGGGCCGTGCGGTTGGTCGCCAGCAGATCGCTGGTGATGAAGGTGCCGACGATCAGTGACTTCATCGCGCTGTGCTCCGAATCCCGTGCGGACTGGAACACGTTGTGCAGCAGGACCATTGCCTCTTCGATGATGACAGTGGCCAGTGCCTCTTTGGAATCGAAGTGGTAGTACAGCGCGCCCTTGGTCAGCTCGGCGCGTTCGATGATGTCAGCCAATCCAGCGGCGGGATAACCGATCTCGTTGATCAAATCGACAGCAGAGTCAATGATCTTGCGTCGGGTCACTTCGGATCGCGGCTGGCGCCCCATTCGTCGATCACCTTCCGTCAGCGCGCGTTCTGTGGCTAGCCCCCCGAATCATCCTAAGGGTGCCATAACGTAGGCCGTTGTTGGTGTCGTTCATTCCGAGAGTATGTAAAGTAGCCGAACGGCGAAATCGATCCCTGGCTGTCGGATTGTTGCAATTCGCTGCCGCTTAACTCAGGGATTTCAGGTTGGATTGGGACGCAGAAGTTGACGTGCTGTGTGTCGGCGCCGGTATCGGTGGCCTGGCGACAGCCATTGCCGCGGTCGACGCCGCCGCAGATGTGATGGTTGCCGGAGTGCTCCACGCCGATGATGGGCGTTGGCTGCGCGGCAACGATGTGCACTGCGTCACTCTGGGCGCCGCGCTCGACGCGCGGATCGACGAGTTCGGCGTACCGCGAGGGTTTCCCGACGACGAGCCGCCCGAGCCGGAAGCCGATGGGCCCAGCGAGGCCGAACCGGCCGAGCCGGACACCGACGAGCAGCTCGATGCGACCGCCGTCTATTTCGCCGCGGTCACCGCCGAAGTCGATGTCGACGCGAGCGCACCGCCGCCGCACGGCAGGTCGGTGCCCGCGCGTGCCGTACGCGAGCTGACGGAGTCCGAAACGCACACTCGCACCATCGAGACGTTCTTCGGCGCGGAACTGCTCGACTGGGCGCGGGTCTGCCTGGATTCGGCCACCGGCGCGCTCTACAGCACGGTTCGTGGCTGGTCCTCGGAAACCCTGCGCGATTCGGCGGGCAAGACGCTTCGAGTGGCTTCCCTCGGCGGCATCGAATGGCGCGCGGGTGACGGGCCGGACGAACTGTTCGACTGGCTGGCCGCGGCTGCTGCCGAACGCGACATCGCGGTGAGTGCGGCGAGCACGCTGCAGACGCTGCTCTTCGAAGACCGCCGAATCGTGGGAGCGGAACTGAACACGCCCGACGGACCGTACTTCGTCCGTGCGCGCCACGGCGTCGTGATCTCGCCCGACTTCACCGGCGGGGGCATACCCGCGGAGACCGATGCCCTGCCGGCCGGTGCCCTCGAGGTCTGTATCGTGGCACGGCCCGCCAGCAGATTCGCCCGCGTGGAACTGGTTGCGCGCTAGCGCTGTTCGCGTCACATCTCGCTGGTGAACCGGACCGGCACTCGTCCCTTGCGGTACAGCGTCGCCATCTGATCGCTCGGCAGTGGCCGCGACAGCAGGAACCCCTGCGCCCGGTGGCAGCCATGGCGCAGCAACGTGGTTGCGGCAGCTTTGGTTTCGACGCCCTCGGCGACGATCTGGAGGCCGAAGGAGTCGGCCAGCGCGATGATCGCCCGGACGATCGCCAGATCACCCGGGTTGGAGCCGAGGTCGGTCACGAAGCTGCGATCGATCTTGAGGATGTCGACCGGCAGCGACTTGAGGTGGGACAGCACGCTGTACCCGGTACCGAAGTCGTCGATCGCCAACCGAACCCCGGTTCTGCGGAGGTCGGCCAAAGTGGCGCGGGAGGATTCGCTGTCCTGCACGACGACGTTCTCGGTGATCTCCAGGCACACCGAGCCGCGGTCGAGCCCGAACTCGTCGAGGATGTCGGCCACCGACTCGGCGAAGCCGTCGGTGACCAGCTGGACCGGAGAGACGTTGACGCGCAACTCGAAATCGTCGCGGTCATCGGAATCGTCGCCGGATTTCGAGGCTCGGAAGTCCTCGCGCCACCGGGCGAACTCGCGACATGCCGTCCGCAGTACCCACCGGCCCAATTCGCCTGCCAGGTTGATCGATTCGGCGATACCGATGAATGCCGCCGGCGGCAGCAGCCCGCGGGTGGGGTGGTCCCAGCGCACGAGCGCTTCGGTGGCGAGCAGCTTGCCGGTGCGCATGTCGATTTCCGGTAGGTAGTTGAGCAGCAGCGCGCCGTTCTCGATGACGTCCTGCAGATGCAGCTCGATATCGTTGCGGTAGGCCGTTTCCAGCGACATCGCGGTGGTGAACACCGCAACGCGGTCCCCGCCGGCGGACTTCGCGCTCAAGACGGCCTGGTCGGCCCGGCGCAACAGGTCGGACGAGGTGTCGGAGCCCGGAATGCCCGAAGCGACGCCGACACTCACTGCTCGCGTGAGCCGTTCACCGTCGATCCAGACACGGCGCCGCAAGGAGTCCTGCAGCTGGTAGGCGAGTGCTTCGGCCTTGTCCGCGGATATCGGGTCTGCCGGGACGACGACGAACTCGTCACCGCCGAGCCGGGCGATCACGGTCTTGGCGTCGACCCCCTCGGTGAGGCGCTGGGCGAAGACGCGGATGAACGAATCACCCGCACTGTGCCCCAGGTAGTCGTTGATGGCCTTGAGCCGGTCGAGGTCGAAGAAGAGCGCGGTCACCGGGCCGGGTTGCCCCGGCTGCAACCGGGCATCGAGGTGGGCGATGAGAGCGCGCCGGTTGTTCAGGCCGGTCAGGTCATCGTGTTCGGCCAGATAACGGAGCTGCTCCTCGGCGAGTACCCGGGATTGGGCCTGGGTCAACAGCGAGGCGATGGCCTGCAGCGCGTTGATCTCCTCGGTGACCCATTCGCGGTTGCCGTACTTGACGAAGCCCAGTGCGCCGGTGGTGCGGTCGCCGGACACCAAAGGCGTTGCCGCGAGTGATATCTGGGGGACGTTGCGGTCCGCCGCGATGCGGCGCTGGTAGTCGTCCGAGTCCGGGTCGGGGCGCACGATGAGCGGTGTCTTGCGATGCTCGGTTTCGGCGAAGACCGGGTCGGCGTCGGCGAAGTACACCACGCGCAGGGGATCGGGGTCCGGAATCTCCGGCCGCACTGGCCATTCCGCGACGAGTATCGAGGCGCCGATCTCATGGTCATTGCGGCGCAGGAAGCTGACGTCGACCCCGAAGTGGTCGACGAGGATCTCCAGAACGTCCGTGTACACCTTGGTGGAGTTGCTGGAGTCCGCCGCCATCAGCCGCGTCGCAACCTCTGTGACCACACGATCCAGTGAAGGGGGAGACTCGTCGATGGACATGAGACGATCAGCTTAACCTGCGCTGACCTCAAGGCGGTGCTCCTGCGGTTCGGTACCGAAGCCGGTGGCGCGTCCGATATTCGGTGTACCAGGACCACCGTCTCGTCCCGGACTTTGCTGGTCGACGCGTGGAAGGTGTCCTGTAGTCGGCGGAGTTCGTCGGCGTACTTGCGAGAGAGTTCGCCGGGTGCGATCCGGCGGATGGCTGCCAAAACGGTTGCCGCTCCGACGGTTACGTTGCCGCCACGGCGAGCGAATGGGCGCTCAGGTGGCCCGGGCCGCGTCCGGCGGTGCCGATGCGACGGCGGCCGTCAACCGGCGACCAGCCTGGTTGATATCGCGTCGATCTCGTGCAGCGCCTTCGTAATCTGCTCCGGCTGAGAGTGATTGACCATGGTCCTGCGGTCCCACCACATCATCTTGGTGCGGTAGCGCTCGTCGGGGTATGGCGTGGCCGGGATGGGCGCCACCACGCCGCCACCGGATTTCCACAATTCCAGGACGTGCTGGGCTGCCGTGGCCATCACGAACTGCACGCCCATGACGCTGGTGGCGTGGTACGCGGTGCGGGCCAGGAGGTTGGTGATGGCGTGCTGGCCGGCGCGACTGTCGGACACCCACGCGGTTTTCATCTCCATGACGCCGAACGGCACCCGGTCGTTGATCATCTTGCGCACCATGGCCAGGCCCGGCCGGCCGGCCCACTCCACCACGGCATGAGAGTCCTCGGCACAGCCGAGCGGGGCCTTGGCGCGCAGTCCGCCGACCATGTTGTCCCGCCGGTCCAGGACCGTCCAGAACAGCGCGGTGTCCGCACCGTCGCGGATCGCGGCAGCGTCGACGACGGTTTCGACGCCGTGCCGGCGGTAACTCTGCTCGGCCGCATCCACGTAGCGGTTCCAGAGTTCCGGGTCGGTGTCGGGTTGCGACAGCACGACACTGCAATCCGTATCGGTGTCAGACCACGTGATGTTTTCGGGAAAACGAATATCGACGTTGGATTCGTATTCGGCATACTCCACCGACATCGTTGCCCCATTCGTTTTCAGCAGTCACTGCAACGTCAGTTGGCAGTCGGTTGCGGTAAACGCATCTCGCGCGGACTGCATTCCCTAATTCAGTATCGGGGTTGTTGGGGTCCTGCAGCCAGCTAGTGGTGAAACGTTGTCTGTCGGCCTTCGGCGGGCCGAAGAATTGGTCAAACCGAGTGTGCTGGTGCAATGGACGTTGGCAATCCCGGATATTGCTATATGTGCAGGTTAGCGTAGACGATGCCCCAAGATGGCGAACTTTGAGTGGCTAAGTAGGTGACATCGGCCGAAAATCTGTGCATTGTGCTGCCCTGACGGACGCGTTAGAAGTAATAGCGGTGCGGCCCGGGAAGCGGCCGCGCCCGGGAGGAGCAAGCGTGAAGGTCTTCGACAATCTGTCCGAGTTCGTCGCAGCAGCAGGTAGTCAGCTTGGGCCGACGGAGTGGATGGAAATCACCCAGGAGCGGGTGAATCTGTTCGCCGACGCCACCGACGACCACCAGTGGATTCACGTCGATCCTGAGCGCGCCGCGGCGGGCCCGTTCGGCGGCACAATTGCCCATGGTTTGCTGACGCTTTCACTGCTACCGCATTTCATGCACCAGCTCTATCGCGTCGACAACGTCGCATTGGCCGTCAATTACGGATATAACAAGGTGCGATTCATCACACCGGTCAAGGTCGGAGCAAACGTCCGCGCGGGCGCCGTCATTTCGAAAGTCGACGAGCTGGACGGTGCCGTTCAAGCAACCATGACAGTGACCGTCGAGATCGAGGGATCCGACAAACCGGCCGCGGTGGCCGAGTCGATCGTGCGAATCATCGGATGATTGCTGGCGGGTGACAGCGCGGGGCGCCGCGCTGTCCTGTCAGCGGCCCGAAGCCGAGCGCTGCGCCGCCTTCACCAGGCCGCCGCCGATGATCAACCGCTGAATCTCGCTGGTGCCCTCGTACAGCCGGAGCAGTCGGACGTCGCGGTAGATCCGTTCGACGGGGACGTCGCGCATGTACCCGCTGCCGCCGTGCACCTGCACGGCCAGATCGGCGACCTTGCCGACCATCTCGGTGCAGAACAGCTTCGCGGCAGACGGCGCGATGCGGCGGTCCGCGCCGCTGACCCACAATTGCGCCGCGTCACGCACCAGCGCACGGCCGGCCATGACGCCGGTCTGCATGTCCGCCAACATCGCCTGTACCAGCTGGAATTCGCCGATTGCGGTGCCGCCCTGGGTGGCGGTCGCGGCGTACGTGACGGACTCGTCGAGGGCACGTTGCGCCGCGCCCACCGAAACAGCCGCGATGTGCACCCGTCCCCGGGCCAGTGACGTCAGCGCCGCGCGGTAGCCGATGTCCTCGTTGCCGCCGATCAGGGCGTCCGGACCAACCCGCACGTCGTCGAACGTGACGTCGGAGGTCCAGGCCCCTTCCTGGCCCATCTTCGCGTCTTTCGGGCCGACCACGACGCCGGGAGCGTCGGCGGGGACGAGGAACACCGCGATGCCGGGTCCGTCGGCGTCGGCCGGCCGGGTCCGGGCGAACACCACGAACAGGTTGGCGGTCGGCGCGTTGGTGATGAACCGCTTGTGGCCGGTGATGATCCAGTCGTCCCCGTCTGCCACGGCCTTGGTGCGCAGGCCCGCGGGGTTGGAGCCGGCGCCGGACTCGGTCAACGCGAAGGACGCGACGCAGTCGCCGCCGGCGATCGGTTCCAGCCAGCGCTGCTTCTGGGTGTCGGTGCCGAAACCGACGAGCACCTGACCCGCGATGCCGTTGTTGGTGCCGAACATCGAACGCACCGCCAGCGTGGTGTAGCCCAACTCCATCGCCATCTCGACGTCCTGGACGAGATCGAGTCCCAGGCCGCCCCACTCCTGGGGGATGGCGTAGCCGAACAGCCCCATGTTCTTCGCCTGGTCGCGGATGTCGTCGGGCACCCGGTTCTCGTTCATGATCTCCAGCTCGCGCGGGACGACCGCGGTACGGACGAACTGGCGGGTCGCGTCGAGGATGTCGCGAAAGTCCTGACCGCTGACTTCTGCGGCGGGTGAACCGGCGGGTTCGGCCATGTCGGGTCTCCTTGCGCAGCACGAGGGGGCTTCTGGTTTGATGTCACAAATATCATATTTGAAGCATGAAACCGGTCGGCGGGCGCATGGCCGGGCTCAGTCGATCAGGAGGAGTGCACGACCATGCGGCTGCTGGACGGACGTATCGCGGTGATCACCGGCGGTGCTCAGGGGATCGGATACGCGATCGCGGAACGTTTCATCGCCGAAGGCGCCCGCGTCGTGATCGGCGACCTGAATCTCGACGCAACCGAGGCCGCCGTCGCCAAGCTCGGGGGTTCCGACGTGGCCAAGGCGGTCCGCTGCGACGTGACTTCGGCCGCCGACGTGCAGGGGTTGATCGACGCCGCCGTCGAGTTCGGCGGTCGCGGCACCATCGACGTCATGGTGAACAACGCCGGCATCACCCGCGACGCCACCATGCGCAAGATGACCGAGGAACAGTTCGACCAGGTCATCGACGTCCACCTGAAAGGCTGTTGGAACGGCACCCGGTTGGCCGCCGCCGTCATGCGGGAAGCGAAGAGCGGCGCCATCATCAACATTTCGTCGATCTCGGGCAAGGTCGGACTGGTCGGCCAGACCAACTATTCGGCGGCCAAGGCCGGCATCGTCGGTCTGACCAAGGCGGCCGCCAAGGAGGTCGCCCACCTCGGCGTGCGGGTCAACGCCGTGCAACCGGGATTGATCCGGTCGGCGATGACCGAGGCCATGCCGCAACGGATCTGGGACCAGAAGCTGGCGGAGATCCCGATGGGACGCGCGGCCGAACCCAGCGAGGTGGCGTCGGTGGTCGCGTTCCTGGCGTCGGACATGTCGTCGTACATGACCGGCTGCGTCCTGGAGATCACCGGGGGACGGCACATCTAGATGGCCGCGACCAGTCCTGTCATCTGCGCGCCGGTCCGCACCCCGATCGGCCGCTACGGCGGCATGTTCAAGTCGCTGACCGCCGTCGAGCTCGGCGTCGCGGCGCTGCAGGGTTTGTTGCAGCGCACCGGGATTCCGGCCGACGCGGTGCAGGACGTGATTCTCGGGCACTGCTACCCGTCGAGTGAAGCGCCGGCGATCGGCCGCGTCGTGGCGCTCGACGCCGGACTCCCGGTCACCGTCCCGGGCATGCAGGTCGACCGGCGCTGTGGGTCGGGACTGCAGGCCGTCATCCAGGCCGGTATGCAGGTGGCCAGTGGCGCAAACGATCTCGTGGTCGCCGGTGGTGCGGAGTCGATGAGCAATGTGGCGTTCCATTCCACCGACATGCGGTGGGGTGGCTCGCGTGGCGGTATCACGGTGCACGACGGCCTGGCTCGTGGCCGGACCACCGCCGGCGGCAAGAACCATCCGGTGCCGGGCGGCATGCTCGAGACCGCCGAGAACCTGCGCCGGCAGTACGCGATCTCCCGGGTGGAGCAGGACGCCCTTGCGGTGCGGTCGCACCAGAAAGCCGTTGCGGCGCAACGTAGTGGAGTGTTGGCCGACGAGATCGTCCCCGTGCTGGTGTCGTCCCGCGCCGGCGAACAGCTGATCGACACCGACGAACATCCGCGCGCCGACACCACCGTCGAGGCGCTCGGCAAGCTCAAACCCGTTCTGGGCAAGAGTGATCCGGATGCCACGGTGACGGCGGGAAACTCCAGTGGGCAGAACGACGCGGCGTCGATGTGCGTCGTGACCACCCCGGAGCGTGCGGCAGAACTGGGCCTGCAGCCGCTGGTCCGGCTGGTGTCGTGGGGCGTGGCCGGGGTACCCCCGAATGTCATGGGCATCGGGCCGGTGCCGGCCACCGAGGTCGCGCTGGCCAAAGCCGGTCTGGCTCTTGCCGATATCGATCTGATCGAACTCAACGAGGCCTTCGCCGCCCAGGCGTTGGCCTGCACCCGGGAATGGAAGTTCACCGATCGCGACTGGGAACGCACGAACGTGCGTGGCTCGGGTATCTCGCTCGGTCATCCCGTCGGAGCGACCGGCGGCCGGATGCTCGCGACCCTGGCCCGCGAACTGCACCTGCGGGATGCCCGCTATGGGCTGGAAACCATGTGCATAGGAGGCGGCCAGGGGTTGGCCGCCGTATTTGAACGGATCGAGTCATGACGGACAGCGAGAAGCGAAGCGGGACCGCGCATGAGTAAGTTGGCCCAGACCGCCGGTCTCACCGAGGTGCAGCGCGAAATCATCGCCACCGTAAGGCAATTCGTCGACCGGGAGATCATTCCGGTGGCCCAGGAGCTGGAGCACTCGGACTCCTACCCGCAGGCGATCGTCGATCAGATGAAGGACATGGGTCTGTTCGGCCTGATGATCCCGCAGGAGTACGGCGGTCTCGGCGAGTCACTGCTGACGTACGCGCTGTGCGTCGAGGAACTCGCCCGGGGCTGGATGAGCATCTCGGGCGTCATCAACACCCACTTCATCGTCGCCTACATGATCCGCCAGCACGGCACCGAGGAACAGAAACAGCGCTACCTGCCCCGGATGGCGACCGGCGAGGTGCGCGGCGCCTTCTCGATGTCCGAGCCGGAACTGGGTTCCGACGTCGCCGCGATCCGCACCAGGGCCACCCGGGACACCGACGGCGGCTACACCATCACCGGCCAGAAGATGTGGCTGACCAACGGCGGCAGCTCGACTCTGGTTGCGGCACTTGTGAAAACCGACGAGGGCGCGGACAAGCCGCACCGCAACCTGACCGCGTTCCTGGTCGAGAAACCGACCGGCTTCGGGGAAGTCAAACCCGGCCTCACCATCCCGGGCAAGATCGACAAGCTCGGTTACAAGGGCATCGACACCACCGAGCTCATCTTCGACGGCTACCGCGCCGGCGCCGACGACGTCCTCGGCGGCAAGCCCGGCTCGGGCTTCTTCCAGATGATGGACGGTATCGAGGTGGGACGGGTCAACGTGTCCGCGCGGGCCTGTGGTGTCGGCATCCGCGCCTTCGAACTGGCCGTGCGCTACGCCCAACAGCGCGAGACGTTCGGCAAGCCGATCGCCGATCACCAGGCCATCGCCTTCCAGCTCGCCGAGATGGCCACCAAAGTCGAAGCGGCACATCTGATGATGGTCAACGCCGCCCGGCTCAAGGACTCGGGCGAGCGCAATGACGTTGCGGCCGGGATGGCGAAATACCTTGCCAGTGAGTTCTGTTCGGAAGTCACCCAGCAGAGCTTCCGCATCCACGGCGGTTACGGCTACTCGAAGGAGTACGAGATCGAACGACTCATGCGGGACGCGCCGTTCCTGTTGATCGGCGAGGGCACCAGCGAAATCCAGAAGACCATCATCAGCAAGAACCTGCTCAATGAATACCGCATCTGAGCCCCAATTTGCCGCGCCCGCACAGCTTTCCCACGACGTGGCGCGGTATGTGCGCCGCCGCATCTTCAATGGCGGATTCCCGGCAGGGGAGTACTTGCGGCTGGATCAGCTGGCCACCGAGCTGGGCGTCAGCGTCACCCCGGTCCGGGAGGCACTGCTGAACCTGCGGGCCGAAGGGCTGTTGGTGCAGCATCCGCGACGCGGCTTCATGGTGCTGGAGGTGACCGCCCGTGACGTCGCCGACGTGGCCATGGTGCAGGCGTTCGTCGGTGGGGAACTGGCAGCTCGCGCCGCCGAGAACATCACGGCCGACCAGATCGCCGAGCTGACCCGGATCCAGGACGCGCTGGAGCAGGCCTACCAACACACCGACGTCGACCGCATGGTGCAGCTCAACCACGAGTTCCACCGGCTGATCAACGTCGTCGCCGATTCACCCAAGCTGACCCAATTCATGTCAGGCATAACCCGTTACGCGCCCGAAGCGGTGTTCCCGACGCTGGAGGGCTGGCCGGATCTGTCGATCCGGGACCACCGCCGCGTGATCGCCGCGCTGCAGGCCGGCGACGGTGACGCGGCCCGAACGGCGATGGCCGAACACTTCGAGGTCGGCGTGGCACCCCTGACCGAGCACCTGTGCGAACGCGGGGTGATCCGCGAGCGCAAAGCCGACTGAGCCGGCGCCGCCCAAGGGTACGGTCGGTGTGAATCTGTGAATCGTGCAAGGAAAACGGCGCTGTGACCGGATCCCGTTCCGTACCGTCGGTTCGCCGCAATGATGTGCCCACACCCGTTGCCCACCGATGGAGAGCAGCATGACCGCATTGACCGAAGACGCACCGACGCCGTCGGGCCGCGCAGCGACCCGTCGCGCGATCTGGAACACGATCCGGGGGTCATCGGGCAACCTGGTCGAGTGGTATGACGTCTACGTCTACACCGTCTTCGCCACCTACTTCGAAAACCAGTTCTTCGACAAGGCCGACCAGAATTCGACGATCTACGTGTACGCGATATTCGCGGTCACGTTCATCACCCGGCCGATCGGCTCGTGGTTCTTCGGCCGCTTCGCCGACCGCCGGGGGCGCCGCGCCGCCCTGATAGTCAGCGTTTCGCTGATGGCCGCCTGCTCGATGGTCATCGCGCTGGTTCCGTCGCGGGCCAGCATCGGTGTCGCGGCGCCGATCATCCTGATCATCTGCCGGCTGGTGCAGGGCTTCGCCACCGGGGGCGAGTACGGCACATCCGCGACCTATATGTCGGAGGCGGCGACCAGGGAACGACGCGGGTTCTTCTCGTCGTTCCAGTACGTGACCCTGGTCGGTGGGCACGTGCTCGCGCAATTCACCTTGCTCATCATCCTCACGGCGCTGAGCACCGCGCAGGTGAGCGAATTCGGCTGGCGCATCGGGTTTGCCGTGGGCGGTGTCGCGGCGGTCGTGGTGTTCTGGCTGCGGCGCAGCATGGACGAGTCGCTGTCCACGGAGACCCTGAAAGCGGTCCAGGAAGGAAAGGACGCGCGCGCCGGTTCGCTGCGTGAACTGTTCACGCGTTACTGGAAGCCGTTGCTGCTGTGCTTCCTGATCACGCTGGGCGGCACCGTCGCGTTCTACACGTACAGCGTCAATGCGCCGGCGATGGTGAAGGCGACCTACAAGAGCCAGCCCATGACCGCGACCTGGATCAACCTGCTCGGGCTGATCTTCCTCATGCTGATCCAGCCGATCGGCGGAATGATCAGCGACCGGGTGGGCCGCAAACCCCTGCTCCTGTGGTTCGGATTCGGCGGTGTGGTCTACACGTACGTCCTCATCACCTACCTGCCCCAGACGCGCTCGCCGATCATGTCGTTCCTGCTGGTGGCCGTGGCGTACGTCATTCTCACCGGGTACACGTCGATCAACGCGCTGGTGAAGTCCGAATTGTTCCCGGCCCACGTGCGGGCGCTGGGCGTCGGCGTCGGCTACGCGCTGGCCAATTCGATCTTCGGCGGCACCGCGCCCCTGATCTACCAGACTCTCAAGGCCCGGGGTGAGGTGCCGCTGTTCATCGTCTACGTCACCGTCTGCATCGCGGCGTCGCTGCTGGTGTACCTGTTCTTCTTGAAGAACAAGTCCGACACCTATCTCGACCACGAACAGGGCAGCGCGTACCGCTGAGATCAGCCCAGCGGGTCGAACCGGAAGACCGCGAGTCTGCCTGCCAGCGACTCGAATTCGTCGGGTGTGCCCTCGGTGACCATGCCGGAACTCTTGGCGAATTTCACGCCGACGGGTACCTGCACCGGGAACTCACGCAGCACGGGCCGCGCTTCGTCGACGGTCAACTCGGTGATCTTCACCGGCCGCGACTTGCGGCCCCGTGTCAACGTGCCGGTGCCGGCGGCGCGGGCGTTGAGGGCCCAGTGCGCGCCTGGATAGCCGGCCACGGCGTACATCTCGCCGTGCACGACGAACGGTGTCATCGGGGTGCTGCGCGGCGTGCCGGTCTTGCGGCCGGGCACGGTCAACACCATCGCGGGGCCGACGGGGATGCCGAGCTTCCCCACGGCGACAACGACTTTGTTCATCGGTTTGAGGTAACGCGGCGGTCGCGGATCAGACATGGCTGGTCTCCCATCGTGGGGTGAAGGCGCCGCGGTGCTGAGCGACCCACGCGGCGAACGTCTGGGCCGGGCGGCCGAGGATGCGCTCCACCTCGGCGCTGACCGGCGCTGGGGCATCGACGGTTTCGGCGAGCAGCGCGGTGTACGCGGTACCGAACTCGGCGGGGAAGCCGATGGCGACGAACCGCTCACGGACCTGCTCGACCGAGATTTCCTGGTAGCGCAGGTCGCGCCCCAGCACGTCCCCGACGATGGCGAGCAACTCGGCGTTGGTGAGCGCCTGCGGCCCCGTCAACGGAATCTTGCGGCCGTTGAGGTCGTCGGTGAGCAGGGCGTGTGCGGCGACGGCCGCGATGTCGGCTTCGACGATGGGCGCGCTCGAGGCCTCGGCATAGGGTCCGGCCACGACATCGCCGGCCTGCAGCTGCCCGGCCCACATGCCGATGAAATTGGTGGCGAACAATGCCGGCCGCAGGCTCACCCACGGCAGTCCCGAGTCGACAGCCAGTTGTTCGACCTCCCTGTTGCGGTCGCCCCGCAGTCGCGACGGCTGCCGGGTGAAGTCTTCGTCGACGTTCATCGCGGACAGTGCGACCAGCTTGGCGCCGGAATCTTTCGCGGCGTCGACCGTCCACGCCAGGTCCGGACCGAGGGCACGGGAATTGAGGAACACCGCGCTCGCGCCGGCGATGCCGTCCCGGACGGACGCGACGGCCTCGACCCCGGCCGGGAACTGTGGCGACGGATTACGGGTGACGGCACGGACTTTCACGCCCGCGGCGCGCAATTGTTCGACGAGGGGGCGACCGACGTTGCCGGTGGCCCCGGTGATGAGAATGGTCATGAATCAAGGACGGAGTACCGGACGGGAAAGTTACGACCCGCGGGATGCGGCGGTGCGGTAACTTTTCACCACCCTGGATCGTCTTCAACTGATGACAGAAACCACTGAATTCACCACGGCGTGGCGCCACCACCATCCGTATCTGGTCAACCTCGCGTACCAGATGCTCGGTGACGTCGGCGATGCCGAAGACGTTGCGCAGGAAGCGTTTCTGCGACTGTCCCGGACAGAGCCCGGCGAGATCGAGGATGTCCGCGCGTGGTTGACGACGGTTGCCGGTCGGCTGTGCCTCGACCTCGTGCGGTCGGCGCGGGCACGCCGCGAACAACCGACCGAGCAGGATGAGATGCCGCCACTGGCGTCGAATGAGCCGGACCCGGCCGACCGCGTCACCCTCGACGACGAGGTGTCGAGTGCCCTGATGCGGGTGCTGCGGCAGTTGAGTCCTGGTGAGCGCGTGGCGTTCATCCTGCACGACGTGTTCGGTGTCCCGTTCGAGTCGATCGCCGAGACCGTCGGCCGCCCGGTCGGCACGTGCCGGCAGCTCGCCCGCCGGGCCCGGACGAAAGTGGCGGGTACCGACGTGCGCGCCGACGACGTCGAGGCGGCCGAACATCAACTGGTCACCGAGAAGTTCATCACCGCCTGCGCCGGCGGCGACGTGCGGGCGCTGGCCGCGGTGCTGGACGCGTCGGTCTGGGGCGTCGGCACGGTGCTGAGCGATCCGCCGATCCCGCCGATCGTCAACCACGGACCGCAGCGGGTCGCCGAGAATCTCATGCTGTACCTCGGGCCGGGGACCACCGTGGTCGCCGGGCCGCTCGGCCAGCCCGTCCTGCTGGCGTTCGCGAACCGGCAGCTTTTCGCGGTGGTGGTCCTGACGATTCGCGACGGACTCGTCGCCAAGATCGAGGCGACCGCCGATCCGCTGGCCCGGTTCGGGGCGTGAGATTTCCCGCGAGACTCAGTCCTGCAGCGCCTGCTCCTTGGCCCAGCGGTAGTCGGCCTTGCCGGCCGGGCTGCGGACGATGGTCGGGCGGAACACGATGGCCTTCGGCAGCTTGTAGCGCGCAATGGATTCCGCGGCGTGCTTGATGAGCTCGGCGGCGTCGGCCTCGGCGCCGTCGGCGAGCGCCACGACCGCGACCACCTCGTTGCCCCAGCGCTCGCTCGGGCGTCCGGCGACGACGACGTCGACCACGGACGGGTGCGAGGCGATGGCGGACTCGACTTCTTCGGCGAAGATCTTCTCGCCGCCGGAGTTGATGGTCACCGAGTCGCGGCCGAGCAGTTCGACGGTGCCGCCCTCGAGCAGCCGGGCGCGGTCGCCCGGCACCGCGTACCGGATGCCGTCGATCACCGGGAAGGTCTTGGCCGTCTTGGCGGCGTCGCCCTTGTAGCCGAGCGGCACGTAGCCCTCCTGCGCCAGCCAGCCGTTGCCCTCGTGGCCGGGGGCCAGCAGCGAGGTGAAGTCCTCCGAGACGATCCGGGTGGCCGGACCGGCGGTGAAGGTGCCGCTGGACACGTTGGCCTTGGTCGACACGTGCGACATCTGCGCGCCGGTTTCCGACGAACCGACGCCGTCGATCACCATGGCGTTCGGCAGTGCGGCGACGAGCCGGCCCTTGACGGCCGGTGTGAACAGGGCGCCGCCGTTGGCGACGACGACCAGCGACGTCGGGTCGTGGGTGCCGTCGGCGATGGCTTCTTCGATGGCGGTGACCAGAGGCCGGGCCATGGCGTCACCGACGACCGTCGCGATCGCGATCTTCTCGCGGGCGATGGTCTCGACGATCTCCTTGGCGTTGAAGCCCTCGACCTCCTTGGCGAACACGATGGTCTGGCCGTTGTTGATGCCCGTCATCACGCCCCACTGCGCGGCGCCGTGCATGAGCGGCGGCAGGATCATCATCCGCATCTCGGCGGCCGCCGCGGCCCGGTCGACGATCTCCTGGACCGAGTGCGCCGGCTCGCCCGTCATCGCGTTGCGGCCGCCGAACGAGGCCATGAAGATGTCGTGCTGGCGCCACAGCACGCCCTTGGGCATACCGGTGGTGCCACCGGTGTACAGCACGTAGAGGTCGTCGGGCGACGGCGTCACCGGCGGCGGCGGGACGTCGGTGTTCACGATGGTCTCGTAGTCGACGGCACCGGGCAGCAGGTCGTTGCCCGAACCGTCGGCGATCTGGATCAGCACCTTGAGGTTCGGCAGCTCCGGCAGTACCTCGGCCAGCGTCGGCGCGAATGCGGCGTGGTAGATCAGGGCCGAGGCACCCGCGTCGTTCAACAGGTACTGCAGCTCGGCCTTGACGTAGCGGTAGTTGACGTTGAACGGCGCCACCCGGGCCCGGAACGCACCGAGCAGGGATTCGACGAACTCGGGGCCGTTGTACGCATAGATGCCCACCAGGTCCTGGCCGACTTCGTGGCCGGCCAGCTGAGCGCGCTCGGTGTGCACCCCCAGGCCCTGCGCGTGCAGGTAGGCGGCGAGCCGGTTGGCGCGGGTGACAACCTCGGCATAGGTGAAGCGGCGATCGCCCTGAATGATCAGGGTGCGGTCCGGGATGGCTGCAGCGACGGCGTCGGTGACGTCGGAAACCGTGAACAGCACGTTTCTCCTAAGGCTGGTGGGGCAACAACTGGACATCTGTCCATACACTCATTTAGTACCACGGAGTGAGGATCGTCTCTTTTGGTACCACCCTGTGAGGTGCCGACAGCGGTGTGCGTCCACTGTGCGGGCGGTTGTGCAGACGGTCATTGCGCACCGGTCTGACGATCAGCTGTTCACCCGGCGGGCTCGATCAGCAGCAGCGGCCCTGTGGATTGCGGTCCGCGGCGCGGTGCCGCGCCTTCCAGTACTCGCGCTCGGACAGCACCGGCTCGCCCGGATGTGTGCGGCGGCGGTGCTCCAGGTACCGCGCGTAGTGGTTGTCGCCCATCAATGATGACCAGTACCAACGGGCCTGGCGGGCGAGCTCGGCAGCGCGTCCCATTGCTTCTGCACCTCCTTCTCGACGTCGGTCGCGAAGAGGCCGCGCGGGGCGAACCGCCGTGACGGCACCGGCTCGTCGTCGGTGAGTGGCCGGCCGCCGCCGCGGATGGCTTGCAGGGCGACGACGATGCCGACGACCACGACGACCACCACCAGCAGCGCGAACACGATGGACAGCGTGCCCTGGATGAAGGTGTTGCGGATGACCGCGTCGATCTGGTCGGGGTTCTTCGCGGAGCCGAAGCTCGTCCTGCCGGCCGCCTTGGCCGCCAGGTACTGCGAATGCTGTTGCCAGTAACCGATTTTGGGGTCGTGGGAGAAGATCTTCTGCCAGGACGCGGTGAGCGTCACCAGGGCGTCCCAGAACAGCGGCAGCCCGGGAATCCAGGCCCATTTCAGCAGCCCCTTCTTGATCACCACGACGGTGACGACCGTCAGCGCGATGGCCGCGAGCAGCTGGTTGGCGATACCGAACAACGGGAACAGCGTGTTGATGCCGCCCAGCGGATCCGTGACGCCCATCAGCAGGATGCTGCCCCAGCCCGCGACGACCAGCAGGCTGCAGGTCCACGCGCCGATGCGCCAGCTGGGATCGCGCAGCTTCCGCAGCGGCCCGCCGAGATTGCCGAGGGCATCGGACAGCATGAAGCGCGCGACGCGGGTGCCCGCGTCGACGGTGGTGAGGATGAACAGCGCCTCGAACATGATCGCGAAGTGGTACCAGAAGGCCTTCATGCTCGACCCGCCGAACACCTGGTGCAGTACTTCGGACATGCCGAGCGCGAGCGTCGGCGCGCCGCCGGTACGCGAGACGACCGAGTGCTCACCGACATCGGTGGCCGCGGCGGTGATCTGCTGCGCGGTGATCGGATCGCCCGACAGCCCCAGCCCGTTGGCATACGTCGCGGCCGTGGCCGCGCTGGTCCCGGTCGCCGCACCAGGGGAGTTGATGACGAAGTACAGGTGCTGGTTGAGGATCGCCGCGGTGATGAGCGCCATGATCGCGACGAACGACTCGGTCAGCATGCCGCCGTAGCCGATGAGCCGCGTCTGCCCTTCCTTTTCCAGCAGCTTCGGCGTCGTGCCCGAGGAGATCAGGGAGTGGAATCCCGACAGCGCGCCACACGCGATGGTGATGAACAGGAACGGGAACAGCGCGCCGGCGAACACCGGACCGTCGGCCCGGGTGGCGAACTGCGACACCGCCGGTGCCGACATGACCGGGTGGGCGATGAGGATGCCGACGGCCAGCAGCGAGATGGTGCCGACCTTCATGAACGTCGACAGGTAGTCGCGCGGCGCCAGCAGCAGCCACACCGGCAGCACCGAGGCGGCCAGGCCGTAGATGATGATGCACCACGACAGCGTCACCTTCGACAGCGTGAACCAGTCTGCACCCCAGGATGTTTCGGCGACCCAGCCGCCGGAGACCACCGCGAGCAGCAGCAGCGCGACGCCGATGAGCGTCACCTCGGACACCCGGCCGGGCCTCAGGTACCGCAGGTACAGCCCCATGAAGATCGCGATCGGAATGGTCATCGCGATGGAGAACACGCCCCACGGGCTCTCCGCGAGCGCGTTGACCACGACGAGGGCCAGGACCGCCAACAGGATCACCATGATCACCAGCACCGCGACGATCGCGGCGATGCCGCCGATGGGGCCGAGTTCGTCACGCGCCATCTGGCCCAGGGACCGGCCACGCCGCCGCGTCGAGATCACCAGCACCAGGTAGTCCTGCACGCAACCGGCGACGACAGCGCCGACGATGATCCAGATGGTCCCCGGCAGGTAGCCCATCTGCATGGCCAGCACCGGGCCGACCAGTGGGCCGGCGCCCGCGATGGCCGCGAAATGGTGACCGAACAGCACCCGGCGGTCGGTCGGCATGTAGTCGGTGTCGTTCTCGAGAAGCTCGGCCGGGGTGGCGTGATCGTCACGGGGTTTGACGATCTTCATCTCGATCAGCCGCGCGTAGAACCGGTATCCGATGACGTAGGTACAGATCGCGGCGATGACGAACCACACCGCGTTGACCGTCTCGCCACGGGCGAAGGCGATGACGGCCCACGCCACCGCGGCGAGCAGCGCGATGACGCCGAAGATCACCCGGTGCCGGGCGGTGATGGGCGAGCGGTCGATGATCGCGACCGGCGGCAGTTCCGGGTCGGTACGCACGTAGGTGACGTCACCGACGGACTCGTCGGGGTGCGCGGTGGTTGGTGACATGCCCCACATCCTGTCATCGGTGGCTGCGGATCGCGGGGTAACCCTCAGCGTTCGTACAGCGACCGCACGGTGTCGATCGTGTCGGCCTCCTCGGGCCGCTTGTCGTCGCGGTAGCGCAGCACGCGGGCGAAGCGCAGCGCAATCTTGCCGGGGTAGCGGCTCGAACCCTGCACGCCGTCGAACGCGATCTCGACGACCTGCTCCGGCCGCAGTCGCACGACGTAACCGTCCATCGGGCCATCGGCCAGTTCGGTGAACCGCGCGGTCTGCCAGTCCAGCATGGCGTCGGTCATGCCCTTGAACGTCTTGCCCAGCATGACGTAGCCACCGGTGGCCGGATCCCGCGCTCCCAGATGGATGTTCGACAACTTGCCGGTGCGCCGTCCGGAACCCCACTCGACCGCGAGCACCACCAGATCCAGCGTGTGGACCGGCTTGACCTTCAGCCAGCCGGCGCCGCGCCGGCCCGCCTCGTACGGCGACGCCGGGTGCTTGGCCATCACGCCTTCGTGGCCGGCGGCCAGGGTGTCGTCGAGGAACTGCTGGGCGACAACCGAATCGGAGGTGACGCAGCGCCGCACCCGGAGCGGCTCGGGGACGACGTCGTCGAGCGCTTGGCGGCGCTGCTCGGCAGGCTGGTCCAGCAGGTCGGTGCCGTCGCGGTGCAGGATGTCGAAGAAGTACACCGAAAGCGGTTGCGCGCCATCATCGGAACGTTTGCCGATGCGGGAGGACGTCACCTGGAACCGGTGTGGGCGGCCGTCGGGCCGCATGGCGATGGCCTCGGCATCCGCGATCAGGTCGGTCACCGGCAGGGCCAGCACCGCGCGCACCACGTCGGGCACCCGGGCCGTGATGTCGTCGAGGCTGCGGGTGTACACCGACACCTCGGTGCCGGACCGGTGAATCTGCAGCCGGACGCCGTCGAGTTTCGTCTCGAATATGGCCGCGCCACCGAGCTTTTCGAGGGCGTCGCGGACATCGGTGGCCGTCTGCGCCAGCATGGGACCGACCGGGCGGCCCACCGTGAGGGTGAATCGCTGCAGGCCGGCGGCGCCGTCGGACAACACGGCCGCCGCGACCGCGGCCAGGTCGCCGCTGAGCATCGCGGCGCGGCGCACGTCGGCAGCGGCGATGCCCGCGGCCTTCGCGACGGCGTCGGCCATCACCCCGGCCAACGCGCCCTGGCGCAGCCCGCCGCTGAGCAGCCCGCGCAGAAAGGTCTGCTCGACCGCGGTGGCTGCCCCGAACAAGCCGTGCAGCAGCGCGGTGCGGGCGGCACCCGAGCCGGGACCGGCCACCGCCTTGATGGCCGTGAGTGCGGCGTCGACCTCCGTGACCGTCAGCGTCGCGTCGCTGTCGCTCGGCGGTGGCAGCGAGCGCAGCGCCGCCCAGCCGACCCCGATCTGCCGTTGCGGCAGCTCGCCGGAGAGCCAATGCACGACGATGGCGACGGTCGCCGGATCATCGGCCGCGCCGCCGAGGAGGGCGGCGATGCGGCTGATCTTCGCGGACCGGGCCGACACCGCACCGACCTCGGCTGAGGCCGTCGCGACGTCGGAGAGGAGCACGACCCCAGCTTGGCACGGGGTACCGACAATGGTGTTCAGTCGGCGCCGAGGAGCTCACGCAGTACGTCGGCCTCGGCCTCGACTTGCGCGGCACGGTCGTCGTGGCCGACCGACCGCAGCTGTTCAGCCGCGGCGCGGCGCTCGTCTACCTCGGTTTCGATCAGCTCCCGAATCTGGCCATCGGTGAGGCGCCGGCGGGCGACCTCCGCGGCGCCGAGACCGTGGGCGCTGTCGGCGATCGCGCCGGCGCGTGGCAACGGCACGTCCGGGGTCTCGGCGTTGTCGATGGCGCTGAGAGCGCTGCGGAGCGCCGCGGTCGAGGCGGTGTCCTTCGCCTTGCGTGCCGCGACCAGCCGGGCCCGCAGGCCGGCGCGCCATTGTTGGGCGGGTTCGGTCATCCGGTCACCGTAATGATGCGGATCCCGCTCGCCAACTGAATATTTCGGACAACGGTCAGGCGACGGTGAAGGGCACCGAGTGCCAGCCCGTCGCGCCGTCGGGGACCGCGCCGGCGACCTCAGACGTCTGCAGCGCGCCGGTGTTGTCGGTGGCACGCACGGTGATGGTGTGGCGCCCGGGCTGGTCTGCCTGCCACGTGTAGCTCCACAGCCGCCAGGTGTCGTTGGAGTACGCGGCGCCCAGCGTCGCCGGTCGCCACGGGCCGTCGTCGATGCGGACCTCCACGGCACGCACCCCGCGGTTCTGCGCCCACGCGACGCCGCCGAACGTCGCGGTACCCATCGGCACCGCGGACCCGGCGCGCGGCACGTCGATGCGTGACTCGGTCTTGATGGGCCCGTGCGCGGACCACCCCAACTTCGTCCAATAAGCCTGGGCCCGGTCGAATCTGGTGAGTTCGAGGTCGACGACCCATTTCGTCGCCGAGACATAGCCGTACAGACCGGGAACCACCAGCCGCGCCGGGTAGCCGTGCTCTGTCGGCAGCGGCTCGCCGTTCATGGCGACGGCGACCAACGCGTCGCGGTTGTCGGTCAGTGCCTCGACGGGCGTCCCCGCGGTGAACCCGTCGATGGACTTGGACAGCACCATGTCGGCGTCCGCGTGGACACCGGCCCGCGCCAGCAGGTCGCGCACGCGGTAGCCGGTCCAGGTGGCGTTCGATATCAGGTTGCCGCCTACCGGGTTTGACACGCAGGTGAGCGTGACCACCTTGTCGATCGCCTCGAACTGCGCCAGTTCATCGAATCGGAAGGTGACTTCGCGATCGACCATCCCGTGGATCCGCAGCCGCCAGTCCTGCCGCTGTACCTGCGGGACGGACAGTGCCGTGTCGATGCGGTAGAAGTCGGCGTTCGGCGTGATGAACGGGGGCAGGTCCACCCCGCCGGGTTGCACGTCGGGCGGTATCGGCGGTCCGGGAAGCTTGGCTGCCGGCGGCGTGTAGGCGCTGCGGTCACCCGCAACCGACGACGCGGCGCGGCCCAGCACTGTCCCGATGACCCCGGCCAGCGTGCCGGCGGCCAGGAAGCCCAGCGCCGCCAGCGACCGGCGGCGGCCGGGATCGGTATCTGTATCCGCCTCCGATTCCGGGGCCGGGGCCGGGGCCGCGGAACCGAGGCGATCGGAGACCAGCAGTCGCAGTACCGCGATGCCCGCGGCCGCGCCGACGAGCGACGGGGCGACGTCGAGCGGTCTGGCACCGGTGCGGGAGAGCACCGCGGCGGCGCCCAGCACGCCCGCCAGCGCCAGGGCGATGCTGCCGAGCTTCCGGTCCTCGAATTGTGCTGTCACCATGGCGATCAGCGCGATGGCCACGAGCACGGCCACGGTCAGGAACAGCTTGTCGTTGGTGCCGAAGGTCTGGATCGCCCACTCTTTGAGTGGTCCCGGGGTCAGGTCGATCACCACCGACCCGACGGCGGTGCGGGAATCGGCATGTGGCCCAAGCGGAATCGTCAGGAGCGCCGCGACACCGAGCGCCACGGCCGCGGCCGCCAGTCCGGCCAGCGATCGGTGCGGGTCCAGTCGAAGTGCCACACATTCACAGTACGGCGCAGCCGCTGCGCCGACGCCAAATGAAAACGGATCGTAAGAATTGGCTGCCCGTTCGGCCGATCCCGGGCCAGAATCACTGCATCATGCAGCCGACTCTGACCGACCGTGACCGAGACATCGTCCAGAACTGGATCCGCGCCGAGGGGCTGGGTGAGCACGTCACCGCCGTCGAGCCACTGACCGGCGGCACTCAGAACATCGTGGTGCGACTGCACATCGACGGTCGCCCCGTGGTATTGCGCCGCCCGCCCCTGCATCCGCGGCCGACCAGTGACAAGACCATGCTGCGCGAGATCGCCGTACTGCGGACCTTGGCCGGAACCGCGGTGCCGCATCCCGCTTTCATCGCCGGTTGCGAGGATCCGTCGGTGCTGGGTGTCGTCTTCTATCTGATGGCCGAGGTCGACGGCTTCAACCCCGGCGAGGAACTCTCGCCGGCCTACGCCGCCGACGCCGGTCTGCGACACGACGTCGGCCTGTCGTACGCGGGAAGCCTGGCACAGCTGGGCAATGTCGCCTGGGACGGCAGCCCGCTGGCGGCCATCCGCAAGCCGGGATCGTTTGTGGCGCGGCAGGTTCCGCAGTTCGTCGGGTTGTTGCAGAGCTACCGCCACGAGCACTACGACCCCGAATCGCTCGACGGTGTCGAGCAGCTGGCGACCTGGCTGACCGACAACCGGCCACCCGATGGCGAGCCCGGCATCATGCACGGCGACTGTCACCTCAACAACGTCATGCTGCGCCACGACCGGCCGGAGCTCGCGGCGTTCGTCGACTGGGAGATGTGCACCGTCGGCGATCCGCTGCTGGATCTGGGCTGGATGCTGGTGTGCTGGCCGACCGCGCCCAATGCCATCGTCGTCGGCGCCGCGCTGGCGGAGGCCGGTGGCCTGGCCGGTCGGGACGAACTGCTGGACGCCTACCTCGCCGCGGGCGGCCGCCGCACCGAGCACCTGGACTGGTACATCGCGATGGCGTGCTTCAAATTGGGCATCGTGATCGAGGGCACCTGGTCGCGGTTCCTGGCGGGCCTGGCCGACCGCAAGGCGGGGGAGAAGCTGCATGCCTCGGCCACCGAGCTGATTCACCTGGGTGTCCGGGTTGCCAAGGGCGACAACCCGTTCGCCTACCGGTAGGCGTCGTAGCCCAGCTTGACGGCCAGCGCCAGGCCGGCCAGCGCGATGGCCAGCCGCAGCGGCGTCGCCGGTGCGTGGCGGACGACGACAGGACCGAGTCGCGAACCCACCAGGCACCCGATGCCCAGTGGCACCACGGCAATCCAGTTCACCGGCGCCAGCGCGATGAAGCCCACGGCGGCAACACCATTGGCCACACCGAGGATGACGTTCTTCGCGGCGTTGGCGTGGGCCATCGACTCGCTGCCGCTGTGCAGCAGCAGTGCGAGCAGTACCACGCCGGCGGCAGCGCCGAAATAGCCGCCGTACAAGCAGATTGCGAAGATCGCGGCGGTGATGAGCATCGAACGCCAGCGGCCGGGCTCGTCGTCCGCGCCGCGGCGTTGGGGGATGGCGATGGTGACCGAGGACAGCCCGAGCAGTATCGGGACCACCACCTCGAATCCTTCGGCGGGAAGCGCCAGCAGCAGTGCGGCCCCGACCGCGCCGCCGAGGGCGGCGGCCGGCAGCATCCGGCGCAACCATGGACCCATGCCCTCGAGTTCGGGAAGCGAACCCCACACCGATCCGATGGTGTTGAAGGTCAACGCGACGGTGTTGGTCACGTTCGCCGCCACCGGCGGCAGCCCGGCCATCAGCAGGGCCGGGTACGTCGCGACGGACGCCAGCCCGGCGATACTCCCGGTCAGGCCGCCTATGACACCGGCGACGAGCAGAAGTGACGCATGCTGCCAGCTCATCGCGGCAAACCCTACAACCTCGCGATTTGTGCACGAAAATCCGCGTTGACCGCGGAAAAGCGTGCACGAAACGCGGAGGTAACTGTCGTCCGATAGAAACATGGCATGTCCTCGGCTGATCTCGGTGTCGACGCCGCCCTCGCCGCGATCCACGCGGCCGGCGGCGAGGACGCGCTGCGGTCGGGAATCGAACTGGGCCTGCAAGCGGTGCGGGCCGCTGCGCGCGCATCTGCGCCGGCCGCTGGGATCGCGGCCGCATGGTCGCAGGTGCTCCGGTCCGGCGTTGCCGCGGCTGTCCGGCTGACGCCCGGACCGTCCTGCTCGTGGTTCGTCTCCGGCAGCTTCGCGCGGGGCGAGGCAATGGCCGGATCCGACGTCGAGACCCTGGTCGTGCTGGCGGACGATGCCGCGCGCGACGACGCGCTGGCAGCGGCAGCGCAGGTGCATGCTGTGCTGGAGCGGTGCGGGGTGCGCGCCGACGCCAACGGGGTGCTGGCCAGCCGGCCGCGGTTCTGCCGGACGGCGGACGCCTGGTCCGACGGCATCGCGCACTGGACGTCCGACCCGCGGGAGGACCGCGGCGTGGTGATGACCGGAGTACTGGCCGACTCCCGTGCCGTCCATGGAGCCGACGACGGGGTGACCGAGGACCTCCTGCGCGCGCAGGTGGTGCGCGCCGCCGTCGACCACTATCCGGCCCGTCAGTACCTGCTGCAGGACGCCACGACGTTCCGCGCGTCGTTTCCGTCCCGGCTGCGCATGCTGGCCAGTCAGTCCGACACCGTCGACCTGAAGCCGACGGTCGTCGATCCGCTGGTGAAGATCGCGCGGTGGGCCGGGGTGTCGGCAGGTGCCACCGCGCTGTCGACGCCGAGCCGGCTCGATGCGGCGCAGGCGGCGAATGTGCTTGATGCCGAAGATGTTTCGGTGCTGCAGGACTGCTTCGCCGCCATGGTGAGATTCCGGTGGACGTCCCGTGCGGGTGGCGATCAGGTGGTGCTGTCCGAACTTCCGCCACAGGAGCGGGCCATGCTGCGCAGCGTCGCCCGTGAGGTGGCCGGCATCAGCCGCAAGCTGACGTACCTCGCCTCGACATCGGCGTTCCGCTGATGGAGACGAGCTTGCTGGCCCACCACGCGGTGCAGCAGACCCTGGCCGCCCAGCGCATCGAAGGCTGGGAACCCCAGCCCGCCCACATCGTCGAGTTGGGTGCGCTGGCTTCCGGTGCCGTCGAGTTCGACGATTACCTGGCACGGTGCCGTGCGCAGTATCCGCCGACGCTCGAAAAGCGGCGCCGGTTCCTCCGGCGCCGGGCGCCGTACCTGATCCCCGGAACATCGGTGCTGCGCAACAACTTCGGCATTCAACACGGACCGGACCTGGCAGCCGTGGAATTCCAGGTGACGGCGGGCCGTATGGTGCTGTGGCACTGTCGGCAATCGGCGACCGAGACGGAGATCGACGTCCGAGCCATGCACCGCGAGCTGTTCGGTGACGTGTACGAGTGGGCGGGGGAGCTGCGCACCGTCGACATCCGCCGCGGTGACTCGGCGTTCACCTGGCAGGTCGACGTCGCCGCCGGGTTGGCCGAAATCGAGCTCGCGGCAACGGCATTGGCGGACGTCGGCGCCGAGTTCGGCAACCCGAGGCTGGCGTGGGAACTGTCCCGGATCTACGCCCGGTACAACCAGATTCACCCGTTCCGGGAAGGCAACGGACGCACCGGGATGCTGCTGCTGCACGCGCTCGCCGGCCGGTGCGGCCGGCAACTGGACTTCACCGGTGTCAGCCGTGCCGCCTGGTATGCCGCGGCGCGGGACAGCATGCCGCTGCACCGCGACGGGCGCCTCAGCCACCGGCCGTTCCTGTGGCTGCTCAACCCGGCGGTGAAATCGTCTTGACCCGAGGCGCGGTCGCGGACTAACCTCGGCGACCATGCTTCACATGCTCGTAGTAGCCAGTACCCACAGCGGGGTCTGATCCTGACCGACCCCTCGCTGTGGGTCGGACGCTACTACCTGTCGGTCACTTCTTTCGAGCAGAAAAGACCGACGCATGTTCACCTCCACCGCCATCTCCACCACGTCGCGTTTCGCGGATCTGTTTGACCGCCCGGTGCCCCGTGACCTGCGCGAACACGCCGAAACCATGTGTCACGACACCTTCGTCGACCACTACGGTCACCAAGGTGGCCCGGTCCGTCTGGGCAGTTGGGACACCGCGGGCGACGACGACCGTCGCCGCGGTATCACCGCCCCGCGCCGGTACCGCGCCAGCATCGCCGTCGGCGACCGCATCGCGACCTCGACGGCCACCGCGACCGGCCCTGTCGCCGCGCTGACCGCGATGCTGCACGAGCGCGGCATGGCCGTCGAGATGATCAAGTTCCATCAACTGCCCGCCGTCGGCGGCGGCATCGCGACCTTCATCCACGGCAGCGACGGCGTGCGTGCGGAGTGGGCCATGGGCTGGGCCCGCGACCCGGTCCAGTCCGCGTTGCGGGCGATGATCGCGTGCGCGAACCGGCTGCACGCCTAGACCGGCACGCGTCCCGCGTGGTCAGCGAATGGGGCGCAACACGATCGGCATGCCGTCGACCGGTACGGCCATGCCGCCGTAGTCGTACCAGGGCTCGTAGCCGGGGTGGGTCAGCTCCAAGCGGTACTGGCGCAGCAGCCGGTGCATCACGGTCTTGATCTCCAACTGCCCGAAGACCATGCCGATGCACTTGTGCGCACCACCACCGAACGGTGCGAAGGCGTAGCGATGCGCCTTGTGCTCGCTGCGCGGCTCGGCGAACCGTTCGGGATCGAACCGCATGGGGTCGGTCCACAGTTCGGACAGGCGGTGGTTCATACCGGGCCACGTGACGACGTCGGTTCCGGCCGGGATGTAGTAGCCCAGCAGTTCGGTGTCCCGGACCGCGCGGCGGAAGTTGAAGCCCAGCGGCGTCTGCAACCGCAGCGACTCGTTGATCACCAGGTCGTAGGTTTCCAGCTTCTCCAGTGCCTCGATGTCCAGCGGCGCGTCACCGATGCGCTCCGACTCCTCGCGCAGTTTGTCCTGCCACTGCGGGTTGGCGGCGAGGTGGTAGGCCATGGTCGTCAGAGTCGACGTCGTGGTGTCGTGCGCGGCCATCATCAGGAAGATCATGTGCGCGACGATCTGGTCGTCGGTGAAGGTCTGCCCGTCTTCGTCCTGCGCGTGACAGAGCACGCTGAACATGTCGGTGCCCTCGGAGCGGCGCTTCTCGGCGATGGAGCCGGAGAAGTAGTCCTCGAGCGTCTTGCGGGCCTGGACGCCGCGCCACCAGGCGAAGGGGCGCACCGGTTTCCGGATGATCGCGTTGCCGGCCCGGGTCGTGGTGGTGAAGGCCTGGTTGATGGTGGTGACGAGCTTGTGGTCGGTTCCCGCGGGGTGTCCCATGAACACCTCGGACGCGATGTCGAGCGTCAGCTCCTTGACCGCCGGATGGAACAGGAATCGGGGATCGTTGGCCACCCAGTCGTTGGCCAGCACCTTGGTCGCCACGGAATCGATGTGGGACACGTAGCCCGTCAGCCGCGAACGGGTGAACGCCTCCTGCATGATCCGGCGGTGGAACATGTGCTCATCGAAATCGAGCAGCATGAGGCCGCCCTCGAAGAACGGCCCGATCACCGGATCCCAGGCGCGCTGCGAGAAGTCCTTGTTGCGGTTCGAGAACACGGCCTGCGTCGCGTCCGGTCCCAGCGCCATCACGGCCGGCAGCGCGGGCGTCTGCGCGTAGTACAGCGGCCCGTGCTTGCGGTAGAGCGACAAGACGTAGTCGGGACCGCCCCGGAACACCTCGATCAGGTGGCCGATGATCGGCAGTCCCGAGTCGCCCATGATCGGCTTGAGGTCGCTGCCGGCCGGGGGCTGGGCGAGAGCGAACTGCTCCCACTCGGTGGCCAGCAGACGCTGCTCGATGATCCCCATCCCCGGCACCGTGACCGGCGTCGGCTTGAGTCGCCGCATGGCCTGGTCGAGCAGGTAGTTCGGGGTGCTGATAGTCGCCATCCAGGGTTTCCTGTCTGCTCTTGACACATGTTTGTGGTGAAAGTCACCACCTATCGCCATCTTCGCTGCCATACTTGACGCGTGTCAAGTTTTGAATTGGTGTGTCGGCGATGACATCGTGAGCGCCATGAGCGCTGAAGTCGAGACGGCCGACAAGGGCCGCAGTCGAGGCGACAGGCAACGCGACGCCATCGTCAACGCAGTCCGCGAGCTGCTGGAGGAGCGGCCCTTCGCCGACCTGTCCGTCAGCACCATCAGTGCGCGCGCCGGCGTCGCGCGGTCGGGTTTCTACTTCTACTTCGACTCCAAGTACTCCGTCCTGGCCCGGATCGTGTCCGAGGCGATGGAGGAGCTCGACACGCTCACCCACAACTTCGCGCCGCGCGAGCCCGACGAGTCGCCGGCGTCCTTCGCGAAGCGGATGGTCGGCAGCGCGGCCGCCGTCTTCGCCATCAACGATCCGATCATGGCGGCGTGCACCATCGCGCAGAACACGGACGCCGAGATCCGTGACCTGATGGCCGACTTCGAGGACGGTGTGATCGACAAGATCGTCGGGCTCGTGGAACAGGACGCCGGCCGGCGCCCGATCTCCGACGACCTGCCGGCATTGGTTCGCACGTTGGTATCGACGACGGCCTACACGCTGTCGCGCGACAGCGCCTACATCGGGCGCGGCGGCGACCCGCAACGCGCGCTGGACATCGTGGAACGACTGTGGCTCACCGCGTTATGGGGTGGCGGCGACCTGCCTGTGTAGGGTCGGGCCATGACGCGGTGGAGCGGCTACGCAGGCAAGCGGTGTTTCGTGACGGGGGCGGCCAGCGGTATCGGCCGGGCGACGGCGCTCAAGCTGGCCCAGCAGGGCGCGGTCCTCTATCTGACCGACCGTGACGCCACCGGGCTGGAACAGACGGTCGCCGACGCGCGGGCACTCGGCGGGGAGGTGGCCGAACACCGCGCGCTGGACATCTCCGACTACGACGCCGTGGCGGCCTTCGCCGCGGACATCCACAGCCGGCACGAGCCCATGGACGTGGTGCTCAACATCGCCGGAATCTCGGCCTGGGGCACCGTCAGCACCCTGACCCATCAGCACTGGCGCTCGATGGTCGACGTCAACCTCATGGGGCCCATCCACGTCATCGAGACGATGGTGCCGCCCATGGTGGCCGCCGGCCGCGGCGGGCGGCTGGCCAATGTCTCGTCGGCGGCGGGCATCGTCGCGCTGCCGTGGCACGCCGCGTACAGCGCCAGCAAGTACGGCCTGCGCGGGGTCAGCGAGGTGCTGCGCTTCGACCTGGCCCGCCACCGCATCGGGGTGTCGGTCGTGGTGCCCGGCGCGGTGAAAACGCCTCTGGTGCAGACGGTTCAGATCGCGGGTGTGGACCGCGACGATCCGCAGGTGCAGCGCTGGGTGGCCAGGTTCGCCGGACACGCCGTCTCGCCCGAGCAGGCCGCCGACAAGCTGCTGTCCGGGGTGGCCAAGAACCGGTTCATGATCTACACGTCGCCCGACATCCGGGCGCTGTATCTGTTCAAGCGCCTGGCCTGGTGGCCCTACAGCGTGTCGATGCGGCAGGTGAACGTATTGTTCACCCGCGCTTTGCGGCCGAAGCGGCGCTGAATCCAAAACCGCTGAGCCTCAGCGCTTTCCCCAGTCCCATGGCGGCGCCGTGAGCATGGTCTGGCCGTCGATCTGGGTTTCGCCCCACTGCTTGATCAGCTCGACCTCGCTCGCGTCGCACGCGGCCAGCCGCTCGCGCAGCCGTGCCGAGTGGGTGACGACGACGACCTGCGTCTTGCGTGCGGCGGCGGCGATCATGTCCGCCAGTGGGCCCACCAGGTCGGGGTGCAGGGATGTCTCCGGCTCGTTGAGCACCATGAGCGCCGGCGGCTGCGGTGACAGGAGGGCGGCGCCCCAGAGCAGGAACCGCAGTGTGCCGTCGGACAATTCGGCCGAGCGTAGCGGACGGAGCATGCCGCGTTGGTGCAGCTGCAGCTCGAACAACCCGCCGTCGGAGCTCACCGATATCTCGGCGCCGTCGAACGCATCGCCGACCGCCCGTGGCAGGTCGTCGAACCCGGCTTCGAGGATCGTCTGCACGGCGGCGGCCAGGTCGTTGCCGTCGTTGCTCAGCACCGGTGTCCGGGTGCCGACCTGGCGCCGGCGGGCCGGCGCGTCCCGGTCGACGCGGAAGCCGTCGTAGAAACGCCAGTCGCGCAACCGATCCCGTACCGCGGCGAGCTCGGGCAGCGCCTCGGGATTCGCGTATTCGGCCAGGACGCTGCGGTAGCTGGGCAGGGCGCGCGTCAGCTCGTCGAAGCCGCGGCCCGAGTCGGAGGCCACCTCGGCATACGTCCGGGTGCGACGGACCAGCGCGCCGCTGGGCCGGGGAGAGCGCCCGGCGAAGACCGTCTCGCGTTTGATCTCGGGGTCCTGCCCGAACATCGAGTTATGGCCCGGGTCCTGTGGCAGCCCGAGGTCGATGAAATAGCCGAAATCGGTTGCCGCGAAGCCGAGTTCGAGTGACACCGGCCGGGTCCTGCTGGTGCCCTCGGTGGTGCCGGTGCGCCGCGCGCCGCTGGTGTTTTCCGGGCCGGCCCACAGCACCGACTGCAACCCGCCCTCGCGGGCCAGGGATCCGATCACCTCGCCGCGTCCGCAGTCGGCCAGCAGCCCCAGCGCCCGGTACACCGAGGACTTGCCGGTGCCGTTGGCTCCGGTCACCACGGTCAGCTCCGACAGCGGCAGGACGATCTCGCGCAGCGACCGGTAGCCCCGGATGGCGATGGTGGTCAGCACTACCGTGGCATCTCCAGTTCCAGCCGTACTCCGAGCAGTCGCACCGGCCGGTCCAGTTCGAAGTCGTGCAGCAGGTCGATCGCGGTCCGCGTGATCGTCTCCAGATCGGTACCGGCCACCGGTAGCTTGCGGATCTTGGTGCGGGTGAAGAACGTTTTGGTCCGCAGGGTCACGGCGACCCGGGTGACGATGCGGCCCTGCTCGACGATCTCGTCCAGGGTCTGGCGGGCCAGATCACGGACCGCGGCGTCCATCTCGGCGATGTCGGTGAGGTCCTGCGGGAACGTCACCACGTGGCTGCGCGAGCGCGGCACCCACGGTTCGGCCGTCACGTTGCTGTCGCCGCCGCCCTTGGCGAGCAACAGAATCCACAGGCCGGTGGTCGGTCCGAACGTCGAGGTGAGCAGCTCGGCGTCGGTGCGGGCCAGCTCTGCGACTGTGGTGATATCCAGCTCGGCGAGCTTCTTCGCGGTCTTGGGGCCCACACCCCAGAGCGCGTCGACCGGCCGGTCGCCCATGACGGCCATCCAGTTCTCGGCCGTGAGCGCGAAAACCCCGGCCGGCTTGCCGAATCCGGTGGCGACCTTGGCCCGCTGCTTGTTGTCGCTGATGCCGACACTGCACGACAGGCCGGTCTCGGCGGCGATCACGGTTCGAATCTTCTCGGCGAGTTCGAACGGATCAGCCACGGCCGCACCGACATACGCCTCGTCCCAGCCCCACACCTCGACCGGGTGTCCGAGGTCGCGCAGCAGGCCCATGACCTGTTCGGAGGCCTCGTCGTAGGCGGGCGCATCCGAGGGCAGGAAGACGGCCTCGGGGCATTTGCGGGCGGCGGTGCGCAGCGGCATCCCGGCATGGACGCCGAATTCCCGTGCCTCATAGGACGCGCACGTGACCACCTTGCGTGGTTCGGTGGGGTCGCCGCTGCCGCCGACGATGACGGGCAGGCCGACCAGCTCGGGGTGACGGCGCAATTCGACAGAAGCCAGGAACTGGTCGAGGTCGACGTGCAGTACCCACGTCATCTCAGGTCCCGCAAAGCTTGCGCGCCACGCTTTCCCACGCATCGCCCTGTGCCTGCAGGCTGTGGCCGAGATCGTCGAGCTGATGGCTGATGTAGTCGGCGTCGAGAAGGGCCAGCAGGGCATCGGTCTGGGCGTCCAGGTCTCCCGTGGTGCCGGCGGTGTGCAGCAGCATCCGGACGTGGGTGCGGTGGACGGCGGCCGCGGCCCCGAAGCGGCTCTGCGGATCACGCCCGGCGTCGGAGAGCAAGGCACGGTGCTGCCAGGCGAACTGCAGCCGGTCACGACCGTAGGCGAGCAGTCGTTCCAGCGGCGGGGCGCCGGGACCCAGCGGAGGTGGGCCGAACATCATCGCGTTCTGCTCGACCTGTTCGTCCTCGTCGAGGAGCACGAGCATGAGGCCGGCGCGGCTGCCGAACCGGCGAAATAGGGTGCCCTTGCCGACGCCGGCCTCGGCCGCGATGTCGTCCATGGTGACGGCGTCCGAGCCGCGCGCGGCGATGAGCCGGCGGGCCGCGTCGAGAAGCAGGAGCCGGTTGCGCGCTGCATCCCCGCGTTCGACCGGCGCAGCCGGACTCATCGGCAGACCCGCCAAGGGCAGGTTCGTGGGCCGCAGTTGCGCCACCCCGTCGCTCATGAAAAAACTTTAACTCAGCCGGAATGAATCGGACCGTAGTCCGGTTGACCCATGCGAGGATCGGTTCGCGGGAACCGTCCACAGAGACAAGCTAGGGGAAAGAAAATGGCAGATACCAAGGTCCTGGTCCTGGTCGGCAGCCTCCGCTCGGCCTCGCTGAACCGCCAGCTCGCCGAGGTGGCAGTGGAATCGGCTCCGGAAGGCGTGACGGTACGCGTGGCGGACGGCCTCGGCGACCTGCCGTTCTACAACGAAGACATCGACAACGACTCGGTTTCCGAGTCGGTCGTCGCGCTGCGCCAGATCGCGGGCGATGCGGACGCGATCCTGGCCGTGACCCCGGAGTACAACGGCACCATTCCCGCCGTCCTGAAGAACGCGATCGACTGGCTGTCGCGCCCGTACGGCGCCGGCGCCGTCTCCGGCAAGCCGCTGGCGGTCATCGGTACCGCGCTCGGACAGTACGGCGGGGTGTGGGCACACGACGAGAGCCGCAAGTCGTTCGGCATCGCCGGCGCGGATGTCGTCGACGTCAAGCTGTCCCTGCCGGCATCGGCGTTCGACGGCAAGCACCCGCGCGAGGCGGCCGAGGTGGTCGACAGCGTGCGTGGCGTGGTTGCCAAGCTGGCCGCCGAGGTCGGCTGAGCGCACCGCGACTGAGCATCAGGGCCGTCGGTATCCGGGAACGGATGCCGACGGCCCTGACGCTGTGCGGCCGCTGCGCGCGACCGCGGCGAAATATCCGGCAGCTGTCGCCCTTCGGGGACAAACGGACTGACGACGAACTACGGTTTGGGAGTGACCGGGAAAACAGGCAGTTGACGTGGCCGGTGGCGCAGACCGCACCGGCGCAGGTGACGCGCTGACGCACGCGGTGGCCGAAATCGGCACCCGATTGGACGCTCGGCTCACCGACATCACGCGCTCGATCTCGGAGCTGCTGGTGTCCGATATCGCCGAATTGCGCGGCGAGGAACAACTTCAGCTGATCCTGGCCGATTCGGTGGCGGCCAACGTCGATGCGTTCTTCGCCGCGGCCCGGCACGGTATCTCGATCGATCTCCTGCATGCCCCGGCGGCCGCGATCGAACACGCGCGCCGGCTGGCGCAGCGGGACATCTCGGCCAACGTGCTGGTACGGTCGTACCGGCTCGGTCACAAGGCGGTACTGAAAGAGGTCCTGGACGAGGTCCGGGCCGCGGGCCTCGAACCGCAGCTGGCACTGGACGTCTTCGACGTGATGTCGACGATTTCGTTCAACTACATCGACCGGATCTCGCAAGAGGTCGTCGAGGTGTACCAACACGCTCGGGAGAGCTGGCTGGAGAACCGAAACAGCGTACGTATCACAGAGATTCGCGATCTACTGGCCGGCGGCGACGTCGATGTCGACGTCGCGACGGTGGCGATCCGGTACCCGCTGCAGCGCACCCATCTCGCGGTGGTGCTGTGGTGCGACGACTCGGAGGATCGGCTCGCCGAGATGGAGCGGCTGATCCAGCAGTTCGCCGCATCGATCGGCGCGACAGACTCGCCGCTGTTCATCTCGGTCGACCGGGCCACGGCGTGGGCCTGGGTCGCGGTGCCCGCGGCAGTGATCGGGGAGGCGGTGACGTGGCTCGGGAGCCTGGTACCGGCCGACGGGCCATACGTGGCCGCCGGCACTCCGCAGTCGGGCGTCGCCGGATTCCGGCTGTCGCACCGGCAGGCCGAGGACGCCCGCGCCGTCGCGGTGGCGTCGGGTCCGCAGCGGCGCCGGTTCACGGCGTTCGGCCACCGCGGCATCGCGCTCGCGGCCCTGCTGGGGTCCAATGTCGAGGCGCTGTCGGCGTGGGCCACGGAAGTGCTTGGCCCACTGGCCTGTTCGACAGACAGTGACCAGCGTCTGCGTGAGACACTGCAGGCCTTCCTCAAGGCGGGCGGCAGCAACAAGGCCGCGGCCGAAGAACTGCACCTGCACACCAACTCGGTGAAGTACCGGGTACAGCGGGCGATCGAACGCCGGGGCCGGCCCATCGAGGACGACCGGCTCGACGTGGAGGTCGCGTTGCTGCTGTGCAGCCTGTTCGGTGACCGGCTGCTGGACCCGGCGGCTGACGGCGGGTGATGCCTGGTGAGCACGGGTCACGTTCGCGCCCACTGCCCGCGGTGTAACCCCGGCGGCTATCTACTTGTCGAAGTGGTCCCGGGGTGTGCCGGGCCGCACCGATGAGACGGGGCCAATGTGTCTGCACAGCGTGACCCTGTGCACCGACCCCCGCTGCGCGTGGTCTCGTCGGATTCCCGGTATCCCGACTGGGAATCCGTCTATCAGGACAACGCGACGTGGGTGTACCGCACGATCTACGCGCGGGTCGGCAACCAGGCCGACGCCGAGGACCTCACCGCCGAGGTGTTTCTCGCCGCGCTGCGACCGTTGCGGCTGACGGCGAGTGCCGCCGAGGTGCGGTCCTATCTGCGCAGTACCGCGCGTACGGTGCTCGCCGCGCACTGGCGCGAGACGATGGGGCGGGAGATCACCTGCATCGACCTCGATATCGAGGCGCCACCGGAAGTCGAGGAGTCCATCAGCACCGCGCCGGACCGTGTCGCCGCGGTGTTGGACGCCCTGCCGGACAACTATCGACGCATACTGGAGCTGCGATTTCTCCAGACCAGGTCGATCAAGGAGTCCGCAGCCGAGCTCGGTGTCAGCGTCGCCAACGCAAAGGTGTTGCAACACCGGGCCTTACGGCTGGCGGCACAGATCAACGAGAAGGGCGAGCCATGAACGCGCGGGGGTTGCGCCGGTACCTCGACGATCTGCTGCGCGGACGCAAGCCGTCGGGATTCACGCCCGACGACTTCGATGCGGCGCAGATGCGGACGGCGATCGACCTGCAGGCGGCGCGGCCCGGCGCCGACGAGCCGCGTCCGGAATTCCTCGCCGATTTACAGAGCAGGCTCGCCGCACAGTTCGACGGCGAAGAAGCGGCGGCACCGAAGCCCGGCCGGCTGCGCGCCAACCGCCGTCAGGTGATCGTCGGGACCTCCGCGGCCGCCAGTGCCGCCGTCGCGGCGGTGGCCGTCGACCGGGCGTTGGTGGGCCGCAGCGCGTCTGACAAGCAGGACGCCGCGAGCCAGGAGTTGGTCCCGACCGCGGGAACATGGCAGAAGGTCGCCGACAGCTCCGAAGTGTCGGAGGGGGCGGTGCATCCGTTCGACCTCGGCTCGGTCGTGGGATTCGTGCGCCGGGTCGACGGGAATGTGCAGGGCATCTCGGGCGTCTGCACGCATCAGGGCTGCCGGCTCTGGTTCGACGGACCTGACAACCGGCTGCGCTGCCCGTGCCATTCGACGTCCTTCGCCACCGACGGGCACGTGCTGACCCATCAGTTGCCCATAGCGCCGAAACCGTTGCCCACGTTCGAGGTTCGTGAGGTGAGTGGCGTGATCGAGGTATTCGCGCCGTCCCCGCCGAGCTGGCCGGCCTGAGTCGTGTAACCCGCCACCGTATCTGTTGGTGAGGGTGCGCAGGCGCACCCGTACCCGACGACCACGGAGGTCCCGTCGTGTCGCGACGATCTCTGGTTGCGCTCACCGGCGCAGTCCTGCTCCTGTCCGCATGCACCTCGACCGCACCGCAGCAAAAAGCTGCACCCACACCGGTTTTCAGCTCCGACGTCAGTGGGACACCCGGGATGAACGGAGCCGGCGCCGGCTCCGGACCCACCATGGGTTCCACGGGGTCGATGACCATGTCCCCGCCCGAACCGGGCCACCAGGCGCCGATGCCGGCGGGTCCGAACGCGGTCAACATCGACAACTTCGCCTTCGCGCCCGACACCCTGACGGTGCCCGCCGGAACGACGGTGACGTGGACCAACCACGACGAAGACCCACACAACGTCGTCGCCGAAGGTGGTCAGTTCCGCTCTCCGACAATGGGTTCCGGCGCCACCTTCAGCTACGTCTTCGCGGCGCCCGGCACGTACACCTACGTCTGCGGCATCCACCCCTTCATGCACGGGACGGTGGTGGTCCGATGACCGAGAACACGGCTCAGGGTGACCCGCAACAGATGAACCGTCGCCAATTGCTCCGGCACACCGCGTGGTTCGGCGCCGCTGTCGGCCTGTCGGTGGTCGGCGGGGAAGTGCTGTCGCACGTCGCGGGCAGCAGCTCGTCCGCGCCGGCGGCACCGCCCACGCTGCGCTTCGCCCAGGTCAGCGACAGCCACATCGGCTTCACCGGCGCCGCCAACACCGACGTCGCCGGCTCGTTCACCCATGCCATCGACACCGTCAACAACCTGGGCTACACGCCGGATTTCGTCATCCACACCGGCGATCTGACGCATCTGGCCACCCCCGAGCAGTTCGATCAGGTCCGGCAGATGATGACCGGACTGCGCACTCCGCACGTGTTCACCGTTCCGGGGGAACATGATTCGGCCGACGACGCCGGCACCAAATACCGGCAGGCGTTCGGTGCGGGCACCCGCGGCGACGGCTGGTACAGCTTCGACATCGCCGGCGTGCACGTCATCGCACTGGTGAACACGCTGAACCTCAAGAAGCTCGGCCACCTCGGCGTCGACCAGCTCGAGTTCGTGGAGAAGGACGTCGCCGGCCTGTCGAGTGATACGCCGATCGTGGTGTTCAGCCACATCCCGCTGTTCGCGATGTATCCCGACTGGGGCTGGGGGACTGACGACTCCGCCCAAGCCTTGAGCTATCTCAAGCGGTTCGCATCCGTGACCTGCCTCAATGGTCATGTGCACCAGGTGTTTTCCAAGACCGAGGGCAACATCACCTTTCACAGCGGCACGACGACCGCCTATCCGCTGCCACATCCCGGCGACGGCCCGGCACCCAAGCCGCTGACGCTGCCGGCCGGCAAGCTGCACGACGCGCTCGGTATCCGTGAGGTGAGTTACCAGACCGGTCAGCACACGCTCGCGCTCAAGGAACGGACCCTGCTGTGACTCTTGTCTACCGTCTGGTGCTCGCCGCGGCCATGGTTGTCAGCGGCGGTGTGCACGCGTACCTCTACCTGCACGGTTGCGGCCACATCCCGACGGTCGGCACCGGCTTCCTGGTGCAGGCGGCGATGTTCTGCAGTGTGGGCGTGCTGATCCTGGCCGGCGGTCCGGCGTGGTTCCTCTGGGTCGCCGGGTTGCACTCGGCCGGCGCGCTGGGAGCGTTCGCGCTGTCCCGCACCGTGGGTTTGGCCGGCTTCGTCGAAAGAGGCTGGGAACCAGCGCCTTACGCACTGGTGAGCGCTGTTGCCGAGATCGTGGCCGTGCTGGCGGTCGCCGCCTGGGTGGTGCAGACGTCGCGGCAGCGATCAACTGCGGGCGAGTGACGACTACAGTCGGCCGGCCGCGAACTGTGCCGCTTGGGCGACCATGCCGTTGGCGATGTAGGAGTTGTGCGCGGCGGTGGGCTGGCCCGGGGGTGCACCGTTACAGATGGTGTCGCCGCTCGCACACTGATCGATGGTCTTGGGCGCGTACAGCGGGCCGATGGTGATCTGCGGCGCGCCGGCGTCGCCGAGGAACCGATTCGAGGGCTTCCCGAACAGCGCCACGGCCGCGACGTGACCGGCCACCTCGGGTGGCATCGGCGGTGGGACGAAGGCCGCCGGCACGCCCGGCGGGATGTCGGCTGCTGTGGTGAACGCGGCCACTGCCGCGCCCTGGGAGAAGCCACCGAGCACCATCTTGGTGGCGGGGCACGTGGCCGCCACCGCCTGAATGTGGTTGGTAGCGTCGCGGATTCCGTCGATGACGGTGAGCGCGAACTGGACGCCATCGTTGAAGTCGGCACTGGCCTGGTAGTTCACCGGATAGACGCTGACCGATTTGGTGCCGCTCTTGGCCCGCACGGCGTCGACGAAGGCCTGGCCGATGCCGCCGACACCCGGCGGTTCGCCGGTGCCGCGGGCGAAGATCACCTCGGCGTCCGGGCAGGCGTCCGCGGTGGCCGCCGGGGCCGGTGCGGCCACCAGGGCCAGCACGCCGGACATCAGGGTGAACACGCTCGTGAGCCCGCGGGTGCCGAGCCGGCGGCGCACGTTCGGGGTGTCAGCGCAATCCAAAGAGTGCATGGCGAACCTCTGCGTCGTTTCGTCGTTTCGGGATGCCGATTGCCTGATTGCGATAGTACGCAGCGAGTTGGCGCCGGCTTTTTCATGTGGGATGCGCGCAGGCCGCTGTCGGCGGGGCGGGGGGCATCGGTGGCGTTCGGGCCGCCGCGAACGGTCGGGCTGTTCGGATTCGTGGAGACGGGCTGGGAGCCGGTACCGTATGCAGTCCTCAGTGCGGTCGCCGAAGCGGTGGCAGTACTGGCGGCGGGGGTGTGGGCAGTGCGCGCCACGCGGGGGTGGCAGATCACATTTGTCACGTTCGTCACGCGGGTCCCACGGCTGTGGCATCCGTCGCGCGGAAATCGGCGTAGCTGGCGACTTCCGTCCGGCCGAGCCCGGCGCGTCGCGGACGGCGCGCCGCCGGAACTTGTCGGTGCCTGGTGCTAAACCAGTAGTTGGAGCGCGACACGCCCCCGGGTGTGATGTGCGACACGCCGAGCGAGTGTCTCGGATTCGGCCTTACGACCTGGGAATTTCACGAATGTTGTTCAGAACATCTTGTATCTGTTCGGTTTGTCGCCCACTAGGTGTAGTGTTTGACGGACCGACAGGCCCCCACAATTCGAGGGTCGGCCGGGGCCGGAAAGTCAGTCCGACGGGGATTCTCGGACGTGCTGACCGAACGGCCCGGGGCGACCGGAGATGCGGGAATTTCAGGGGTTGCCGGGCCGCTGATCCAGATGGGGATATCAGCGGAAAGCGCTACCCCGTCAGTTGCCAGCCATGTTCAGTTCAGCTTCCAGGCCTTCGAAGAGGAGTCGTACCGAGATGACCGTCACCGTGTACACCAAGCCGGCATGTGTGCAGTGCAACGCCACCTACAAGGCGCTGGACAAGGCGGGCATCGCTTACGAGAAGGTCGACATCAGCATCGATGACGAAGCTCGCGAGTACGTGCTGGCACTCGGTTACCTGCAGGCCCCGGTCGTCGTGACCGACAGCGAGCACTGGTCGGGCTTCCGTCCCGACCGGATCAAGGCGCTCAGCACCGTGGCGGTCACCGCCTAACAAGCAACCAACCGGGGGAGGAGAAGGAAACAGTGAGCAATCTCGTCTACTTCTCCAGCGTGTCGGAGAACACCCACCGCTTCGTCCAGAAGCTGGGCATCCCGGCCACCCGCATCCCCCTACACGGCCGTATCGAGGTCGACGAGCCCTACGTGCTGGTGCTCCCGACCTACGGCGGCGGACGTGCCACCCCGGACATCAACGACGGTGGCTACGTACCGAAGCAGGTCATCGCCTTTCTCAACAACGAACACAACAGGTCGTTGATCCGCGGCGTTATTGCCGCGGGCAACAACAACTTTGGTGCTGAATTCGCGTACGCGGGCAATGTGGTCTCTCGTAAGTGTGGTGTTCCGTACCTCTATCGCCTTGAACTCATGGGAACCCCGGACGACGTCATCGCCGTTCGTGAGGGTCTGGAAGATTTCTGGAAGGAACTCTCGTGCCACCAACCGTCACAGCTGCAGAACCGGTAGCCGCCACCACGCACGCACTGCCCGGTGAGAGCGACTACCACGCTCTCAACGCGATGCTCAACCTGTACGACGCGGACGGCAAGATCCAGTTCGACAAGGATGTGCTCGCGGCGCGGGAGTACTTCCTGCAGCACGTGAACCAGAACACGGTGTTCTTCCACAGTCAGGACGAGAAGCTCGACTACCTGATCGAGAAGGAGTACTACGAGCGCGAGGTGCTCGACCAGTACAGCCGCAACTTCGTCAAGCAGCTGCTCGACCGGGCCTTCGCCAAGAAGTTCCGCTTCCCGACGTTCCTGGGCGCGTTCAAGTACTACACCAGCTACACGCTGAAGACGTTCGACGGCAAGCGCTACCTGGAGCGCTTCGAGGACCGCGTCGTCATGGTCGCCCTCACCCTGGCCGCCGGTGACACCGAACTGGCCGAGAAGCTCGTCGACGAGATCATCGACGGCCGGTTCCAGCCGGCCACCCCGACGTTCCTCAACTCGGGCAAGAAGCAGCGCGGCGAGCCCGTGTCGTGCTTCCTGCTGCGCATCGAGGACAACATGGAGTCCATCGGTCGCTCCATCAACTCGGCGCTGCAGCTGTCCAAGCGCGGCGGCGGAGTTGCGTTGCTGCTCAGCAACATTCGCGAGCACGGCGCGCCGATCAAGAACATCGAGAACCAGTCCTCGGGCGTCATCCCGATCATGAAGCTGCTGGAGGACTCGTTCTCCTACGCCAACCAGCTCGGTGCCCGTCAGGGTGCGGGTGCGGTGTACCTGCACGCGCACCACCCGGACATCTACCGCTTCCTCGACACCAAGCGCGAGAACGCCGACGAGAAGATCCGCATCAAGACGCTCTCGCTGGGCGTCGTCATCCCGGACATCACGTTCGAGCTGGCGAAGAAGAACGAGGACATGTACCTCTTCTCGCCGTACGACGTCGAAAAGGTCTACGGACTGCCGTTCGCCGACGTCAACGTCACCGAGAAGTACTACGAGATGGTCGACAACGGCGCCATCCGCAAGACGAAGATCAAGGCGCGCGAGTTCTTCCAGACGCTCGCCGAGCTGCAGTTCGAGTCGGGCTACCCGTACATCATGTTCGAGGACACGGTGAACCGGGCCAACCCGATCGACGGCAAGATCACGCACTCGAACCTGTGCTCGGAGATTCTGCAGGTGTCGACGCCGTCGCTGTACAACGACGATCTGTCCTACGCCAAGGTCGGCAAGGACATCTCGTGCAACCTGGGCTCGCTGAACATCGCGAAGGCCATGGATTCGCCGGACTTCGCGCAGACCATCGAGGTGGCGATTCGTGCCCTGACCGCGGTGTCGGATCAGACGCACATCTGGTCGGTGCCGTCGATCGAGCAGGGCAACAACGACTCGCACGCCATCGGCCTGGGACAGATGAACCTGCACGGCTACCTGGCTCGTGAGCAGATTTACTACGGCTCCGAAGAGGGCATCGACTTCACCAACATCTACTTCTACACGGTGCTGTTCCACGCGCTGCGCGCCTCGAATCGCATTGCGATCGAACGCGGTACGAAGTTCGGTGGGTTCGAGAAGTCGAAGTACGCCTCGGGTGAGTTCTTCGACAAGTACACCGACCAGGAGTGGGTGCCGAAGACCGACAAGGTCCGCCAGATTTTCGCCGATGCCGGCATTCACATTCCGACGCAGGACGATTGGCGTTCGCTGAAGGAGTCGGTGCAGGCGCACGGCATCTACAACCAGAACCTGCAGGCCGTCCCGCCGACGGGCTCGATCTCGTACATCAACCACTCGACCAGCTCGATCCACCCGGTCGCGTCGAAGATCGAGATCCGCAAGGAAGGCAAGATCGGCCGCGTCTACTACCCGGCGCCGTACCTGACGAACGACAACCTGGAGTACTACCAGGACGCGTACGAGATCGGCTACGAGAAGATCATCGACACCTACGCCGCGGCCACTCAGCATGTGGACCAAGGACTTTCGCTGACGCTGTTCTTCAAGGACACCGCCACGACGCGTGACGTCAACAAGGCGCAGATCTACGCCTGGCGCAAGGGCATCAAGACGCTGTACTACATCCGGTTGCGCCAGATGGCTCTGGAGGGCACGTCCGTGGAGGGTTGCGTCAGTTGCATGTTGTAGTGATTGTTCGCTGACAGCGGGTTTCGTGACGGGTAGAACTCCGACCGGAGGCCTGATCTATGGGGTCAGGCTCCGGTCGGAGTCCGTTTATCGCTATGTCGGCCTCACAACAAAAACCGCGCAAGTACGCCTGCGACAGCATCTGAAAGTTGCTTGGGACGGGAGAAAAACGCCGTTCTACGACTGGTTGCGAAAGCAACAGCGTGACGACCTGGTCGTGGACCCGCTGGACTGGACAGACGGTCTCGACGAGCTAGGCGAGGCCGAGATTGCGTGGATAGCGCTTCTTCGGCAGGAGGGGCATCCACTGTTGAACTTGTCGGACGGCGGGCTCGGACCGACAGGCGTTGTGTGGACCGCGGAGATGCGGGAGGCAGCGAGGATTCGATCGACCGGTCGTAAGATTCCCAGCCGATTCGGTGAGGATGCGCCGTTCTATCGAGGGGAACACTCCGCGGAGCAACGAGCGAAGTGGTCGGCCGCACGTAAAGGAACGAACGTTGGTGCTGACAATCCGAATTTCGGGAAGTTCGGTGCTGATCACCCCAGCTTCGGTCATGTGATGTCGGAAGAGGCTAAGGCCAAGCTTTCAGAGCAGCGGAAAGGCGCCGGAAACCCGAATTTTGGTCGCAGTGCCAGTGCGGAAACGCGCGCCAAAATGTCAGCGGCCCGAAAGGGCCGGCCCATGCCGTCGAGCAAGCGCAGTGCGCATACGAGGTACCACACAAATCGCGGAGTCAAGAAAGACACGTGCCGGTACTGCAATGAAGAGTCGAGTTGAGTCGACCGCGCCTCGTCGACCGCAGCGGGCACCGGTATCCCGCTGACCAACCCCGCTGGCGTGGTGACGACGGCAGCCCGTTGGTCTTCGAACCGCTGCCGGGTATCGGCCGCGCGCAGATCGACACCGCGGTCAACTCTCAGTGGCGTTACCGCGCGGCGCTGCCAAATCCCCTGGCGCACATCGACCCGGTGACGCTCGGTGAGGGTCGGACGCCGTTGATCACCCGGACCTTCGACGGCATCGACGTCAGCCTGAAGGTCGAGTCCATGAACCCGACCGGCAGTTTCAAGGATCGTGGCGTCGCGGTGATGGTGACTGCCTTGCGTCACCAGGGCATCGAGCGCGCGCTTGAGGATTCCAGCGGCAACGGGGGATCCTCAGTCGCGGCCTACTGTGCGGCGGCGGGGATCGAAGCCCACATCCTCGTGCCGGCCGCTACCTCGCCGAACAAGATCGTGCAGAGCCGGTGGCACGGTGCGCACATCGAATTGGTTTCCGGCACAAGGCAGGAGGTGGCGGACGAGGCCGTCCGCCGAGCCGGAACAACGTTCTATGCAAGCCACAACTGGCACCCGTATTTCCTGCAAGGCATCAAACTGATCGCTTACGAGATTTGGGAAGACCTCGGATTCCGTGCTCCCACTGCGGTTCTCGTTCCTGCCGGTGCCGGCAGCCTGGTCCTCGGGTGTGCCATCGGATTCGGCGAGCTGCACCGGGCCGGCGCGATCGACCGAATGCCACGGATCCTCGTCAGCCAGCCACGGAATTGCTGTCCGCTCGTCACGGCCATCGAGCAGGGCCGGGATGAGGCCGTCGAACACCAGTGGTCGGAGACCGTCGCCGAGGGAACGGCCATCGCGAAGCCGGTGCGGGACCGCGAAGTGCTGCAGGCGATTCGGGACACCCGTGGGACTGCCGTGGCGGTGCCGGAAGACGAGTTGCTGCCCGTGGTGGGGGAGCTCGCCAGGGCCGGGCTGTTCGTCGAACCCACCAGTGCCCAGGTTCTTCCCGCGCTGCGTCGGCTCCAGGCGGCCGGCGCGATCGACGCCGCGGACACGGTCGTCGCAGTCCTCACCGGTTCGGGGCTGAAGGCCGGTCACCTGCTGACGACGGTGTGACGGCACACCGGACAGGCACGGCCGGCCCACGCTAATTCTGACCATGATTCATGTCACATTTCAATTGTGACGTGGTTCGCTCAGGTAATTTCCGGGCCATGGCTCAGCGCGAATTCGACCTCGTCCTCTACGGCGCCACCGGGTTTGTCGGCAGGCTCACCGCCGAATACCTGGCCAAGGCGGGTGGGTCGGCCCGGATCGCGCTGGCCGGCCGATCGGCGGACAAGGTGCGCGCGGTACAGGAGTCACTGGGGGAGGCGGCCCAGAACTGGCCGATCATCGAGGCTGACGCCGGGTCGCCGGCGTCCCTGCTGGCGATGGCCGCGCGCACCCAGGTCGTCATCACTACCGTCGGGCCGTACACCCGCTATGGCCTGCCACTCGTGGCGGCCTGTGTGGAAGCCGGCACCGACTACACCGACCTCACCGGTGAGACCCCGTTCATCCGCGCCAGCGCCGAACAGTTCCACCGGCAGGCCGCCGACGCCGGTGTCCGGATCGTGCACTCCTGCGGATTCGATTCGGTCCCTTCCGATCTCACCGTCTACGCCCTCTACAAGCGGGCGAAAGCTGACGGGGAGGGCGAGCTCACCACGACGAACATGGTGGTGCAAAAGTTCGTCGGCGGGGCCTCCGGCGGCACGCTCGCCTCGATCCTCGAAGCGCGACGCACCATGTCTGCCGACGCCGCCGTCCGCAACGCGATGCTCGATCCCTACACACTGAGCACCGATCGCGGCGCCGAACCCGATTTCGGCCGTCAGACCGATACCCCGTTGCGGCGCGGCAACCAGATCGCCCCCGAACTCGAGGGCAGCTGGACCGGTGCATTCATCATGGCGGCGGAGAACTCGCGAATCGTGCGGCGTAGCAACGCACTTCTGGACTGGGCGTACGGGCGCAAGTTCCGGTACGCCGAGCAGGTAAGCGCCGGCCCTTCGGTACTCGCGCCAGTGCGTGCGGCAGTCTCGACGGCGGCCCTTGCCGGGCTGTCTGCGGTGGGCAGCCGCTACGCCGACACGGCGCCCGCGCGGTTCTTCGAACGCCTCCTGCCCAAGCCCGGCACCGGACCGAGCGAAAGTGCCTTGAGCAAAGGGCAATACCGCATCGAGACCTACACGACCACGACGACCGGGGCCCGGTACCGGGCCGTCATCGCCCAGCAGGGCGACCCCAGCTATATCGCGACCGCAGTCCTGCTGGGTGAGAGCAGTCTCGCGCTCGCACTGGATCGCGACAAGCTCTCGGATCTGCGTGGGGTACTGACCCCGGCGGTGGCACTGGGCGATGCGCTGATGGCCCGCCTGCCCGCGGCCGGGGTGACGTTCGAGACCGCCCGCCTGAACTGAGTGCGGGCTGGAGACCAATCATCCTCTCACGCAAGGGCATAACGCTGGCGAGGACGGCCGGTGGAGCCGTACTGCAGGCCCATCGTGATAGTGCCGGCCCGTACCAGATCCGCGAGATAGCGCCGCGCGGTCGCGGGGGAGACGCCCACCAGTTGCGCGATCTCGTCTGCCAGTAGTGGTTCACCCGCCTCACGGAGCGCGTCCACGATCAGGCGCTCGGTCGGCGAGGCGCCATCGTCTTTCTTGGTGGCCGGGCGCTCGGACCGCAGCACCGAGACCGCCGAGTCCACCTGTTCCTGAGTCAAGTGCGGGCCATCGAGGATCCGCCGATACGCCGTGTATGCGGCCAGGCGCCGCGCCAACTCGGTGTTCGGAAACGGCTTGATCAGATAGTGGAGGGCGCCCGCGGCGAGCCCGGCCCGGATGCTGGCCGCATCGTCCGCGGCACCCAGGATGAAGGCGTCGCAGCGCAGGCTGCGCACCAGGTCGATGCCGGAGCCGTCCGGCAGGTAGACGTCGACCAGCGCCAGGTCCACCGGTGCCTGCGCGGCGTCGGCGCCGGCCACGATCGTCCTGGCTTCCGCGATGGTTCGCGCCGAGCCGACCGTGACCAATCCGAGCATCGAATCGACCACCGAGGCGTGCAACGCGGCGACCCGAAAGTCGTCGTCCACCACCAGGATTCGCAACTCACGCGTCATCGCCCAGCACACCTCCCGGAATCGTGGCCAGCACTGTGGTCGGCTCGCCGTCCGTGCCGCCGCGGGCCGCGATGGTGACATCCCCACCGTGTCCGCGCGCGACCTGCCGTGCGATGGCCAGGCCCATACCGCGCCCGCCCGGCACCGTCGGGTCGGATCGGGTGGTGACCCCTTCGAGGAAGGGGTCGTCGACAGCGAATCCGGGCCCGGTGTCGGTCACTACGATCACCAGATCATGTCCGTCGCGCAAGAGATCCAGCTCTACCGCCGGGACGTGTGCGTCCGGCGCTGCGTTCTCTGCCGCCGCGTCGATCGCGTTGTCGAGCAGATTCCCGACCACCGTGGTGGTGTCCACCGGGTGCGCGAGTGTGCCGACCAGCGCCGTCTCTTCGCCAACCCGCAGCACGACGCCCCGCTCGTGCGCACGAGCGGCCTTGGCGCCGACGAACGCCCGCAGATGTGGTTCGTCGAGCCGTTCCAGACCTGGCACGGGGGCCACGCCGGCTCGCCCGGTGATCTCGTCGAGGTAGCTCAGCGCCTCGGCGGTCCGGTCGTCGCGGAGCAGGCCTGCCACCACGTGCAGGCGGTTCGCCGACTCGTGGCGCTGGGCCCGCAACGCCGAGCTCATGGCCTGCACCGAGTCCAGTTCCCGGGTGAGCGCCTCGATGTCGGTGCGGTCCACGGCCGTCAGCACCGTGCCCAGATCGGTGCCGTCGCGGTGCACCCGCCGGGACGACACCAACACCACGCGTTCGTTGACGGCCGCGGCCACCGGCACCATCGTCGGCTCCGCTGCGACGGCGGCCACGCGGGGCGTCAGGCCCAGATCGCGCAGCGGCGTCCCCGGTGCGGCGGTGACACCGAGCAACTCCCGAGCCCGCTCGTTGATCACCCGGGCGATGCCTTTCGCATCGATCGCGATGACTCCCTCAGCGCCCGAATGCAATACCGCGTCCTGCTCGCGGATCAGCTCGGCCATCTCCTCGGGCTCCAGGCTCAGGGTCAGGCGGCGCCACCGCCTGGTCAACAGGGCCGAGCCGATCGCGCCCACCGTCAGTGCAATCGCCACCAACGTCACCATGAGCACCAGGGTGCGGTGGGTGGCCTGATTGACGGTATCCATCGCCACGCCGACACTGACCAGGCCCACGACCGCGCCGTCTGGACCGCGGATCGGTGCCTTGGCGCGGACCGAATCGCCGAGAGTGCCCTGCTGCACGGTCAGTTCGGACGCGCCACCGAGAACGGCGGACGGGTCGGTGCTCAGGGGCCGATCCAGCTGGGTCGGGTCTGGATGTGCGATGCGGTAGCCGGCGTCATCGGCGATCACCACGAACAGCACTCCGGTCCGGGCGGTGATGGCCGCGGCCTGCCGTTGCAGCGGGGCGGCGGCCAGCTCGGCGGCCGAAGCCGGGTGCCCGGCCCGACGCGCCGCGGATTGGGCGGCGGCACCGGCGTGGACCTCCTGATCCGAGGCCACCGTCTCGGCGATGGCCTGGGCGCGGCGCGCGAATTCGGTCCGGGTCTGCGTGTCGGTGCGGTGGATGATGATGCCGAAACCGGCGGCCAGGCTGGCGGTCACGATCACCATCTGCAGGATGAGGATCTGGGTGCGTAATCGGATCCTCGGCATGAGGGTCGAGGCTATCGCTGTCGACGACGGATCGGCCGCGGATCGGTGCGTCAGAGCGGTATCTGGCCGAGGGCGACGCCCACCACGAGCATCGTCAGCGAGACCACCGCCGCGCGCCACAACACCTTCTTGTGGTGATCGGCGAGCCCCACGCCGGCCAGCGCGACCAGCAGCAGGATCGCCGGGACCAGTGGGCTCTGCATATGGAACGGCTGTCCGGTGATCGAGGCCCGCGCCATCTCGGCCGCGCTGATCCCGTAGTGGCTCGCGGTCTCCGAGAGCACCGGCAGGACGCCGAAGTAGAAGGCGTCGTTGGACATCAGGAACGTGAACGGGATGGACAGCACACCGGTGATCACGCCGAGGTGCGGACCCATCGACTCGGGGATGATGCCGGTGACCCAGGTGGCCACCGCTTCCACCATGCCGGTGCCCTTGAACACTCCGGTCAATACCGCGGCGGCGAACACCATGCCCACCACCGACACGATCGACGACGAATGCCGGGTGATCGCGGCCTGCTGTTCGGCCACTTGCGGGAAGTTCACCATGAGGGCCACGGCGGCGGCGATCATGAAGAGCACCGGGATCGGCAGGATGTCCATGGTGAGCACCGCGAGCAGCGCGACGGTGACAATGGCGTTGAACCACAACAGCTTTGGTCGGGCGAACGCGCCGGAGATCGCGCCCGAGTCGTCGGCGGCGCCCTCGAATGCGTCGCCGCCGCCGAGGCCCGCCGGTTCCGGGCCGGCACCGACACCCGCCAGGACCCGCTCGCGAACCACGATCGAACCGATCCGCTTGCGTTCCAGCACTCCCAGGTGCCACGCGAAGGCCAGCACGATGAACATTCCGGCGATCAGCGACGGGATCATCGGGACGAACACCTCGGACGGAGAGATCTTCAGCGCGGCCGCCGCGCGGGCCGTCGGGCCGCCCCACGGCACGATGTTCATGGTGCCGTTCGCCAACCCGGCGACCACGGTGAGCACCACCGGGCTGACACCCAGCTTCAGATACAGCGGCAGAAGCGCGGAGACCGTGACGATGAACGTCGTCGAACCGTCACCGTCGAGCGAGACCACCGCGGCGAGCACCGCGGTGCCGACCACCAGTCGCGCCGGATCGTGGTCCACCACGCGGATCACGGTGCGGACGACCGGATCGAACAGCCCGACATCGATCATGATCCCGAAGAACACGATCGCGAAGAACAGCATCGCGGCGGTGGGCGCCAGGTCCTTGATGCCGTCGGTGATCATCTTCCCGATCCCGCTGCCCGCTCCCGCCAGCAGGCCGAAGGTCACGGGAACGGCGATCAGCGCCACGATGGGCGTGGCGCGTTTGGTCATGATGACGACCATGAAGGCGGCGACCATGGTCAGGCCGAGGGCAACCAACATCAGCTATCTCCTGAGGGTGTGACTGGAGCAATCTCAGAAGGGTCGCTGTAACCGGCATCACAATGCGAGCTTGTACGTATTAGTCGCGCTTTTGCGCGTTTCGCTCGGTGTTGTGTTGCCGGGTGACTAGCGCAGGGCGTGTCGGATCGCGGCGGCGACGCGGCTCACCGCATCGCGGGCTGCTGGGCTGATCTGGGTCATGGAGATGTACCCGTGCACCAGGCCGCTTTCTCGTAGCAGGCGGGTCGGGACGCCGAAGTCCTTGAGCCGCTGGGCGTATGCGATGCCCTCGTCCCGCAAGGTGTCGAAACCGGCGACGGTGACGAGCGTCGGCGGCACCCCGGAGAGGTCCTCCGCCAGAATCGGTGAGACCCGTGGGTCGGAGCCGTCATCGGCATCGGGGACGTACAGCTCGGACAGCCACGCGATCTGCTTGGCGGTCAGCGCGGGGTTGTCGGCGAACTCCGCACGCGAACGGTAGCTGCCCACGGCATCGACGACCGGATACATCAGCACTTGCATCCGGGGCAGCAATGCGTCGCCCTGGAGTTTGTTCGACAGCACCGCACAGAGATTCGCGCCGGCGCTGTCACCAAGCAGGACGATCCGCGCCGGATCGATGCCCCAGTCGGTGCAGCGGGCGACGGCGAAATGCCATGCGTCCCAGGCATCGTCGACAGCCGCCGGAAACGGCGCCTCCGGAGCGAGCCGATACTCGACCGACAGGACATTGACGCCGGCGCCGGCCGCGATGAGGCGGGCGGGGGAGTCGTAATCCTGGCGACTGCCGAGGACGAAACCGCCGCCGTGCAGGAACAGCACGAGCCCGTTGGAGCGCACCTTCGGGCGATACAGGCTGGCCCGAATACCGCTGGGGAGAACGATATCGGGGTCCACGTCCACCGTCACGTTCTCGGATTTGTCCGCGAAGACCCGGCAGTCGTTCGCCATGATGGCGCGCGCCTCGGCCACGGTGCCGTCACTGAAATCAGGCTCCTCGGCGGCGAAGCGCATCAGCAGTGCGATCTCCGGCGCCATCACGTCGCCGTCGGCGTTGACGGTCGGCGGGACGAGCCGGCGGAGGACGGCCTGCGGAGCCCGGCCCAGAGCCGTGAACAGGCTCCGCTGCATCAGCTCGGCCGCGGTCAGTCGGCGGTCCGGCGTCGTGGGTCCGGCAAGGGTCGCCGTCATGACGCGACTCGTCCGGACGCTGCCCGGTTGATCTCGGCCCGGCGATCCTCGTTTTGCGTGCCGCCGACGGCGAGTTCACGTTCCAGCCGCGAGTTGAAGCGCAGATTGTCGTCGATGATCGATCCCCGGTACATCTTCCGGTCTTCCAGGAACACGTTCCGCATCTGCCAGGGCATTCCGTCGCCCTGGCGCGGTAGCGCACGCTTGGCGCGTTGCATGTACCCGGCGTCCAAGTCGAGGATCGACCGCGTGCCGACGCCCTCTGCCGCATACGGCGCGACGGTGTCGTACCCATGGGTGTCCATGTACCGGAGCAGCTCGATGAGGCTCTTGCCGAGCAGCGAAATCTTCAGTGTCCAGGACGATTTGGTGTAGCCGATCGCCATCATCCAGTTCGGGATACCGGACAGCAGGGCACCGCGGTACACCACCGCGTCGGAAAGCTCGACCGGTCGGCCGTCGACGGTCAGGTCGATGCCGCCGAACAGCCGCAGGTTCAGCCCGGTCGCCGTGACGATGAGGTCGGCCGGCAGGTGCTCACCGGACTCGAGTTCGATGCCGGTCTTGGTGAAGCGGCGGATCCGGTCGGTCACCACCGACGCGCTGCCGTCGCGGATCGAGGCGAAGAAGTCGCCGTCGGGCGCGAGGCACAGGCGCTGGTCCCACGGGTCATACGGCGGGTTGAAGTGCCGGTCCACGTCGAATCCCGCCGGCAGTTGCTTCTTGTTCAGGTGGCGGATGACGCGCCGTGCGGTCTTCGGGAACGTGGTCATCAGTTCGACGACCACCCAGTCGAGCAACACGTTCTTCCATCGGGTCGCGAGGTAGCCGCGCCGCTCGCCGAGGAGCCGGGTGAGCTTGAGGCTCAGCGTGTCGACTCGTGGCAGCGACATGATGTACGTCGGCGTGCGCTGCAGCATGGTGGCGTGGTCGGCAGCGCCCTCGCCCTTGAGGAGCGACGGGATGAGCGTGATTGCGGTTGCGCCGCTGCCGATTACGACGACCTTCTTGCCGGAGTGGTCGTAGTCCTCGGGCCAGAACTGTGGGTGGATGATGTCGCCCTCGAAGTCGTCGCGACCCTCGAACTCCGGGGTGTACCCCTCGTCGTACCGGTAGTAGCCCGTGCCGGCGTAGACCCACCCCGCCTTGATCACCTCGTTGTGCACCGCACCGGTGGCATCGGTCACCTCGACAGTCAGGACCCATTCCGCGTCGTCGCTCGACCATGCGGCGGCCACGACGTGGTGGCGGTACCTGATGATCTTGTCGAGGCCGTACTCCTCGACGGTCTCCTTGAGGTAGTCCAGGATCAGCGGTGCGTCCGCGATCGCCTTCTCATCGCGCCAGCTCTTGAACTCGTATGCGAAGGTGTGCAGGTCCGAGTCGGACCGAATGCCGGGGTACCGGAACAGATCCCACGTCCCGCCGATGGCGGCGCGCCCCTCGAGCAGTGCGATCTTCTTCGCCGGGAACTCTTTGGTTAGATACGCCGCCGCGCCGATTCCCGAGATGCCGCCGCCGATGATGACGACGTCGTAGTACTCCGGGTTGGGTACTGGGATGCTCATCTGTCGTTTCCTTCCTGCGCCGGCACTGGCGCCTTGCGATGTGCCTCAGACTGCCGGGGCCGACGTGGTGCGCACCACACCGAAATGCAACAACCTGTATCCGGTAGCGGTGTGATTCGCACCGCGCAGAATTAGGTGTGTCCTCGGCTGAACCGACTGCGGTGCCGGCATCGGCCAACCGACCCCGGGTTGGTGGGACGGGCCGTACCATCGCATGCGCGTCCGGACAGATAGAGGTGCACCGCCATGACCACGTACCGCAGGATCGCTGCACTCGGCAGCTCCTATGCCGCCGGCCCAGGCATCCAACCGGTCGTCAACCGCGCTGCGATGCGTTCGGGCAACAACTACGCGCACGTATTGGCGCGTGCCCTCGGCGCCGAACTCACCGATCTGACGGTTTCGGGCGCGACGACGTCAACCGTCCTGGATACGCCGCAGCGCGTCGGACTCGTGAAGTTCGCGCCGCAGATTCTCTCGCTGCCCGTTGACGCCGACCTGGTACTGATAACGGCCGCCGGCAACGATCTGGAGTACCTGGGTTCTGCGGTCAAGCTGGGCGTCCATTTCACGCTGAATCGCTACACGCGCGGACTCCTGCAGCGGTGGATTCCCGCCGACGTTCCCACGGCGACCGTGGAGCAGCAGAACAAGGCCGCCGCGGGACTGGCCCGCATCGTGACCGAAACACGTTCGCGCGCACCGGAAGCACGTGTCATTCTCGTCGACTATCTCCCGATGGTCGGTGACATGACCGTGCCTTTCATGGATGTTCCGTTCGACAAAGCTGTCGTCGACGCTCTCGCGGCAATTCACGATCAGCTGTCGCGCGTATTCACCGACGTCGCAGAACAAACCGGAACCGATCTCGCGCAGGCATCCCGGTTCGGCCGCGGGCACGAGCTCGGTAGCCCTTCCCCGTGGATCCAGCCCCTGCAGCCTGTTCATCGCATCGCGAGTTCGTTTCACCCGACCGCAGACGGGATGAAAGCCGTTGCCACCGAACTACTGCGCATAATTGGTGAGCCTTCGAGATGACGCCGCGAGGCCGCCCCAAGGCCGATTGGCATCGGCGCCCCTCGGGGGGTGAGTAGGGCCGACGGTGCTTGGCCCGTCTGCTCGTACCCGAGGGGCGCCCGACGGTTATGCCGAGACTTCTGCGGGGCGGCCCAGTCGTTGGGCGATCTGCTCGGCGGTGTGCAGACCGGTCAGGATGGCGCCGTTCATGGTCCCGGCCCACTCGCCCGCGGTTTCCGTGCCCGCCCAGTGGATGCGCCCGTGCGGCGTGGTGAGGGCCTCGCCGTAGTTCACCGATGCAAAAGGCGGCGCGGCCGGATGCGGGCCACCCGGGGCGAAAGGTTCTGTGCCCCAACAGTGATCGATGTAGTCGATGGGGCTGCCGGCCTGCTCGCCGTACAGTTCGACCAACTGGTCGAGCACCAGTTTCCGCCGAACGTCCGGACCGAAGCCGTCGTACACCCGAGCGGTGCAGAAGACCATCAGGATGCCCGGCCCGCCATCGCCGGGGGACACGTCGAAGGTGATGAACACCGGCGCGGTATCGGTCAATGCCTCACCCGAAAGCCCCTCGGACCGCCAGAAGGGCTTGTCGTAGGCGACGAATGCCTTGCTCAGGGCACCCATCGGGAAGCTCGTCGTGAGCCCCTCGGTCTTGGCGGGCAGGGCGGGGTGGTACTCGATGTACGCCCGATGCTCAGGGGCCGCGGTGACGATGGCGTACTTGGCGCTGATCTCTCCCGAGTCGGTAAAGACCGTGACGCCGTTGTCGTCTTGGGAGATCTCGCGGACCTGGGTGTTCAGCACAATTCGGTCGCCGATCTGCGCCGCGAGCCGCTTGGCGATCTCCTGCGTGGTTTCGGTGACGCGGAACTCCTGCTGTCCGCCTTCGACGGCGAGCATGTGATCGAGCCCGCCCACGGCCTGGATGTAGCGCAACACATGCAGCAGTGACACGTCGAGCGGGCTGCAGCCCCACTGCACCCTGGTGACGATGAACATCAGGGCACGTGTGCTGGTCGCGGCCTGCTGCCGGTCCAACCATTCGCCGAACGAGATCGCGTCGAGCTGACCGGCGTCGGGGGATTTCCAGGCGGCGTTGACGTCGATGGTGTCCAGCAATGTGGTCAGCTCCATCAGGATGCGGCCCAGGTCCTCGGCGTCCACCGGTCCGGTCGTCGGCAGGGTGCCGGTGTAGGTCTGGCGTTCCCCGGCCATCCAGAGAACGTTGAGCCCTTCATCGAACTGAGGGGTCAGCGAACATCCCAAGCGCTCCATCAGGTCACGGATTGCGTTGTGGCGCTGGGCAACCCAGGTTGCACCCAGGTCGACCTTGACACCGGCCACTTCCCCTGAGTACGAACGGCCACCGACCCGGTCACGGCCTTCTACGACGAGAACTGATACACCCTGACTGGAGAGCCGATCCGCGGCGCTCAGGCCGGCGAAGCCCGCACCGACAATCACGACGTCGACCGATGCGACTTCGGCGTCGCCCTCAGGTGATTTCGACAAGGTCTGCTCTTTCACGGTTTCCTCCATCGCACTCGCGGTTGAATGACGCGAGATGCAGCGGGCGGCAGTGTCGGTCAGCACCTGCGCAATGATGAACTGCCGCCCGCAGCGGATCACCCTGGCAATCTCCGCATCTCGCTACTGACAGGTTCAGTGTCGCCAGCGATGATTCGACGTGGCCACGACAACGGCCACCGACTTCCGTCGTGCAGGGGTGCACCGTGCACCCCTGATCATCGGCGAGAGGGCGATGTGACGGCTCTGTTGGGGTCGGTCGGTGGAGGTGGTGAGGTGAAGGGCGGAGCCTCCGGCGGTAACAGGCCTTTCTCTGTGGGTTGGACGGGGGAGGTGCTCGTGGGCGCCGTCGAGCTGGGCGCCCGTTGGTCTTCGTTGCCGCAGTCCGCGGTAAACAAGCCGATGACGAGAAGAACTGCCGCGGTCCGGATCGAGACCGAGTTGAGTACGGTGGCCATCGTTATTGCGCAGACTGCTGAGTGGGCGCGGGCTGGGCGGGCGGCTCAAGTTGCGGGTAGCTCGGCGGGGCCGCATTTGTCGCCTCGCCGGTGGGCACCCCCGTCTTCGGTGGTGTCCCGGTGGGACTTTCCAACAGGGGCTGCGGCCACGGCCCCGCATTGGAGACCATGCCCGGTAGCGTGCCGGTGTCGGACTGTAGGAGGGCCGAGGTGCTGTCGGGTGGCACGATGCCACCCTGCACTCCGTAGCGCATGTTGGTGTAGTTCAGGATGAACGACTGATTGGGCGCTGACGGACCGGGCTTGCTATTAGGCAGACTCACGCTGGTCTGCGTGGGATCCGCGGTGGGCCCGCTGGTTCGCACCCCGCGGGTGTCGGTCATGTGCGGGGGATAGGTGTATGCGCCCGTGCCGAATTCGTAGGTATATGCCCCGGGATAGGGGGCGGTAGGCGTTCCCGGGAGAAACGGCAGAATCGGGTCCGCGCTCGCGACAGCGCTGCAGACTGAACCCATCGTGAAAATCATCGCACTGCCCGCGACGAATCGACCGACTCGGAGTTGTGACACAGAGCTCTCCTTTCTCGTGGGACGTCAGATCTTGATCGGGTCGCCGTAGATGGCGTACGAGAAGTGGCTGGCCGCAGTCGAAATGCGCAAGTATGCGTATGAGCGGATGTTGACGTCGCCGCCACAGGCATCGGCTTTGATGTGCAGATTGTCAACGCCCAGAGACGCGGTGTTGCCCGGGCTCAGCGCCATGTTGGTCATCGGCAGATCGACGATGACGCCAGGCTGGACAATGGTTTCCAGGAAGCCCGCAGCGCCGATGGTGCCGCCGACGCCGGACGGTACGCCCGCTGAACCGGCAACGCCGCCGGTGCCGCCCATGACCAAACCTGCCGAAACGTCCGATTGGCAACCCAATTGATAGCCGAGGATGAAGAGGCTGTCCTGGATCGGATTTCCACCACCGGTCGCCGTTGCGGTCGCGGTGGCAGTGACAAATGCTTCACGCGAGTTGGCCGCCGCCGCGAGATTGGGAACAGAGTTCACGACCTCGTTCTTGATCTGCAGATTCAGATGCCAGCCGTCCGGGGACACCTTGTCGTAGACCTGCGGAGCCATGTCGACCGGCGCGGCATGTACTGCCGGTGCCATGCACAGGCTCGCCACCGACGCAGCCACTGCCGCAGCGGCAAGGACGGGAGAGGGTGCAACCTTCAATCTCATTGTTTTCCTTTCATTTTGGTGTGTCGTCTTCATCCGAGGCTGTGCCGGAGGTCTTTTCGATAACTCGAGGTTGTGCCCGCGTCCGCGGCGACGTTGTGGGCATACAGCGCGCGGTAGGCGCGAAGGTAGATGACCCCCTGGGCGCCCCACGTCGCCAGCGCAGCGGTGTAGAAGAACGTGCGGTTGTGGTCGTCGAAGGGGAGCGGGCAGAAGTCATAGGTGATCGCGATGGCCGTCGCGGCAGCAGTGACCAAACCTGTTGCGACTGCGATCTTTCGGGCGCCGGCGTCCCAGACCTTCTTGGCGAAGTAAGCCAGGAATGCTGTCGTCAGCAGATTGGCCACCAGGTAGAACGTTGCCGGTCCGACGTGGAGTGTCTCGTCGTGGAACTTCTTCAGGAACATCGCGGCGACGGCGGCCAGTCCGAAGACGCCGACCTCGACAGCGACTGTCGGCTTGTACCGATGGGTGACCGCCATCAGGCCCATGACGAGGATCAGCGTGAAACCGACCGACCGGGAGAACGCGTCGAGGAAGAAGGAGACGTCGAAGGCGATCCCGCCCTCCGCGGCGCCGAGCAGCGACCCGACGAGGAAGTTGGTGGCAGAAATTCCAACGATCAAGGATTCCAGGCCGAGAAGGTAGTTGCCGTAGTCGCGGATGAACTTCCATCCGATGTAGTAGCCGACGGCCGCCAGCCATACCGCGGCTGCCAGGAACACAAGGTCCGTCATGGTGGTGATTCCTCTCGAAGTGCGGTTGATGGCGGGACGCCGCCAAGTGGCGGGAGGGGTTTCCCGCCGTTGCTCGTCAGGTGGTGCACTACTGTCGCGGTCTGGTGAGCTGGGTCACAACGACGGTGCTCACCTCTTTTGGGGCGGGAGCGGTGCATGGTGCACATATCTGAATTCCCGCTGTGTGGCCCACTCTGGTTAGTGGCCGCCCAAGAGCTCAGGGGGCAGTTTCGTGGCGCTGTAGTCGGTCGAACCAGCGAAGTGCCGGCATCGCGATGAGGGTCGCCGCGGCCAGAGTGAGGAAAGCGGTCGCGGGATGCGTGACGAGCAATCCGACGGCGGTGGCGATGACGACGCCGCCCAGATTGCCGGCCATCCAGATGAGTCCCGCCGCGGTGCTCTCGGCATCGGGAGCGTGGCGCTCACTCAAGGCGAGCACGATGGGCAGCGCCGGCAGTAGCACGAAGCCCACCCCGATCAGGGTGAGGAAGGCCATCGTCGTACTGGGTGCCAGCGCCAGGTGTAGGCACGCCACCGCGGTGAAACCGATTCCGACGCCCATGATCTGGACTTCCCGGCGGTGCCGGTCGGCCCACACCGGTACGACGGCGCAGCCGATGACCCCGGCAATCATGGTGACGGCCAAAACGAGGCCGGCGGTCGATTCTGAGACACCCGAGGGCTCGAGCAGTGGCTGTACGAAGGTGGCGAGTGCGATGAACGTGCCCATCGGGATGGCGACGACCGCGCACAAGCGCCGCAGATAGCGGTTGCCGAATGCGGTGCGGAAGGCCCGAAGTCCTCCAGTCGTGCGAATGGACTCTGGACCGCCCAGTGGCTGTGCGAAGCGAAGCGCCGCCAGGAGACACAGCCCGGCGTCCAGGGCGAGCAGTGCAGTGATGACGGTCAAGGTGTGGATGTGGTTTTCGCCCGGGAGGCACGCGCCGAGCAGATATCCCACGACCATCCCACCGAACGTGGCGGAGGACGCGGCGGCGATGCCGGTGGCGCGGTCCTTTACGGCGAGGTAGCTGACGGCGAGGCCGGGGATCGCGTTGAGGACGAAGGGCTGACCCACCGCTGCGACCATTTGTCCGATCAGCGTCCAGGTGAAGTCACCGGCGACCAGCCGCAGGAACGCGCCGGCCGCGGTGAGTACCGCGCCTGCGATGAGGGCCGGGCGGAAGAACCGATCGAGTGCCAGGCCTGCGGGTATGGCGAGCAGCACGTAGATCAGCGGGAAAACCTGTGACAGCCAACCGATTGCGGCGATTGACACGCCGAAATGCCGGGCCGCGTCGCCGGTCACGGGCGCGTAGTTCACCACGAGTGCCTGCGTGGCGGCGGCCAGGAGCCCGTACGCGGCGAAGACCGACCACCGGCTCTTCACGTGCGCCTCGACGCGGGAGCTTTCGCGCGTGTCCTGGATGCCGTTGCGGCTCACCCGTTCTTCCGGGACACCCGTGGGCCATGCGGCATGAGCATGAAACATATTGCGCTGTTTGGTATTACGTCGAATCAAGACCCACGCGACGGCACCTGCGGCAGCGGCACGCGTGGCCGCCAACTCGGGCAGACTCATCTGCTGTCCTTTTGTTGATCAAATCCGGATTGCGCCCGACTACGTCGGCGGACTACGGGAGGTGTGACCGAACGAATATTCGTTCGTATGAGTGACGTAGGTTACTGCCGCGCGAAAGTCGTGTCAACGGTTGGTTGGTTTCGTCGTCCGCGGCTCTCCGAATCATTCACGAATAGCATTCGCGCCCTTGAGATTTAGGCGTGCAGTGATGATTCGCCACGCAGAGATGGCTGGCTGGCGGCCCGATGCTCGGACGGCGCAGTGGATGGGGACCGCCCCGGGTAGCAGACCGGGTGGCGAGACGGTGACCCGCCGCTGTTAGGAGTGGTTCGGTCCGAGCCCGACGAGCATGGCGCGTACCAGCTGCCAATGCAGGTCGGCCAGTTCTTCGGGGTCGCGCGCACCGTCTGCCGGGAACCAGTTCGCGACACGATCGCACATCGCGATGATCGCCATGGAGGCGACGGTGACCTTGGTTTCCGACACGTCGGGCGCGAAGGCTGTCACGCGATCGCGCACCAGATTCAGGTGGGCGCTCTGCAGGGCCAGCAATCTGTCGTAGTCGCCGGTCGACAAGAACTGGCCGGCGGAGGCGGTGTAGAGAACGAGATCCGCCACGCGGGCGATGTGCATGTTGTGCATTTGGTAAAGCACGTGCTGTCGTACCGTCTCGCGCAGGTCTGCTTCGGGATCGACACCGTCGACATGCGTTGAGTTTTCCAGGAAGTCGGCCAGCACCCGGGAGACCGCCTCGGTGAGGATTGCCTCCTTCGACGGAAAGTGGCTGTAGAGTCCGGGTGCTTTGATGCCGGCGACGGCCGCGACTTCCCGGACTGTGAACGCACCGAATCCGTGATCGGCGACGTTGGTGATGGCCGCTGCCAGGATGCGTTCGCGCATGACATCCAGATCGAAGACCCGGCCGAGGTTGGCAATGTCGGCTGAGCGGTCGAGTTCCGAAGCGCTCGAGGCGGGCCGAGCCGAGGTTCCTCGTGCGGCGGTCATCTTTCCTCCTGTTGGCAGCTGAGTCCAAGGTTACGGCGCTCGAGTGCGTACCCGGCTCAACGGTGTGCCCGGTGTCGCCGGTCTGTGTGCCGAGCGGATCTTCGCCTGCAGCTGCGGTTGTCGGGGTGTCGTGGCCGGGCTGTCGGCAATTGACTCTGCGTCACCTATTGACGGAAGCCACGGCCAACGCTAGCTTAACGAATGTTCGTTCGTGCAGGTACTGATGGTGAACCTGCGATATTGGAAGAGGTTCGACATGGTGTCAGTGGGTATTGCCGGACTGGGGCAGATGGGGAGCGCCGCGCTGCGGATCCTTCTCGAGCAACTCCCGGATGCGCAGTTCCTGGCGATGGATCGGGCGCCCGAAGCTGTCCAGCGTGCCGAGTCGCTGGATCCGGCGCGCGTCCGGGGGCGCGTCGTCGACGTCACCGCGGAGTCGGTGGACCTCAAAGGTGTCGACGTGGTGCTCAACCTTTCCGGACCGTTCTTCGCCGGATCCGACGGCCTCGCCCAGGCCGCGCTGCGGTCAGGCACGACCTATATCGATATCGGTGACGACCTCGAGGCGACCGAAACCGTCCTGGCCCTGGACGCCGAGGCCCAGCGCGCCGGCGTCGCGCTCATCAGCGGTGCCGGCTGGTCGCCCGGGGTGTCCAACTGGTGCGCTGCCCGCCTGCTCGACGAATTTCCCGACAGCGACGGCGTCCAGGTGGTGTGGGCAACACACGAGCGCGACCCCGGCGGACTGGCTCCGCTGCGCCACATGCTCCACATGGCGGTGACGCCGTGCCCGGTGTGGCGGGACGGACAGTGGGTGCAGTCGCCCGGCTTTGTTCCGGAAACCGCGGGTACCTTCACCTTTCCCGAGCCACTCGGTGTCATCGATGCCTTCGACACGGCGCACCCGGAACCGCGAACCCTCAGCAGATTCTTCCCGCAGTTGCGCAACGCGAGTTGTAAGGGATCGCTGCGGCCCGACTGGGCCAACGCGGCGTTTTCGACGTTGGGTCGCATCGGATTCGGTCACAATGACGTCCTGGTGGACATCGCCGGTCACGATGTCGAGCCGGCCGAGTTCCTCTGGAAGCTGATGTGGGCCCGCCACCAGGCCGCTTCCGCGCCGAAGGCCGGTAAAGCGTTGACGGCGTTGCTGATTCAAGTTCTCGACGGCGCTCGGGTCCAGGGGGCGCTCGCACTCGTCGACGACGCGCCGATGTCCCGTGGTACCGGCCTCGGCGCCGCTGTTGCCGCACTCGCCGCGCTGCGCGAATGCCCGCCGCCGGGGGCGTGGGGACCGGAGGTCCTCCCGTGGCAGTTCGCGCTCAGAGAGTTCGAGCGCATCGGACGATCGCTGGGCGGGTTCGGGCCGGGTATCCAGACTCTGACCGAAGTACGCCGATGATCCGCTCACCGCAGACCGGACACACCAGCCTGTCGGGCGCCGTTGCGCACTGGGCCGACACGCGGCCGAATGCCATCGCACTACGTTGCGGGGAAACGACTCTGACGTGGTCGGAACTCGATGACGCGATGACGCGCTTCGGCGTCCTACTCCTCGATCGCGGTGTGCGCATGGGTGATCGCGTTGTGCTGCTCGGCGAAAACTGCCTGGAATGGGTTGTCGCGTTTCTCGGATGTCAGCGCGCGCACGTGATCGTCGTCCCGATGAATACCCGTCTCGCGCAGAGTCAGGTCGTCGCGCAGATCGCGAAGGTCGATGCCAAGTTGGTGCTTCACGATGCCGGCCTCGGGGGAACCGATCTCGCCACCCGGACCGGTGCACAGTACCTGGAGCTGTCGGAGCTTCTGCGCGAGACAAGCCGCAGCAGTCTCGAATCGGTTGCCGCAAGCGACCATTCAGATGGGGGCGAGATCCCCGCCCTCATCAGCTTCACCTCAGGTACCACCGGGATTCCCAAGGGTGCGGTCATCAGCAGCGCCGCGATGGCCGAGCTGGCATACGCGTTCTCGGATTACTTCGAAACGGGACCGGACGACAGCACCTTGATCGTCGTACCCATCTTTCACAACACGGGCTTCGCGGATCAATTGGCGCACATGGTCGCATCCGGAGGGACGATCAGTCTCCTGCGGCGCTATCGGACCGGCGACGCGGCAACAGAACTGATGGCGCACCCGGTCACGTTCCTCGCAGCGGTGCCGAGCATGCTGAGAATGCTGATGCTGCACGACGAGGCCGACGCGATCTTCAGCGGCGTCCGCGCAATCATGTACGGCGGCAGCGCCATGCCCGAGGCCTGGGTGCAGGAGCTGCAGCAGCGGTGGCCGCATCTCAAGCTGGTGCACGCGTACGGGCTGAGCGAGTTCACGTCGGTGTGCACGTTCCTGCCCAGCGATCTGGCGGCGACGAAAGCCGAGTCCGTGGGACTGCCGTTGCCCGGCGTCCAATTACGCATCGTCGACGAGTCGGGCGATGACGTGGCGCCCGGCGGGTTGGGCGAAGTGTGGCTGAGTGGGCCGACGCGCATGCTCGGTTACTGGGACGAGCCGCGGCTGACGGCGGAGAAGATGACCGGGCAGTGGCTGCGCACTGGCGATGTCGGCCGGATCGACGGCGACGGCCTGCTGTGGCTGCACGGCCGGGCAGACGACGTCATCAACCGCGGCGGCGAGAAGATCATGCCGACATTCGTCGAGTCCCACATCGCTCGCCACGAAACCGTCGCGGCCGCATGCGCTTTCGGGTACGCCGACGACATTCTCCAGCAGCGTGTCGCGGTCGCCATCGAGACGCGCGCCGGCGCGGCGTTCGATGAGCAGGAACTCGTCGGGTTTCTGCGCACTTGCCTGCCCGACTATGCGATTCCCGACCGTTGGGTCGTGTACGACGCGCTTCCCCTCAACGCCTCCGGCAAGTTCGATCGCAAGGCCCTGCGTGCGGACTTCGAAGCAGCACTTCAACCGAAATCAATTGAGCACGAACAGGAGTCAGCGAAATGAACATGTCGTTGTATGTCGTGACCGACCCGGCGACCGGCGAACTGGTCCGGGAGTACCCCACGGCGACAGATGCGGCGGTGGCTGCCGCGCTCGGAGCGGCTGAGAACGCTTATCAGGGTTGGTCGAGGAAGGCATCCGTCAGTGAGCGCGCTGACCTACTGAGAAAAGTTGCCGCACTGCACAACTCGCGCAGCGGCGAACTTGCCGAAATCATCCGCCGCGAGATGGGCAAGTCCCTCGACCAGGCCATCGGTGAAGTCGAATTCAGCGCAGCCATCTACGAGTACTACGCGGACAACGCCGCCACATTCCTCGCGGACGAGCCGATCGAGCTCATCGAGGGAGAGGGAACGGCGTTCGTCCGCCGCCAGCCGATCGGCGTGTTGTTGGGCATCATGCCGTGGAACTACCCGTACTACCAGGTCGCCCGATTCGCCGCGCCGAATCTCGCTCTGGGCAACACGATCGTGCTCAAACACGCGCCGCAGTGCCCGGAATCAGCCGCCGCATTGCAGCAGATCTTCGTCGACGCCGGCTTTCCCGAAGGCTGCTACGTCAACACCTATGCGACCAATGAACAGGTCGCCGGCGCCATCGCCGACCCCAGGGTGCGAGGTGTCTCCTTCACCGGTTCTGAACGGGCCGGCGCAGCAGTCGCGGAAGTAGCGGGTCGGAACCTGAAGAAGGTGGTGCTCGAGTTGGGTGGCTCGGACCCGTTCATCGTGCTGTCATCGGATGACCTCGATGCCACCGTGCGGGCCGCGGTAGCCGCCCGATTCGAAAATGCGGGTCAGGCGTGTAACGCCGCAAAGCGGTTCATCGTTGCCGACGATCTGTACGAACCGTTCGTGGATGCGTTCACGGAACAGGTTCTGGCCCAGGCCGGCTCGCTTGCTCCGCTGTCCTCGGTTGCCGCCGCCGAGCGACTGGAAGAACAGGTCCGGCGCGCTGTCGCAGACGGCGCGACGCTGGTTCGCGATGGCGAGCGAGAGGGGGCGTACTTCCCGCCCGCCGTGCTGACCGACGTAGCGCCGACGTCGCCGTCGTCCACCGAGGAACTGTTCGGTCCGGTGGCCACCATCTATCGAGCCGGGTCCGAAGCCGAGGCTGTCGAGCTGGCGAACAACACGCCCTACGGACTGGGCTCATACGTCTTCACCACGGACCCCGGGCAGGCGATACGCGTCGCCGACCAGATCGAGGCAGGCATGGTGTTCGTCAACGGCGTCGGTCTCGACAGCATGGAACTGCCCTTCGGCGGCGTCAAGCGATCCGGCTTCGGGCGCGAACTCGGCCGGGCGGGGATCGAAGAGTTCGCCAACAAGAAGCTCATCCGCACTCTTCGCGGCTAGCCGCCGACCGTCGCCGCCGCATCTGATCCACCACATCCACCCTCAAGAGGACATCTGCCATGACCATCGAATTCGACGCCGCCGTCTTCAGGACGCCGAACGCGCCGCTGACCATCGAAACCGTTTCGCTCCCATCGACCCCGCCGCCCGGCGACGTACTCGTGCGGCTCAAGGCAAGTGGATTGTGTCACAGCGATTTTCACGTTCTTGCCGGTGAGTGGGACGTCCCCACGCCAATGATCCTCGGTCACGAAGGCGCGGGCGTCATCGAGAGTGTGGGTGAAGGGGTGACGACCCTGAAGAAGGGCGATCACGTCGTCCTGTCCTGGACGCCCTCATGTCGCCGGTGCCGCTACTGCATCAGTGGCAGGCCCGTCCTGTGCGACATGGTCGCTCAACATTCGGCCAACCACCTCTCGTTCGACGGCCGGTCGCGGATCACCGCGGCAGATGGTGCGGACGTCCTCAGCTTCGCCGGCCTCGGCACCTTCGGTCAGTACGTCATGGTGCCTGAATCGGGCGCGATCGCGATCCGCGATGACGCCCCCTTCGAACAGTCGGCGCTGATCGGCTGCGCCGTGACCACCGGTGTCGGCGCAGCGGTCAACACCGCCAAGGTGCGCCCGAGCGACACCGTGCTGGTCATTGGATGCGGCGGCGTCGGACTCAACGCGATTCAGGGTGCCCGCCTGGTCGGTGCCCGCCAGCTCATCGCCGCCGACATCTCCGACGAAAAGCTCAAGCAGGCACGGGTTTTCGGAGCTACCGACATTATCAACAGCGCCCAAGAGAATCTGGCGGACCGGATCGCGGAGCTCACCGATGGGCGTGGCGTCGAGGTGGCCATCGAGGCCATCGGTCTGCCGCAGACCATCGAAGCCGCCTATGCGGTCCTGGCTCGAGGTGGCACCGCCGTCGTCGCGGGGCAGGTGGCCGACGGCATGAAGGTCACGATCGACCCCTTCGTCATGTCCGATCAAGAGCTTTCCCTCATCGGCTCGAACTACGGCTCGAGCAAGCCCGCCACCGACTTCCCGCTGCTCGTCGAGCACTACATGCGGGGCCGCATCGATCTCGACTCGCTCGTGACCCGGGTCATCGACCTGGCAGAGATCAATGACGCGTTCGACGAGATGAAGCGCGGCGTCGGCATCCGCTCGGTGATCAGGTTCTGACGATGGACACGACAGCAAATGGGAGCACCGCTCCGGCTACCAGCGAGAACGCCGCTGAGCCCGGGACTACGCCCCGTCTGAGCGGCAAGCTCGGCGTCGGCTCGATCTCCCTCATGATCATCGCCGGGGCCGCCCCGCTCTGCGTGGTCGGCGGGCCGATGGTGCTGGGCCTGGCCTTGGGCAACGGCGCAGGCCTGCCCATCGGCTACGTGGCGACCCTCGTCGTCCTGCTGCTCTTCGTCACCGGTTTCACGACGATGACGCCGTTCGTCCGCTCGGCGGGGGCGTTCTACTCCTACGTGCATGCGGGTCTGGGCCGAGCTGCCGGGATCGGCACCGGCTATCTGGCCATGCTGTCGTATACGTGCATCTTCATCGGGCTCTTCATTCTGTTCGGGACCGGTGTGGACGCGCTGGTGAAGTCCTACGGCGGACCCGCGTCGCCATGGTGGCTGTGGGCCGGCGTGGGACTGGCGCTGACGTTGTTCCTGGGCTACCGGGACGTCGAGCTGTCCGGCAAGGTCCTGGGTGTCCTCCTGGTCGCCGAGGTGAGCATCGTTCTCGCACTGGACCTTTGGATCGTCGCGCGCGGCGGTGGACCGGAAGGTCTGTCCGGTGGGATGTTCTCGCTGAAGACGATATTCAGCGGCGCACCCGGGGTGGGCCTCATCTTCGCCGTACTCAGCTTCATCGGCATCGAGGCAGCTGCGGTGTTCCGGGACGAAGCGCGTGATCCTGCCCGGACGGTGCGCCGGGCGACGATCATCTCGGTGATCGTCGTGGGACTCTTCTACACCTTCACCTCGTGGGCGGTGATCAGCGGCGTCGGCGACAGTCGAGTCGTCCCTGCCGCGACAGCCGACCCCGAGGGCCTGTTCTCCGCAGTGGCGCTTCAGTACCTCGGGCGCATCGGTGCCGACCTCACCGTGGCGATGTTCGTCACCAGCACCTTCGCGGCCGCCTTGACGTGGCACAACATCCTCGCCCGCTACACGTTCTCGCTGGCGTCCCGGGGCCTGTTGCCGACCACCCTGTCGGCGAGCCACCCGACGCACGGCTCGCCGCACCGGGGAGCGGTGGCCGTCGCGATCGCCACCGGCGCTGTGCTGGCCGGCGGCACCATGATCGGGCTCGACCCGATGAGCGAAATCTACACGTGGACATCGGGTCTGGGGTCCATCGGATACGTCGTGCTGCTCATCCTCACCTGCGCGGCCGTGCTGGCGTTCTTCCGTCGCGAACCGCACGGGGCGCCGCTGACGCGGACACTGATCGCGCCACTGCTCGGCATGGCGGGGCTGCTGGCCATCCTGGCGATCATGCTGCTCAACCTCGATCTGCTCGCAGGAAACAGTCGCGTGGTCTCCGCCGTCATCGTCGTTTCCCTGATCGCCGCCTTCGCACTCGGACCCGTTGTCGGAAAACTCCTGCCGTCCTCGGGCCGGCAGGAATAGCGAAACCACCGAACAACGAATCCCTCTGAAAGACAACGAATAATGGCACAACGAATCGTGATGGTGGGTCTCGGCGCCACCGGCCGCGCCATGGCGCAATCCCTGCTGCGACGCACCGACGTCCAGATCGTCGGTGCGGCCGACCGCAATCCCGCGGTCGTCGGCACGGATCTCGGCGTCCTCGTCGGCAGCGCGGCGACCGGCGTGACCGTCGTCGACGACCCCGCGGGTCTGCCCCCGGCGGACCTGGCGATCGTCGCGACGACGTCGGATCTGAATCACGTGGCCGACACCCTCGTGCCGCTTCTGCAACGTGCGTACAACGTGATGAGCATCTGCGAGGAACTGGCGTACCCGTGGTCGAGTCACCCGGAGATCTCGCGTCGCCTCGATGACACCGCGAAAACGCACGGCGTGACCGTCCTGGGCACCGGGGCCAACCCCGGCGTCCTCATGGACACCCTGCCTCTGCTGCTGACCGCCCTCACCCAACGTGTCGACCGCGTGATCATCCGCCGCCGCACCAACATGTCGCGGTACGGGGCGATCCTGTCGAAGTTCGGCCTGGGACTCACGCCTGCGCAGTTCGCCGCAGCGCAGGAATCTGGAGATGTGGTCGGCCACTACGGTTTCGAACAATCGATCGGTGCGCTGGCGAGCGGCCTCGGCTGGACCTTGGACGCTATCGCGGTCGACCGGGTGACACCCGCGACGGTCAGCGAGATCACTCGCGTCGGCGAGCACATCACCGTCGAACGTGGCCAGATCGCCGCCGTCACCCACGCCGCCCGCGGATTGCGCGGCGGCCGTGCGGTCATCGACTTGGAGATCATGTTCGGCTTCTTCGACCCGAGTGACTCGCTCACCGCGGGTGACGATTACCGCATCGAAGGCGCTGACCAGACGATCGAGCTGACATCACTGACCGGCTTCGAGTCCTTCGTGAGCACCATTGCCGCAGCGGTCAACACCGTGACGGCCGTGATCGACGCGCCCGCCGGATTTCTGTCCATGGGTGATCTCCCCGTCCGTGCCCTGGCATCGAAAGGTGCTCGGCTGCTTGAAGATGGATTGCTGTGACACATGCAGTGTCGGTGCTGAACCCGGTGCGTTTTCTCGATCGAGCCGCTGCGGTGCACGGGGACAAGGTCGCCGTCATCGACGGCGCACGCGTGCTGACGTACCGCGATCTGCATGAGCGCTGCCGGCACCTCGCGGGCGCGCTGGTTGGTGACGGACTGGGGCCGGGTGCCCGAGCCGCGGTGCTGGCGCACAACACCCTGGAAATGCTCGAGGCACACTACGGAGTGCCCTACGCGGGTGGGGTTCTGGTGCCGCTGAACTCTCGCCTGAGCGCAGGGGACATCGCATACATCCTCGAGCACAGCGGAGCCGAGGTGCTGATCGCAACGGACCCGCTGATCGCGGTCGCGCGGGAGGCGGCCGAGTTGGTCGGCGGCACTGTGAAGGTCATCGCCGGCAATGAGCAATACGAGCACTACGTGGCGTCGGCAGCGCCGATGGATGTTGCCTGTGATGACGAATTCGCCACGGTGGCAATCAATTACACGTCGGGTACCACGGGTAAGCCGAAGGGGGTGGTGTACACCCACCGCGGCGCCTACCTGCAGGCGCTGGCCATGGCCTTCCACTCGGGCCTGGACCTCGACTCGGCGTACCTGTGGACGCTGCCGATGTTCCACTGCAACGGCTGGTGCTTCACCTGGGCGGTCACCGCGGCCGGCGCCACCCACGTGTGCCTGCCGAAGGTCGAGGCGAAGGCGATCTGGACGGCCGTCGAGGACCACGCGGTCACCCACATGTGCGCGGCGCCGACGGTCCTGTCGACCATGACCTCGCAGCCGCCCGCGAACCGCGCGGAACGAACCGTGTGGGTGGCCACCGGCGGAGCGCCGCCCGCACCCGCACTGCTTGCGCGGGCCCGTGCTTGCGGCCTCGCGGTCACCCATCTCTACGGCATGACCGAGACCTACGGCCCGGCCGTCATCAATGAGTGGAAGCAGGAATGGGATTCGGCGCCGGAAGACGAGCGTGACCGCCTGAACGCCCGCCAGGGCGTCGGCAACGTCGTTTCCGACCCGGTTCGGGTGGTGGACGAACAGGGCCGGGACGTGCCCGCAGACGGTGCAACGATCGGTGAGATCGCGTTGCGGGGAAACAACGTCACCCCCGCGTACTACCGAGATATGGCCGCCACTGCGGCAGCGGTGCCGGACGGCTGGTTCCGCACTGGCGATCTCGCGGTGCGTCACCCCGATGGCTACCTCGAAATCCGTGACCGCGCAAAGGATGTCATCATCTCCGGCGGCGAGAACATCAGCTCGGTCGAGATTGAGAGCGCCATCCTCGAGCACCCCGCCGTGCTGGAGGCCGCGGTTGTCGGCATGCCGCACGAGCATTGGGGTGAGCGGCCCGTGGCGTTCGTGTCGCTGCGCCCAGGTGCGGCTGTCACGAGTGCGGAACTGCGGGCCCACCTGCTCGACCGCGTCGCGAAATTCAAGGTCCCGGACCGCATCGAGTTCACCGCGCTCCCCAAGACTGCCACCGGCAAGATTCAGAAATTCGAACTCAAGCGACAGCTGGCCGGCGGCCTCAACCGATAGGTGCAATATGCACCGTCCGCCCGCTCGATTGGTTGAGAGGTGCCATGGCACACCACCGGGCCCGGCGGCAATAGTGAGATCAACGCCACACCAACAACTCGGCGTTCTCCCCAAACTTCAACTCGCAGAAAGAGATCACGCGATGACAACCGCTGTTTCGAACCTCCGGAAGCTTCCTCACACCGCGGACGTCGCGGATATCCGTGCCATCGTCGCCGAGGACGGCGGGGTGATCATCGAGGGTCTGCTGACCCCGGAGCAGGTCACCCGGTTCAACGCCGAGATCGAGGGCCCCCTCGCCGCGCTGACTCCCGGCGGCAAGCACGAGCTCGAGATCGTCAACGAGTTCCACGGCGCCAACACCAAGCGCCTGACGAACCTGGTCACCCACAGCCCGGTCTTCCGGAACGAGATCATCAACCACGACCTGGTGCACGCCCTGTGTGATGCGACCTTCCTCGAGGAATCGGGCACGTACTGGATGACCACCGCCCAGGTGATCGAGATCGGCCCCGGCAACCGCGCGCAGTTCCTGCACCGCGACCTCGAGAACTGGTACCCCTTCGTCGGCATGGGCCCCGCCGGCCCGGAGATCACCCTCAACTTCCTCATCGCCCTCACGGACTTCACCGAGGAGAACGGCGCCACCCGCGTCATCCCGGGCAGCCACAAGTGGCCCGATTTCCAGGACCGCGGGACGCCCGAGCAGACGTTCCCCGCGATCATGAACGCCGGCGATGCCCTCTTCTTCAGCGGCAAGACCGCGCACGGCGGTGGCGCCAACGTCACCACCGATGAGTACCGGCGCGCGGTGTCCTTCGCGTTCAACCCGGGGTTCCTGGTCGGGGAGGAGGCCTACCCGTTCCTGGTCGATCGCGACGTGGTGAAGACCCTGCCGGAGCGCGTCCAGCGCATCCTCGGCTTCCGCTCGCAGTACCCGACCGGCTCGCCCGGCCTGTGGATGGTCGACTACCGCGAACTCGCCGATCACCTCGGTCTGTAAGCGGCAGACTGTTGCCATGACACCGGATCAGCTGTGGCCCGATGCATCCGATCCGGTCCGCCGGCTGATCCGGGAACTCGCTGAGTCGATGCTGGCGAGGTCCGCAGACGTCATCGACGATCTGACTGCAGCGTCGCTGCAGGACCCGAAGTACCGGGCGATCGCCGATGACCCGGTGCTCGCGGATGCCGATGCCCAGATGGTGGTCTCGCACCTCAAGCACTGGCTGACGTCCAACATCGCCGAGCCCGGTCGCCGGGTCAGTCCCGCCACGGGAAGCGTCATGCGCACGTATGCCCGCGATGTGGTGCTGCGCGGCCTCACGACTGACGATGTCCTGGGGTGGCGATCCGCACAACGCGTTGCCTGGAGTTGGTGGCTGGCGGCGTGTTTCAAGACGACGGACGATGCGGATCAGCTTCGCGAACTGATCGAGATCTCCGGGAATTCGCTCACGACGTTCGTCGACGACTCGATCGCTGAGCTCGCTGAGCACATCCGCCGGGTCCGCGAGGAGTTCGCCGGTGGCTCGCAGCTGCAGCGGTACGCCACCGTCGAGCTCCTGCTCCAGGGCGCGGACATCGCACCGTCGCGTGCCGAAGCGCAGCTGGGCTACGCGCTGACCGGTTCGCACATCGGCGCCGTCGTCTGGGTGAATTCCGAGAAGGACGTCGCCGAACTCGAACGCGCCAGTGAGCAGGTGATGCGGGCCTGCGGCGCGGACCGGCGGCTGACTGTGGTCGCCGGTACCGCTGCGGTGTGGCTGTGGATACCGGCGAAGACGACGCCGACGGTCGCCGAACTCGCCGAACGCCTGGGGCGACGGTGCGGTGCGCGCGTGGCACTCGGCCGTGCGGCTCCTGGGGTCAGCGGCTTCCGGCGGACGCACATGGACGCCGCTGCAGCGCAAAGGCTTCTGGCTCGCCTGGACTCCGGGCTGTCCATCGTGCGCTATGAGGACGTCCACCTCGTAGACCTGTTGTCCACGGATCCCTCGTCGGCCGACCAGTTCGTCGCGGACGTGCTCGGTGAACTGAAGGACGCCAGCCCGGTGCTGCATCAGACGGTGCTGACCTATGTGGACGAGGGTCTCAACCGCACGAGCACCGCCGAACGGTTGTACACCCACCGCAACACCATCGACCGGCGTCTCGCCCGCATCGACGAACTGCTGCCGAAACCCTTCGCGCGCAACCCGATCGAGGTGGCTGCTGCCCTCACGCTGCTCAGCGTGCGTGGGGGACACTGACTCCGACGAACTACCCGCGACTCGGGATCGTGGACGCCAGGCGACGTCCGACCCGCGTCGCGACGCGCCCGACCCGGATCAGCAGCGTCGGGAGTGGGGTGCGCAGCGTGGCGTGCTTGCGGACGTAGTCGGGCATGTACCACCGGTGGGTGGTGCCGGCGGCGAACACTGCGGAATCGCCTGGCCGGAGCCAAGTTCCGGTCTGCGGATCACCGATTCGGACCTCGCCCGCGACGATGTGCACCGTCTCCTCTACGACGAAGGTCCAGTCGAATGTGCCGGCCGAGCAGTCCCAGATATAGAACTCGACCGCCGAGTCACCACTGGTGTGCCAGCGCCGCGACCGTGCCCGTGGCTTGCCGTCGACGACCCATGACGGATCGATCGGGCTGTCTGCCAGGTCGTGATCCTGTGCGAATGCTGACTGCATGCTGGGAAATCGTAGCGGTGTGCAGGCTTGGCCGGGGTCAGTTTTGGGCTACGTGGCCGTGGGGTCCACCCAGAAGATCTGCCAGGAGTGGCCGTCGAGGTCGTGGTAGCTGCGGCCGTACATGAAGTCCTCGTCATCGGTGTCGCCCGGCGTGGCGCCCGCAGCGATGGCGCCGTCCACGAGGGTGTCCACGCACTCGCGGCGGTCGACACCCAAGCAGACGACGCACTCCTTCGTCTTCGACGCATCGGCGGTCTCGGCCGTGTGCAGGGAATCGAAGACATCGCGCTGCGTCAGCATCGCGAACTGGTTCTCGCCCAGCACCAGTGTCACTGCGTTGTCATTGCTGAACGTCTCGTTGACCGCATAGCCGAGCCCGGAGAAGAACTTCCGCGAGCGCGCGACGTCGGCGACGGGCAGGTGAACGAAGATCATGGCGTGCATCGGGCTGCTCCTGTGGTCCGCGGCGCCCGGAAGCGGGTGCCGTCACAGGGGTAGACAGCCGACCCGCGCACAACTCATCGCGCGGCGGTTCAGGGGAAGGCGTAGTGCACAACCACAGGCGCGTGGTCGGACAGCCGCGCGCTGGGCGCGGCTTCCTTGTCGACCGTCACCGACATAGCGGTCCGCGCGAGCCGCGGCGTGGCCAGGTGGTGATCGATGCGCCAGCCCACGTCTTTGACGAACGACTCGCCGGCCCAACTCCACCAGGACAGCGGCCCGGGCCGGTCACCATGCAGCGTCCGCACCACGTCGACGAGTGTGCGCGGCCCGATCTGTGCGTCCAGCCAGGCGCGTTCCTCGGGGAGGAAGCCCTCCATCTTCTGTGCGGGCCGCCAATTCGTCACGTCGTGCGGAAGGTGCGCCAGGTTCAGATCGCCGAGCAGCAGGAACTCGCGGCCCGCCGCGAGCGCCGCCCGCCGGTTGCGGCTCAGCTCGCGCGCGAACGCCCCGAGGAAGCGCATCTTCCTGTCGTACTTGGCGCCGCCGTCGGGCAGATCGCGCATGTTGCCGGGCCGCTGCAGGTGCGCCGGCAGGCCGCCTTTCGGCAGATAGAGGCACGCCACTGTGAGGGGAGCGTGCGCGAGGTCGACCTCGAGGTACCGCCCCTCGTTCGCGAATGTCCCGAGCCCCCGGGTGCGCGGGGGATGCGAGACCCAGGTCCGCACGGCCGTCGGCGCGTCGCGCGTCAGGATGGCGACGCCGTTGCGGCCCGGGATCGAGCCGGAATCCATCGCCGCGTGATAGCCGTCGAATTCGCCGACCTGGTCGGGCGGGCAGCGCAACTCCTGCAGGGCCACCACGTCGAGTCCGCGCCCGGCGAGCCAGGCGTCGAAGCCGCGACGGCGTGCCGCCCGGATCCCGTTGACGTTGAACGTGGCAATGCCCAGCGGCGCGTTTGGTGTAGCCATCGCCTCTACCAAAGCAGATCGGCATGGCGGCTGTTCAGCGGCCTCGGTCTGTCCGCCGATCGGGGGAGAACGGTTCCACCGGCGAATCCGCTGTTCGGGGGAATCCGGAAAGTGGCCGCTCGCGAAATAGTTGTCGGTGTCAAGAGACGGCCCAAACCCCTTCTCGGATCACAACATTCACGTACAGGAGGCCCCATGAACATCACGACGGCTCGGATCGCCGCAGCAGGAACGGGGATCGCCGCCGCGCTGTCCTTCGCCGCGGTCGCCCACGCGGGAACCATGCCGGTCACTCATCCCGGCGAGCCGACCATCGCCATGACGATCACCAACCACACCGACAAGGTGCAGTTCCTGCTCGATGACGGGACGAGCCCCAACGGCAAATGGGTCGACGGTCCTCAGCGGCTACTGGCACCCGGCGCCACCGAAACCGTGACAGCCGTTGCGCCACAGGGCGACTCGCTCGACATGCACGTCGCCTACCGGGTTGGTGTCGGCGGCCCGACCGCCACCTACGAGGTCAACGACTCGAAGACCAACACGAATGTCGCGAACACCAGTGTCACCGGTTTTCTCGCCAAGAACTACTGGATCAATCACAGCTTCAGCAGCCATTACCCCAACACCAACGTGGGCTTCGATCTCTGGTGAGTGCTGCTGTGACGACCGGTGGTAGGTGGCGACCGGTCGTCAGGCTTCGCGCGCCTGATCCGCGTGCAGTGCCTTGATCCGCCGCTGCTCGCGCAGTACCTGCTGGTAGCTCTCGCGTTCGATGATCAGCCAGTCCGGCTTCTCCTCGAGCAGGGCGTCGATCTGCTCGGTGGTCAGCGCCTTCTCGACGCCGCCGCGTGCGAGGCCGGCGATCGAGATACCCAGCTTGGCGGCCACCAGGTTCTTGGGGTGCGGCCCGTTCTTGCGAAGGTCCTTGAGCCACTGTGGCGGATCGGCCTGCAGCGCCGCCAGGTCGGCGCGGGTGATCGCGTTCTCCTGGAACTCGGCAGGTGTCGCGGGCAAGTACACGTCCAGCTTCTTCGCCGCGGTGGCGGGTTTCATGGACTGCGCGTTGGGCCTGCTCATGGGCATCAGCCTATCGGTAGGTCGCTGCGATGACCCCGTACGATCCGCGACGTGGAGTTTTCGACTCTGGATCTCGCGACCCGCAAGTTCTGGCGGGCCACCGGCAGAGGCGTCGACCTCGACGGCGTCGATGCCTGGCTGCAGGCGCCACTCGGGTCCCGGGGCGGCGGGAACAACTGGCTGCGTGATGAAGCGGCCCGCCGCGGTGGCGCGCTGCGCGACGACGACCCCGACGCCGGTTTGCAGCCCGATCTCGAGGGACTGTCCGGGCCCGGATTCGATGCCGCGGCCGTCCACCCGATGATTCACGACTTCTACACCCACACGGCGCGCTGGCGGATGGAGGTGTGGAGCAGCTGGTCACCGTTGTTCTGGCCGGGCGGCGAATTGATATCGCGCATGTTCGGTAAGCGGGTACAGCAACTGGCGCTACCGATGCGTCCCCTTGACGTGGCACGCGGCATCGATGGTCGGGTCTCGGTGATCACCGACGGCACCGGCGCGCAGGTCGCGGCCGGCTGGATCCGGACCTTGCGCGGCAACGGCGACACCGTGTTCAGCGGATGCTATTCGCGCAGAACGCTTCCCGGTGCCGACCGGGCCAGCGTGCACGTGACGTTCCCGTTGGAAGAGGGCAACGTCCAGGTCTTCCTGCGGCCGCAGCACCTGCCGGACGGCGGTCTGCGGTTGTCTTCCCCGGCCGGCCCGTGGGGCGCTGACGGGGCGTACGTCCTGGTGCGCGACCGCGGGCGCTACTTCGCGCGGCGGGTACCCGTGCATGAGACGTTCGACCTCTACGTCGACCGTGAGCAGGTACTTCGCACCGACCATGTGCTGCGGATGTGGAACCTGCCGGCCGTCCGCCTGCACTACAAGCTGGAACGCCGCGGGACGTAACCGGTACGCCCGTCCCAGTAGCCGTGTTCGGACAGCGGCCGGAACCGGTAGGTCGCGAACTCGCGGTGGAAGTCGCGGCGCCGGCGCTCGGCCATCGCATCGGCATGTCGAGCCGGGTCGGCGACCTCGGTCACACCACCCCGGCCGTGCACCATCCCAGTCATCGCCCGCACCGAGGTCCAGATCGAGAAGGTCGAGATCGAACGGGGCGGACGCATCGCGGCCAACGCCAGGGTGGCGTCCGGATGGTCGCGCACCAATCGCTCGACCGGCTTGCCCCACGTGAGGAAGCGCGGGACTTCGGGCAGTCGCATCCGGGCCAGGGTGACGGCGACGACGGGCTCGTCATCGTCGGAAGCCTCGGCCTCCTGCGGTAGATCGGGGAGCGCCACGAGCGTGGACCAGCGCCGTAGAAACGTCATCCGGACATGCCAGCCCGTGGCGAACCGCGCGCCCGGACCGGCCAGGAATGCGTCGATCGCGGCCTCGTCCTCCCACCGGGCGAACATCGCCAGCCGCCGCAACTGCAGCCGGTCGGGGGAGATGGTCGGGGCGCCGAGCCGCATCAGGGACAGACATTCGGCGTAGCGCAGCCCGGCCATCCGGTCGGGCTGCGGTGGTCGCCGCAGCAGCGGCACCGTCGCCGTGACAGGCAGCTCGACGAGATGGAACGTGAAGACGCCGAGCTCGGTCATGCCTCAATTATCGGCGCTGACCACGAACCGCCCGACGCGCGTTTGGGTAGCGTGATCGCCGTGACACCGTCCTCGTCGGCCTCATTGACTCTCGGGTACGTCCCCGGTGGGACGCCCGCGAAGTGGGCGCGGATCTGGGCCGAGCGTCATCCCGAGGCGGCGCTGATTCTGCATCCGGTCTCGGCGGCCGATGCGGCCGACACGCTGCGGGCCGGCGGCGTCGACGTGGCGCTGCTCCGGCTGCCGGCGAACACGACGGGGCTGGCCGTCATCTCGCTGTATGAGGAGACGACGGTGGCTGTCGTGTCGACTGATCATGTGCTCACCGCGGCCGACGAGATCACCGCCACGGACCTCGACGGCGAGCCGATCGTCGTGCCGCTCGACGACGTCGTCGGCTGGGCGGATGCACCGGGAAACGCGGTCGAGTACCGGCCCGAAACCACCGAGGGTGCAATAGAACTCGTCGCGACGGGCATGGGTGCCCTCATCGTGCCGCAGTCGCTCGCGCGGCTGTATCACCGCAAGGATCTCACGTACCGGCCGATCACCGACGCGCCCACCTGCCCCGTCGCACTGGCCTTTCCGGAAGGGGAACAGTCGGAACTGGTCGAGGAGTTCATCGGCATCGTGCGGGGCCGAAAGGCCAGTTCGTCGCGGGGCCAGGCCGAGCCGGCGCCGAAACGCAGCGCGCGCGAGAAGACCCTTGCCAAGCAGGCGGCCCGGGCGGCTGCCGGGAAGGGCGCCGTGGGCAAATCGGCCCGAAAGTCAGGCCAGGCCAAGCGCGGTCGGCGCTGACGCCGTTGTAGCCCGTGGCGTTTGCTCAGCGCTACTACACTCCCAGGCCATGAGCAGACCGTCGGCGGGCGCAGGTAAACGCACCACCGCGCCACGATCCGCGACATCACGAGCTCCGCGTACGATCCGTGGTCTCGACGCCGAGCAGCGTCGAGTTCACCGCCGGGAACAACTGCTGGCGTCCGCGTTCGAGTTGATCGCCCGCGACGGTTATGCCAACACGTCCATCGAGCAGATCTGCCAGAACGCGTTCGTGGGGAACAAGGCGTTCTACGAGACATTCGACAGCAAGGAAGACTGCTACATCGAGTTGCTCCGGCAGATCGCCGAGCGAATCGAACGCCAGGTCGTCGAGATCCTCGAGGACACCACCGCTGACAACGACGATATGGTCGAGCGGCTGCTGTCGGCGTTTGCCCACGCCCTGGTCGACGACCCCAGGATCGCGGTGGTGGCGTTCGGGGAATGCGCAGGCATCTCGCCACGGGTCGAGCGGCAGCGCCGCGAGAATCGGCGTTGGACCGCAACGTTTGTCGAAGAGTTGTGGCGGCGTCGCGAGTTCCCCGAGATCGCGGCCGACACCACGCTCGACTTCCATGCGCTGGCGGTCCTGACCGTCGGCGGTCTGTTCGAGGCAGTTGCCGACTGGCTGCACGACTACGAGCCCGACGCTGAACAACGGCCGAGCATCGACACTCTCATCGGCAATCTGACCAGCTTCATGGCAGTGGTCCGGGCCGGCATCACCGCCTCATTGCGCTGATCGCAATCCGCGCCATACCCCGGTGCATCCGACTGCGGGCCGCTTTGACAAGAGTTCTTGTTTTTAAAAAGAGGTCTTGTTCAAAACCGGCTGTTGCTATAGCGTCCTGCGGCTATGGGGGTCAACTCAACACAATTGCAATCGCCGCGATGGACGGCCACGGTCCTGGCGAGGGGTGTCGCGGTGGGTATCGCCGCGGCGACTGTGGTCGGCGTGTCGGCGCCTGGCGCTCCGATCGTGTCGCAGGCCGCGGTACAACTCGTCAACACCACCATCGGCGTCGGAGGATCGTTCGACCCGTTGGGGCTGAGCATCCCGCTGTTCTTCTACGGAACGACTGTCCCGCAAGGGGATTCATTCCACGTAGTGCCATACCCGGGGCAGATCAACGTCGAATGGCCGATCATCTCCGCACTGCCGGGGTTGTCCGGCGTCCCGTACTGGCCGCACTCGCTGAAGCAGTCCGAACGCATCGGTGCCGGATATCTCGAGCAGGACATCGCCAAACAGGCACCCGGTCAGAAGATCACCATCCTCGGCATGTCCCAGGGTGCACAGGTCGCCGAGATCGCGCGCGCCGACATGGCCAAGGACCCCGCGTACGTCGCCCACGCCGGCGACTACACGTTCACCCTCATCGGCGATCCGTACCAGCCGAACGGCGGCATCCTGTCGCGCTTCACATCGTGGAGTCGTATGCCGATCCTGGGTGATCTCTTTCCGCTCGGACGACCGGGGCCGTCCGACAGCCCATTCCAAACCACGATCTACCAGAACCAGTACGACGGATTCGCCGATTTCCCGGCCTATTTCAACCCGCTGGCCGTTGTCAATGCCTTGCTGGGCATCATGTTCGAACATGTCCTTCCCGGCTATGCGTTGGAGCCCAAGACCAGTTCCAACACGGTGAGCACCACCGTCGGCAACACCACGTACGTGACCTTCCCGCAGCGCCTGCCGCTGCTGGCGCCGCTGCGTCTGGCCGCGTCGCTGATCGGGGCGCAGCGGCTCGTCGACGCCATGGACCCAGTCCTGCGCGTCATCATCGAAAGCGCCTATGACCGCACCGCGGATCCCAGCCAGGTCAAGCAATTCAGCTGGACCACGCCGCAGGCCAAGATCTCTGCCGCCCTCAAAGAGCTGCCCGGAGCGTTCGCACAGTCAATGCAGATTCTCCGCACCGGCAGCTACACGCCGACGCTGCCGCAACCGGTCGTGGATGCCACCGAACCGGCCACACCCACAACCGAGCATCCTGCGAAGTCGGTGGACAACTCGCCGCTGGCCAAGGCGATCCGTCAGTCGGTGGTGAATCTGACTGCGGCGCTGACGAATATCACGCGCCCGGTCGCCAAGCTGTTGCAGGTGGTCGGCGGCCAGAAACCGACGGCGGCAACGCCGCCGAGTACCGCACCCAAGTCCGTCGCCGCGGCACCGACACCTCAGGCGGTGCCGACAACTGGAAGCCGCCTCTCCGTGACGGCACCGCGGACGGCGACGTCGGGGGACCCGGATTCGACCGCGGCCTCGGCGAGCACTATGGCCCCGTCGTCATCGGCCGTCTCGAAGGGGAAACCGGCCAAGCGCGCACGCTCGCTGCGGCCGACACCAGACGCCGTCGCGCCGGTGCGGCAGACCCGCGATCGGCGGCCACAACCCGTGGACACCGGTCATGTGGACGCCGGTCATACGGACGCCGGTACCGACGCGACCACACCGTCCGTCAAAGCCGGCGATCGGCGGCGCGAATCCACCAGGAGCACAACCAAATCCGACGCGCCCGCCGGCGCGAAGGCCGATCACACGCCGTCAGGCAAGGGCGCGCGGCCGGCCGCGTAGTCAGGTGTGTGCCGGCCCCTCGGCCTTCTTGTACAGCGACTTGAGCAGCACATCACGAAAGACGCGGCTGTCGACCGCGCGGCGGCCGGCCTCGGCCACCCACGGGATGCCGGCCAGCTTATGAAAGAACCGGCCACGCCGGTACTCGCGTCCCCACGCCGCCTCGATGCGCTGCTGGTAGTTGGTGAAGTCGTCGGGACCGCCGTTGGTCAACGCGGCGACGGCGCATTCGCCTGCGGCCAAACCGGATTCGAGTGCTTTCGAGATGCCCGCACCGGAGGCCGGCTTGCCGGCGCCCAGCGCATCACCGGCGAACAGGACGCCGGGCTGCCACGGCGGCCATGCGGTGAACCCCATGGGCAGGCGCCAGGCCCGCACGCTCCGGTTCTTCTTCAACTCGTCGATCGACGGCAGCGCCCAGTCGCGCGGCAGCGTGTGCAGGAAGTCGCCGAGGAACCGCGTTGCGTTGATGGCCTGCCAGTTGCGGTAGCTGTTGACGTAGCCGAGGCCTATGTTGAAGGTGCCGTTGCCCATCGGGAACACCCAGCCGTAGCCGGGCAGCTGGTCACCGTCGAACAGCAGCTTGAGGTAGATCTCCAGCGCGTCGGAGTCGGGACGGTCGGCCGGCATCTCGGCGCGAATGGCGATCGCCGAATAGCCGTGATAACTCGAGTCGACATGCAGCGCTCGTTTGATCGGGGAGTAGGCGCCGTCGGCTGCGATCACGGCGTCCGCGTGCACCGTCTCGCCATCCTTCAGCACCACACCGGTGACCCGGCCGTCGTCGTTGCGCTCGACACCCGCCACCTCGCCACCCTGGCGCACCTCCGCGCCCGCGGCCGCGGCATGGCCGAGCAACAGCGCATCCAGGTGGGTACGGCTGACGGTGCAGCCGTGGTCGGGCATGCCGGGGCGGCGCGGGAACGACAGCTCCCATTGGTGCGGGCTGAACACCGTGACCCGATTGATCCGGTGGAACCGGGCGACCTCGTCCGCCAGGCCCATCTTCTGCAGGTAGCTGACCCCGCGGGCCGTCAGGCCGTCGCCGCACGGCTTGTCGCGCGGGAAGGTGGCCTTGTCGATGACGAGCACGCTGGCGCCGGTTTGCGCGGCCTGCCACGCAGCCGCCGATCCGGCGGGACCTCCGCCGGCGACGATGACGTCGTACCGCTGCACCATGTGATCAATTCCTTGTCGGGCCGGTACTTTCGGGCGAGGCCTGACGCCGATGCTACGCGTGCAGCCTGTTGATCCGCTGGCTGTGACGAGGCGTCCGAAGGTGTGACATGCGCCGCGCCGGGCAGTCTGAGCAGGTCAGATTTGGCCCGCCCGGTACAGTGGCGGGGTGCGCAGGCCATCTCTTCCACGCACCGGCATCCAGGCCGGGGTGAAAGTTCCTGGTGTGCCGGGCGTGAACGTTCCGTCGGTCACCGTGCAGGTGAAGGTCACTCCGCCCAAGGGTGCGCCCGAGAAGGTCGACGCCCGTAGCGAGCGCTGGCGCGAACACCGGCTCAAGGTCCGCGAGGAGATCGTCGACGCCGCTTTCCGCGCGATCGACCGGCTCGGCCCGAACGTCAGTGTGCGGGAGATCGCCGAAGAGGCCGGCACCGCCAAGCCCAAGATCTACCGGCACTTCGCCGACAAATCCGACATGTTCTCGCAGATCGGCGAGCGGATGCGCGACATGTTGTGGGCGGCCGTCATTCCGTCCATCGACATCGAGCACGATTCGACCGGGCAGATCATCGGCCGCGCCGTCGAACACTACGTCGACCTGGTGGACCAGCACCCCAACGTGGTGCGCTTCCTGCTGCAGGGCAGGTTCGCCGACCAGTCCGCCGCCGCGATGACGACCGTCAACCGCGGCCGCGACATCACCCTGGCGATCGCCGCCATGATCAGCGGCGAACTCAAGGACATGGATCTGGATTCGGCCATCTTCGAGCTGGCGGCGTTCACGCTGTTCGGCGCGGCCGCATCGGCGACCGACTGGTGGCTCGGCGGTAGTGATGAAACTCCGCGCCGGCTGCCCCGCGACCAGTTCGTCGCGCACATGACCACCATCATGATCGGTGCCATCAACGGCACCGCCAGGTTGCTCGGCATCCGGTTCGACCTGGACCTGCCGGTGCACGACGCGGTGCGCCGCGAAGAGTCCGTCGGCTGACGATTCCGTTCCTGACGTGGTGCGTTGACACCTCGCGGGTCGGACCGGAGACTGTGCAGTATCCGGTACCGCCGTTCCCAGGAAAGAGCAGGTTCATGACGGTCGAGCAGTCAACTGGAGCGCAGTCCGTCGGCAACGAGGCCGCCGAGCCCATCGTGACGCGCGCGGTGATCATCGGGTCCGGTTTCTCCGGTCTGGGCATGGGCATCGCGCTGCGCAAGCAGGGCTTCGGCGAGCGCGACTTCCTGATCCTGGAGAAGGCCGACGAGGTCGGCGGCACCTGGCGCGACAACACCTACCCGGGCTGCGCGTGCGACATCCCGTCACACATGTACTCGTTCTCCTTCGAGCCGAAGGCCGACTGGACGCACATGTGGTCGTTCCAGCCCGAGATCTTCGACTACCTCAAGGGCGTCACCGACAAGCACAACCTCCGCCGCAACATCCGGTTCAACACCCATGTCGACCGCGCGCACTGGGACGAAGACGAGCGGCGCTGGCACGTCTACGACACCGACGGCCAGGAGTACATCGCGCAGTTCCTCATCTCCGGTGCGGGCGGCCTGCACATCCCGGCGGTTCCCGAAATTGAAGGCAGCGACGAATTTGCCGGTGCCGCTTTCCATTCCGCACAGTGGGACCACAGCGTCGACATCACCGGCAAGCGCGTCGCGGTGATCGGGACCGGCGCCAGCGCCATCCAGATCGTGCCCGCGATCGTCGACCAGGTGTCCGAGTTGCACCTGTACCAGCGCACCCCGGCGTGGGTCATGCCGCGGCCCAACAACGCTTTTCCGGAATGGATGAAGAACACCTTCCGCCGGGTGCCGGGTACGCGCGCGCTCATGCGGGATGCCATCTACTGGATCCACGAAGGCGTCGGCTTCGCGATGACCAAGCAGCCTCGGCTCCTCAAAATCGGTGAGCTGCTGGGCAAATGGAACATCAACCGCAGCATCAAAGACCCCGAGCTGCGTCGCAAGCTGACCCCGAACTACGTGGCGGGCTGCAAGCGAATCCTGAACTCCGACACCTACTATCGCGGCATCGCCAACCCGAAGACACAGGTCTTCACCGAGGGTATCGAGCGGATGACCGCGGGGGGCATCGTCACCCGTGACGGCGTCGAGCATCCCGTCGACGTGGTGGTGTGGTGCACCGGTTTCCACGTCACCGACTCGTACACCTACGTCGACATCAAGGGCCTCGGGGGAGAGGACCTGGTCGACCGGTGGAATCGCGAGGGCATGGCGGCGCACCGCGGCATCACCGTGGCGAACATGCCGAACCTGTTCTTCCTGCTCGGCCCGAACACCGCGCTCGGCCACAACTCGGTGGTGTTCATGATCGAGTCGCAGATCCGCTACGCCGCGCAGGCCATCGCCGCGGCCGACAAGGCGGGCGCCGCCGCACTGATGCCGAGCCGCCGCGCCCAGGACGAGTACAACGCCGAACTGCAGCAGAACCTGGCCGGCACGGTGTGGAGCACCGGTGGTTGCCACAGCTGGTACATGGACGAGCACGGCGTGAACCGCACCCTGTGGAGCGGCATGACCTGGCAGTACTGGCTGGAAACCCGGAAATTCAAGTCGACCGAGTATGAGTTCATTCGCTGAATCGGCTCCGCGGGCGCGACACGCGAACACAACTTTTAGCGGTGTTCGGCGATGACAGACACCAGGGGTAGTGTCTGTGGTGCCGATCCGGCAAACACAGTTCCAGGCGAAATGGGGTCACGGTGTCTGAAGGTATGAAGCTGATCGACCGGGCCTCCGCGATCAACTGGAACCGCGTGCAGGACGACAAGGACGCGGAGGTCTGGGACCGTCTCACGGGCAACTTCTGGTTGCCGGAGAAGGTGCCGGTGTCCAACGACATCCCGTCCTGGGGCACCCTCACCGACAGCGAAAAGCAGCTCACCATGCGGGTTTTCACCGGCCTGACGCTGCTTGACACCATCCAGGGCACCGTCGGCGCCGTCAGCCTCATCCCGGACGCGCTGACCCCGCACGAGCAGGCCGTCTACACCAACATCGCCTTCATGGAGTCGGTGCACGCCAAGAGCTACAGCAACATCTTCTCGACGCTGTGCTCGACCGTCGAGATCGACGAGGCGTTCCGCTGGTCGGAGGAGAACCCGAACCTGCAGCGCAAGGCCGAGATCGTCATGAAGTACTACCGGGGTGACGAGCCGCTCAAGCGCAAGGTCGCCTCGACGCTGCTCGAGAGCTTCCTGTTCTACTCCGGCTTCTACCTGCCGATGTACTGGTCCTCGCGCGCCAAGCTCACCAACACCGCCGACATGATCCGCCTGATCATCCGTGACGAAGCGGTGCACGGTTACTACATCGGCTACAAGTACCAGCGCGGATTGGCAGCGGTCGACGAGGCCAAGCGGACCGAGCTCAAGGACTACACCTACGAGCTGCTGTTCGAGCTGTACGACAACGAGGTGGAGTACACCCAGGACCTGTACGACGGCGTCGGCCTCACCGAGGACGTCAAGAAGTTCCTGCGCTACAACGCCAACAAGGCGCTGATGAACCTCGGCTACGAAGCGCTGTTCCCGCGCGACGAGACCGACGTGAACCCGGCGATCCTGTCGGCGCTGTCGCCCAACGCCGACGAGAACCACGACTTCTTCTCGGGCTCGGGTTCGTCGTACGTCATCGGCAAGGCCGTCAATACGGAAGACTCCGACTGGGACTTCTAATAGGGGCCGCACACCCTTGCGGCTGACGCCGGGAGGCGGCGATGACGGAGTACGACCTACCCGAGGCGTTCGACCGAATCGCCGCCATGGCGCGCGAACTGCACGACACCTCGCAACCCGAATCCGACCTCGTCGACCAGGTGGTGCAGGCCGCCGTCCGTGAGGTCCCCGGCGCCCAATATGCGGGTATCACGTTGGGCCACACCAACAGTGGCAAGGTGGAGACACAGGCCACCACGCACGACTACCCGGTGATGCTCGACGCCATCCAGCAGCGCCACCTGGAAGGCCCGTGCCTGAGCGCGACGTGGGAGCGCGACATCGTCGAGGTCGGCGACCTGAGCACCGAGCAGCGCTGGCCGAAGTTCGCGGCCGACGCCATGCGGGTGACCCCGATCCGCTCGATGCTGTGCTTTCGGCTGTTCACGTCACAGAAGATGTTGGGTGCACTGAATGTGTACGCCCGGGCAGCGAACGCCTTCGACGAGGAATCCGAGCAGGTCGGTTACGTGCTGGCCACGCACGCGGCGCTGGCCTGGGACAGCGTGCGCCGCGAGGTCGACTTCCGTAGCGCACTGAGCAGCCGGGACGTCATCGGCCAGGCCAAGGGCATCATCATGGAGCGCTTCCAGGTCAATGCCGTGGTGGCGTTCAACATGCTGACTCGGTTGTCGCAGGAATCGAACACCCCGGTGGCGGTCCTTGCGCAGAAGCTCGCCGGGCAGGTGTCGTCGGGCAAGTGCTGACCGTCAGGCCAGCGGCGGCACCGGGTTGATGGTGAACCCGAATTTCGTCAGCGGCTCAAGGGATTTGCGCGCCTCGGGGCTGGCCACCGCGAAGGTGATGATCGCCGTCTGATCGCTGACGGCCGATGCGAACAGCGCCATGAAATTGCGCTGCAGCGCCGAGGTCATGTCGCTGTTGGCGGTCCACTGCGTGATCCACAGGCCGTTGGTCAGGCCGGGATTCACCGCGCTCGCGCAGGTGCCCGCTCGCACCGCGCCGGGCCAGTCACGGGCGGCGATCGCGGGATCGTCCTGGTTGAAACTGCCTGGCGCACAGACGGACTTCTGCCAGTCGTTGAGGACGCCGGTGACGCCGGCGGATACGGGAGCCGGTGCCGGTACCGGCTCGGGATCGGCCTGCGCGACGCCCGTCGGCAGCAGGGCGATGGCCACGCCGGCAAGGGCCAGCTGGGGCAGCGGAGCACGGCGGCGAGCGGACGTCATGCTCCAAGTATTAATGCGTGACAGTAAATTCCGTCAACTTGTGCAAACGCTGGGATCGCCCGGTGGCTTCGCTCAGTTCGTGGCAGTACTGCCCGCAACTGGCCGTGTGTTGCTCACGATCTTCGCAATGCAGTGGTCTCGATCGTATCCCTGGGCCTCGCACCACAACAGCGCCCCGCTTGAATCACTGAAGGTAATCGGCACGACCGTTACCCAGAAATTTCTGCCGTCGAATGTGGACCAATCGCCGGACCACAGCAGCTTCGCGTTGTACCGCTGCCGCAGCCGAAGATGCTCCTGCAGTGCAAGAGTGTTGTCCCAGACCACGCCTTGGTCGACGACTCCGGGTCGTTTTGCGCTCAACTGCGGGATCCAAAAGTCGGCGAGTACGGCAGCAACGTACGGCCGGTCGTTTGCGACCAGCTGGCCCAATTGAGCGGTACTGGACGTTTCCTGGTCGATGGTGGGAACCGACGGCGCGGAGGGCGCTGGCTTGGGCAGCGGCAACGGTGCTGGCGGCGGCATAGATGGCGACACGATTGGCGACATCGATGCCTGGGCAGCTGGTTGAGCGACGGTGACTGTTGTCGGGGCGCCCGCGTTCTGATTGGAATTCCGGGAGACCAGCATGCCGACGACGATGCCAACTGCGCCGAGGAGCAGGACCGCCACTGCAGCGATGACTACAAGCGGAACAGTCATGTTTCGGGCTGGACGATCGGTATCGTTTCGCTCGTGAGCAGCGGTCGGACCGGTCGGTACTGCGGGCACGCTGTCGATCGCCTGTACAGGCGCTGAATAGGGTCTGGCCATGGTGTTCGCGTCGGCGAATGCCGGTGTGTGGACACCGGGTGTGAGCGCCCGGAGCGCAGCTCGCCCCAGTGCTCCGGCGCTGCCATAACGGTCGTCCGGATCTTTCGCCATGCCACGTGCGATGACTTCGTCAAATGCAGGCGAGAGGTGTGGATTGATTGAACTGGCGCGTGGCGGAGGTTTGGCAATGTGTGCGGCGATCACATGTTGTTGGCTGGTGGAAGCGAAGGGCGTTTCGCCGGTGACGGATTCGTACAGCACGCAAGCCAGCGAGTAGACGTCCGACGCCGGTGAGCATGGTGCGTCGTCGAATCGTTCGGGAGCCATATAGGAGAACGACCCGATCTGAGTGCCGGCCATCGTGAGGTGTGTGTCGCCTTGGGCTTCAGCGATACCGAAATCCACGAGATATGCGAAGTCGGCTGAGGTGACGATGATGTTCTGGGGCTTGACGTCGCGATGCAGCAGCCTCTCAGCATGTGCGGCGTCGAGGGCAGCGCCAATCTGTTGAATGATCGATACAGCCCGTTGCGGTTCAAGCGGCTGAGTCTTGATCAGCTCATGTAGCGTAGCGCCCTGGATCAGCCGCATATCGATGTACAAATTTCCGTCGATCTCGCCCCAGTCATGGATTGGCACCACATGCGGTTCCTGCAGAATCGCTGCCGCGTGTGATTCGCGCAGGAACCGCGCTCTGAATTGATCGTCATCAGCGTGTTGTGCGGCGAGGATCTTCAGCGCGACGGTGCGGTTCTTCTCCGTATCGAAGGCTTCATAGACCTCGCCCATTCCACCTTTGCCGAGCATGTCGACAATCCGATATTTTCCGAATTCGGTTCCGATCCGGTCAGTGTGTGCAATCACGGTCAGAGTCCTTGTCGTGCATCGTGGAATTGCGTTGTCCATCAGCTGTTATTGGGCATTCCAGTCGAGTCATCAGCCGGTCGGACCTCCGACTTCATATGTCCCGCCGTCGTCGACAAACACCACCGTGATCTGTCGCTGGCGGCCGTCGACGGTGGCCTCGCATTTGAAGGTGCCGTCCTTCTTGACGGGTGGGTTGACGCCGCCGTTGCACCTGACGTTTGAAATGTTCGTAACGCCATAGCCACTCACCGTGTCGGTCAGGACCTGTTCCACGCCTCGTTGCGCTTGATTGATGTCGAGTTCGATCGTCTTCGAGGTGCGGAGCATCGATATGCCGACCAGGAGCGCGACGGCTTCGACGGCAAGCACTGCCGCTCCGATGCCAATGAGTTTGCGGCGCCCATTGGATTGGTGTTTCAACCGGGCCGTTGACGATGCAGGGCCTCGTTGTGCCGGGCCAACAGGTGGTCCCACCGGGGCGCTTTGTGGAATCGGTGGCGGGAGGCGAGCATCCTGCGACGCTGGTCGAGCACGGGGTGCGATGGCCGAACTTCTAGGGGAAGCAAACGGGCGGACGGGGCGCATAGGTGGCCGGCGCTGCGGGATGTTGTGGAATGACCCAGGCGGCGGCTGATAAATGGTTTGCCACCAGGGCAATTCATCGTGGTTCGGCTGGTTGGCCGGCGCTGAAGGTTCGCGTTGCGGCTGCGTGATCCGCGAGGTGGCGTTTTCCGTGTTTGAGGTGTTGTCGTTCATGAGTCAGAACCTCCGGAAGCAGTCGTCGGTTGTTCCGAGGATTCCGATGCGAAAGGCGGCAATGCGGGTAAAGCCAGCGGGGAGCGGGGTGCCGTTGACGTCGCTGGCGACTATTCCATTGGTCAGCAGCCCTGCGACGGCTTCATCGAGGTCGCCGGCGCCGAGCATCAAACCCGGACCTGACGGCAAGGAAACTGGCTGCGCCATGCCGCGTTGCGCAACTCCGGTGAGGCATGCGGTGCGCATCGCGGTTTGCGGCGTGTCGAGCGGCAATCCGCGCTCGTGCTCGCTGGCCAGCGCATAGCGGGAAGCGATTACGGATATTGCGGTGTTGTCGCCCTGCAGGAGTCGATGGCTGCGTTCGTCTGCGGGCGCGCCGATCTGCTGTAGTGCCGGCAAGTCGATTGCCACGGTGTTGCTGTCAGGGCAGTACACAGCGACCGCGGTAGACCGGCTTCCGTCACACGACGCTCCGCCAGTCGTGAGCCCAGGCGGGTTCGCAGGCTGCAGGATCTTGTGGAGTTCTTCGCCGAGCGTGGCCAACGTGCTCTGGTCGATGGTGATGTCGCTGTTCGGGCTTCGGGCATCGAACAGGTTACGAGGCAGATCGCCTCGCCGTCGTTGAATTTCGGCCCGATCGATCGCCGAACAGGCGCGAGCTCCCTGCTCGAATCCGATTTGGAAGGCACTGATGCGATCCAGTCCGGTGCCGTGCTGTTTGAGAAGCGCATCTGGATCGTCGGATTCGCCTTGCGGGTCGCGTATTGCCAAGAGACCGGCAAGCAGATGATTGAGGCCGTCTCCTGTACTGACCACGAACCGCGCAGAATCGCCGTCAGCGACCCAGCGCGTGTATACCCCGGCGTAACAGTCGGCTTGCTGTTCTTTTATCAGCGTGGGAGAGCGGATCGGTAGGCCCGCCTGAAATTGAACGGCATGGCCGTACTCATGCGCGAAAACGCCTGCCGCGCCGATCGCGCCGAAGAACGGTAGCGCCGGCGGAACCAACCCTGTCTCTTGCGACCGGTCCCACCCGATTGAGTTGTCGATGGTGCAGTACACGGCGTTGCCTTCGGGGCTTCCGCACAATGTGTACCCGGCCAGTTCGTCACCATCTGAGGAGACGAGTCGGCTGACGGGTTTGAGTTGTTGTCCGAACGATTTGGGGTACTGCATCTTCCAGAACGACTCGACATCGTTGATGGCCAACAGGGCTAACCGATCAAAGCTACCGTCATCGGTATTTGCGACACGTCCAGTCGGTGCGGGGCTGTCAGGTCTCGGGCCACTTGGTCCGTCCGATACAGTCAGTCCGCTGACCTTTTGTGGATTGAACCGTGCCGAAAGTGGTTGTCCGGCAACGACTGTGTGCCCACATGCAGACACAAAGAAGGCTGCCACGACCGAGATCAGTCTGACTGTCACGCCTTTGGCGCCGAGCGCCGGACGTTCGATCGGAGGTCGTGGTTGCGCCGATGCTGACACGGGCTATCGAGCATCCGGCCTGTTGGACGAGCACGCGCAGCCGAACTTCGCATACGGGGCAAACCTCAAATTGAATTCCACGACGCGGATCGAGCCGATGATCGCGTTCGGCGCTGTGGGCGCTGCATGCCGAGCCGCAGGCGACGGGGACGGATGCATCACTGTCGGCTGGCCGACAGGTCTGCGCTGGTCGGACGCTGGTCTGCCGTGTCTCGCCGGGTCGTGCGGATAGCTCATCGAACCCTTCTATCGTGGTGCAGCGGTGTGCAGTCTGGTGGCGACTGCAGGTATAGATCGAGTATCTCGTCACAGGGCTATTGATCGCGGGCAAATGCGCCTACTGGTCAATATTGGTAGTGAGCAGAATGTTTGGTTTTATGCTGATCGACATCGGTGGCGCTCACTGGAGCCTTGCTGATCGCAGTCGGATGGCCGGGGTGGGCGGGCTGCGAATAGGAACTTGTCTGCAGGGGGCTACGTGACTAAGCGCAACGGTGAGCAGTTCGGTAAGTACCGAATCACCGGGCTGCTCGGTGTCGGCGGCATGGGCGAGGTCTACGAAGCTGTGGACACCAGCAAGGACCGTACTGTCGCGCTGAAGATCTTGTCCGATCAGTATTCGCAGGACGAGCGCTTCCGCGAACGGTTTCAGCGCGAATCACGTGCTGCCGCAATCCTGCAGGAACCACACGTTATTCCGATCCACGACTGGGGTGAGGTCGATGGCCGCCTCTACATCGACATGCGGTTGGTGCACGGCGAAACCCTGCACGACATGCTCAAGTCAGGCCCGCTGCCTGCGGAACAAGCGGTAGCAATAGTTGGCCACATCGCTTCGGCGCTGGACGCCGCTCACGCCGCTGGGTTGATTCACCGCGACGTGAAACCGCAGAACATCATGGTCACGGCGGGAGACTTCGCATACCTAGTCGATTTTGGGATTGCCGAGGCTCACGGGGATTCGCGGCTAACTATGACCGGAACTCAAATCGGGTCGATGGCGTACATGGCCCCCGAGCGATTCGGGGGACACGACACGACGCCAGCCGTCGACGTCTACGCGCTTGCGTGTGTGCTGTGCGAGGCGCTGACCGGCCGTGCGCCATTCCCCGGCCAAGGGCTTGAGCAGGTAATCGCTGCACACCTTTCCACGCCGGCGCCGCGTCCGAGTGCGATCAATCCACACGTTCCAACCGCACTCGATGACGTTGTCGCTCGCGGCATGGCGAAGGAGGCCGATGATCGCTACGGCACGGCTGGGGCGTTGGCACGCGCTGCGCATCGAGCATTGCGCGACGCAGGCGCTGCGTGGCAGCAGTCAGCGACCATGCAGCGAGAGCAGTTGGTGGTGCCCCCGCCTCCTCGCCATGACTCTGAGCCCCTGACCGGGCCGACGGTGGTTGTCGGAGCGACGCATTCCGAACAACGGGGGCGGTGGGTGGTGCCGGCGGTGATCGGAGCGGTTGGCGCATTGATGCTAGGCGGAATAGGCATCGTCATTGGGATGCTTGCTGGCCAGAACAACACGAACGCGGTCGCGACTTCCTCACCTGGCCAAACTGTTTCGACGATCGGCGCGCCTCCTGCGCAACAACCGCCCGCTCCGCAGACGCCCATGCCTCTACCTGTGCCTGCACCGCCGATGCCTTCGTCGAGTGGAACGCCACCGCTCGTGACCGGCGCGGATAACAGCGCGTCACACGATAGCTGCGATGCCGGCTGGTCGCTGACGTCCAGGTCGGGATGGGGAACGCGTTCGGGCCGAGGTTCTGCGGAGACATCATGTTTCTTCGCTCGAAGTGTCCTCGGTTCGTATTGGGATCACTACGGCGGCGTCGTTCGTGCGCCACGGACGGTATCGGCACCCGGAGCCGTGGATTGCCGCACCGTTGACGGCGCCACCTGTAGCGGGCCAAACTTTGTGGTCCAGTGTGCGGCCTACGGCACCGACAACTGGGTGACCTGCGTGGGCGGAAACAACGCCCGGGTATACATCTACTGAGGCGGCGGGGTGCGCCCGGTGTCCTGCTGCAGTGAGTTCAGGCCCGGCAACGGCCCGCAGGCAGCTCCGCTGAGTGCTCCTTCAACCAGCGTCCGACTTGCGACAGCTGAGCGATGCCATCGGTGAACGTCCCCGAATTCGGTTGCACGGCAATTGCTGCCGCGACCCGGCCCCAGCCGGTATCGATTACACCCAGTTGGCGTACCAGGTATCCACCCGCCTCCAACGGCCCCCAACCGCCCTTGAACCGGGCGCCAGGAATGGTGCCGAGGCCCCACATCTGATCGCTGGCGATCTGTCCCATGAGGTCGAAGATCGGCGCGCTTCGGTCGTCGCATGCTGCGGCAGCTAGGAACCGAGTCTGATTCTCCAACGACCAGACGGTCTGCCCGAAAGCGCTGTATTCGGGCCGGCTTCGGTAAGACTGAACTCGGGTCGGATCACCGGCTTCCTGCAGCACTGCGTCGACCTTCTCCGCAGCGGTGTCGGGCGATCCCAGGCCACGCCAGATGGCGTCTGCCGCTTCGTTGTCGGATTGGGTGATTGCGATTTTGATCGGCTCGCTTGCCGAGGCTGAATCTCCTTGACGCAGTGCGGCTATCGCGAGCGGCACCTTCATCGTCGACCACGCCGGGCCACGGGCCCAATTGCCGAACGACATCGCCGGTCCGCCACCGCCAATTGGCATCAGTGTTACTCCGAGCCGACCGCCCAGGGCCGCCTGTAGCTGAGCAAAGGAAAGGCGGAGGTTGCGCGAATCACTGGAGGAGTCGGGAGCGGCAGCTGTGTGCGAGGGACTTGGCAACGCAACCGCTGGCGCGCTCGTTGTGTGGGGGCTGGATGAGGGTGGCGACACCAGCGGTCGTGATGACGAAACACGAAGTCCGACAACGATCCCGCCCGTAACGATGAGTAACGCGAGGCAGCTTCCGACCAGTGCGGCTAAGACGTGTCGCCATCGTCGTGGCCGTCGCCGTGACTCGTCCGGTACGGCCGGTTCGAGGTCATCGCGAGCGCGGAAGCCGGTGCGCGGTGTCCTCACCTGGCTGCCTCCAACACGCTTACGACGACGATTGAGTCAACGATACGACGCCCTGAACTGGGCTCCCGGCGCGAATTTTCCAACCTGAGTCTGTTCCCGACGCGGCCGAGCGGGCCGGTTGGTCAGTCCGCGTTGGACTCCCGGTCGCCGACGAAGGCGAGCAGCGCCGCATCGCCGGAGCGGATCACGTCGACCCGCTCACCGCCGTCGCACTGGAACAGCCCGATGGTCAGTTCGTGCGCACGGCGGCCGATGACCCGCCAGACGCCCCCTGCAAGCTCCCAGCGTTGCAGGATGTCTACCGGATCGTCGGGCACAAGGGAGATTGTGGCCGGTACTCCGAGAGCAGACGCGAAAACCCCAGATGCCGGCGCGTCCAGTGGTGGGTTGACCGGGCAACGGCGAGACTTACCGGGTGTCGACGAAGTCGCTGCTGCTTTCGGTACTGAACTGGCTGCGTGCCGGTTACCCGGAGGGGGTCCCAGGCCCCGACCGGGTGCCGCTGCTGGCATTGCTGCGGGCCACGCCGCTGACCGAGGAGCAGGTGGCCGAAGTGGTGCGCAATATCGCCGAGGCCTCAGCGCCCGCCGACGTCGACAATCCCATCGAGCGCGACGACATCGCCGAGTTCATCGCCGACGTCACCCACCATGACGCCGGCCCGGAGAACGTCGCGCGGGTGGCTGCCAAACTGGCCGCGGCCGGCTGGCCGTTGGCCGCTATGGACCTGTTGCCTGACGCCCGCCCCGGCGCAGACGGCCGATAACGCGTTACGCCGAGGATTGCAGTCAGTATTTGACTGCAATCCTCGGCGTTGACGAGAAACCCGCGGCTAGATGGTCGCGGTGTCGATCACGAAGCGGTACCGCACGTCACTGGCGATGACGCGCTCGTAGGCCTCGTTGACGTACGACGCGTCGATGACCTCGATCTCCGGGGTGACATCGTGCTCGGCGCAGAAGTCCAGCATCTCCTGGGTCTCCGGGATGCCGCCGATCAACGAGCCGGCGAGGGTGCGGCGCATACCGATCAACGGGAACACCGGCACCTCAAGCGGCTTCTCGGGGGCGCCGAGCTCGACGAGCGTGCCGTCGCTCTTGAGCAGGTTCAGGTACAGGCCCATGTTGAGGTTCGCCGACACCGTGTTGATGATGAGGTCGAAGGTGCCGGCCAGCTTCTTGAAGGTGTCCGGGTCGTTGGTGGCGTAGTAGTGGTGTGCGCCCAGGCGCAGACCGTCTTCCATCTTCTTGAGCGACTGGCTCAGCACTGTGACCTCGGCACCCATCGCGACGGCGAGCTTCACACCGACGTGGCCCAGGCCGCCGAGACCGACGATCGCCACCTTCTTGCCCGGCCCGGCGTTCCAGTGCCGCAGCGGCGAGTACAGGGTGATACCGGCGCACAGCAGGGGAGCGGCCTTGTCCAGCGGGATGCTGTCCGGGATGCGCAGCACGTAGTTCTCGTCGACGACGATGGCGGTGCTGTAGCCGCCATAGGTGGGGGTGCCGTCACGGCCCACGGCGTTGTAGGTGCCGATGTTGCCGCCCTTGCCGGTGCAGTACTGCTGCAGGCCGGCCAGGCAGTTCTCGCACTCGCGGCACGAGTCGACGAAGCAGCCGACGCCGACGTGGTCGCCGACCTTGTACTTGGTCACCTCGGAGCCGACGGCCGTGACGACACCGGCGATCTCGTGGCCGGGTACGACGGGGTAGTTGGCCGGGCCCCATTCGGACTTGACGGTGTGGATGTCCGAGTGACAGATGCCCGCGAACTTGATGTCGAATGCCACATCGTGCGGGCCGATGTCACGGCGCTCGATGGTGGTCTTGGTCAGCGGGCTGGTCGCTGAAGTCGCGGCGTAGGCGGAAACGGTCGTGGTCATGCGTGTCAGTCCTCTTCATTCTCGGCTTGCCTAGCGGCGGTTACCTACTACAAAGATTAGCGAAGGTAACGAAATGTGGGGCATTGCGTCAGGCCCTGACCACACTCAACGGCGGCCGGCGTCGAACTAATCCCGGATGAAGCTGTGAATTTCCGGTCAGAGCCCGGCGGCGCGGAATCCGGCGTTGAAGCTCACACGCTCGTAGGTGGCGACACCGGCGTGCACGTACGGGTCGCTCGCGGTGAGGGCGTCGGCTTCCTCGGCCGTCATGTCCGAGGCGATCAGGACGGCGCCGCCCTGCGACTCCAGTCGGCCGGCGAGAAGGATGCGACGTTCCTCGACCAGCTTGCCGAGCCATTCCAGATGCGCGGGCCGTGCCTGGTCCACGACGTCCAAGGGTTGCGTGTAGGTGATGTTCAGTACGTGAAACACGCTAAGAGGTTATCCGGGGCCGGTGTGCAGCTCGATGACCTGCCTGGTGCGCTCGCGCAGTGCGGGTGTTTCGGCGTCGGGGATGCCCAGCACGCGCACGCCGGCATCGGCGACCTGCATGGGCAGATCACATCGTTCGGGGCCGTGCGGCACCGACCACATGTTGACCAGCGATTCGACGAGTCGGAACGGCAGGTCGGCGGCTGCCTGATGGACGCCGGTACGTTCCAGCACTTCCCGGCTCAGGGTCAGATAGTGCTGTCGCAGGCGTTCGCGGTCGGACCAGAACGGCTCCAGGCGATCGGCGCGCAGTTCGGGAAGCAGGTAGAGCGCGCCCAGGTTCCATGTGCCACCGAGTAATTGATCTCCGTCGAACGTCGCCAGGGCGTGGAGATGCTCGGTTGCGGACAAGGCCGGCGTGGCGCTCAGCAGGCTCGGGATGAAGGCCAGTGTCGGGGCGACGGTCTGGCTCAGCACGGCACACAGGATGTCGTCCTTGGTCTTGAAGTAGTGGTACAGCGACGCCTGCCTGATGCCCACCGAATCGGCGATGGTTCGCGTCGACGTACCTGCGTAGCCCAGGGTGGTGAACAATTCGCTTGCGGCATCGAGGATTTCGTCTCGTCCCGTGACGCCCGGGCGTCGCTGGGGCCGCAGTCGAGGCCTTCCTGTGTGGGTGGTCGACATTCATTCATCGTGGTCCAAGCCAGCAGCCATCGATACCGGCGGTCGGTATCTGTCACGCGACAGAAACCTGCGATATCGGCCGGTTACCTACGGGCCCTGGTTGCTTACATCGTGCTTACTTCGGCGACACCATGCGAGATGGTCGGGGGAGAAAACTGTCAACTGACAGGCCAGCGGTCAGAGACGTACCAAGGCATGGCGATCAGAACGCAGGAGAGCGCACATGGGCACTGCTGTATCGGTGGCGGACGCCACGCCCGTCGCCACCGTGTCGTCGAACCCGGATGCGGTGGCGACCGTGGCGGGCCTGCATGTCACGTTCCCGCGCAACGGTCGCGACGTACACGCGCTGCGCGGCGTCTCGCTGACCGTTCGGCGTGGCGAAATCCTCGGTCTGGTAGGCGAATCGGGCTCAGGGAAAAGCGTATTGGGCTTCGGGATGCTCGGTCTGCTGCCGGCGTCGGCCCGGATCGAGGGCGGCATCTCGGTGGCCGGCTCGGACATGGTGCATGGTGACGCAAAGGCGCTGCGCACGGTGCGCCGGCTCGACCTGGGCGCGGTGTTCCAGGATCCGATGACCTCGCTCAACCCGACCATGCGGATCGGCAAGCAGGTCGCCGAGGCGGCGGGCAGCGACGACGAAGCCCTGCGCCTGCTGACCGCGGTCGGCATACCCGACCCGGCGCGACGGATGCGCGCCTACCCGCACGAGCTCTCCGGCGGCCTGCGCCAGCGCGTGATGATCGCCATCGCGATCGCCGGCTCGCCGGAACTCATCATCGCCGACGAACCGACGACCGCACTGGACGTCACGGTGCAGGCCCAGGTCCTCCGACTGCTGCAACGACTCCGCGACGAAATCGGTTGCAGCATCGTCTTCATCACCCACGACCTCGGGGTGGCGGCCCAGATCTCCGACCGCATCGCGGTGCTCTACGCCGGCCGCATCGCCGAGGTCGGCCCGGCCGCCGACGTTCTGGGCGCACCTGCTCACCCCTATACCCGCGGGCTGCTGCGGTCACGGCTGACGCTGGACACCGCACGCGGCCGTCGGCTGGCGGCGATGCCCGGTTCGGTGCCGAGCCCGGTGTCACCGCTACCGGGATGCGCTTTCAGCCCGCGCTGTGATCAAGCCACCGAAAATTGTGAGAAGTCCTCTCCCGAACCGACTTCCGTGGGCCCCGGGCGGGTCAGCGCCTGTCTGCTCACCCCGGAGGAGCTGGCGCACGATCCGGCGGCTCTCGACTCAGTGCCGGAACCCGTTGCCGCACAGCCGGTCAGTACTGCCGCTGCGGACGAGCCGGCCGCCGTCACCGTGACGGACGTGACCAAGACCTTCACCGTCGCGCCGCGCGGCAAACTCCAGGCATTGCGCGGTGTGACGCTGCGCGTGGGGCACGGCGAGTCGGTGGCGCTGGTGGGGGAGAGCGGTTCGGGAAAATCCACGCTGTTGCGGGTGATCGCGGGCCTGGAGAAGGCGACCACGGGCGCCGTCGAGGTGGCCGGGGAACAGCGCCCACAGATGGTGTTCCAAGACGCCGGCGCCTCCCTCACGCCCTGGCTGTCGGTCGGTGAGTTGATCGCCGAGCGCCTGCGCGGCAGGAAACTGTCGCGGGCCGCGCGTCGCGATGCGGTCATCGAGGTTCTCGGCCGGGTGGGGCTACCCGCGGAGGTGGCGAAGTCACGCGCCGGTCAGCTGTCCGGCGGTCAGCGCCAACGGGTTTCGCTGGCTCGCGCCACCGTCGTCCCGCCCGCCGTGCTGTTGTGCGACGAACCCACGAGTGCCCTCGACGTGTCCCTGGCGGCCTCGGTGCTCAACCTGATCGGGGACCTGCGCCGAAGCCTGGACATGTCGGTGGTGTTCGTGACGCACGACCTGTCGGTGGCTCGGGTCGTCGCCGATCGCATCGCCGTGATGTACCTGGGCCGCATCGTGGAGATCGGACCGGCCGAAGAGGTCATCGGAAACCCGGCACATCCGTACACCCGTGCGCTGGTCGACGCGATTCCCGACCTGGGTCGCGAATCGCGGGTATTGCCAGGCGAACCGGCGAGCCCGTTGTCACCGCCGACCGGATGTGCGTTCCATCCGAGATGCCCGATCGCCGTCGACGCCTGCAGCGGTGACGAGCTCGACGTCCGACTCGTCGGCAAATTCGGTGGCGCACATCAGGTCGCCTGTATCGAAGAGAAGGTGCGCTGATGGCCATCGCGATCCCCGCCCCGAGTCTCATCCGCGGTCGTGGCCGGCTGCGGCTGGCGCTGCCACAGTCCCGGTCGACGATCATCAACAGCGCGGGTTTCGCCCTCGTGATCCTGTTGACGCTGGCTCTCGTCGCGGTGCCGCTGCTGGCTCCCCACGACCCGCTGATCCCGGTCGGGATGCCGTTGCAGGCGCCGGGTGAGCACGGGTTCCTGCTCGGCACCGACAGCGTGGGACGCGACATCCTGTCCCGCGTGCTCTACGGCGCGCGGTCGAGTTGGCTGGCCGCGCTGGCGGTCGTGGCGCTGGGCCTGTTGATCGGCGGGCTCGTCGGCCTGGTCGCCGGGGCGGCCGGTGGCTGGGTCGACTCGACGCTGATGCGCATCACCGACGGTTTCCTGTCGCTGCCCGCGCCGGTGCTGGCGATCGCCGTGGTCGCCGCGCTGGGACCGAGCTTCCTGCACACGCTGATCGCGGTGTCCATCGTGTGGTGGCCGTTCTACGCGCGGCTGGTGCGGGGGGAGGTGGCGCGGCTTGCGGCGCGTCCCCACGTCGAGGCCGCAAAGCTGGCCGGTGTCAGCCGATTTCGGCTCGCCGGACGGCACCTGCTGCCGGGTGCGGTGCCCAACGCCTTGGTCGCCGCGAGCCTGGACATCGGCACGCTGATTCTCACATTGGCCGGCTTGTCCTTTCTCGGGCTCGGTCAGGCCGCGCCGGCACCCGAGCTCGGCGCCGACTCGGCGCGCAACCTGAGTTACTTCCTGCAGCAGTGGTGGATTCCGGTCATGCCGGGACTGGGTGTGCTGGTGCTTGCGCTGGTCGCCAACATCTCCGGCGACTGCCTGCGCAACCTGATGAAGACGACGTAGGCCGCCGATCCGGTGGTGGTGATGAGCGCGCGCATGAAGAGAGGTGGGTGAAACATGAAGACGTTCGTGGCCTCGCGGTTGGGGTCGATGGTCGCCATCCTGGTGGCCTTGACGGCAGTGATGTTCGTCCTGCAGAACATCTCGCCGCTGGATCCGGTGAAGGCCCAGCTCGGCGCTCAGGCCTCAGCTGACGCGGTGGCGGCCCGGCGCGCGGCGCTGGGACTGAATGACCCTGTGCTGGTTCAGTTCTGGCACTACCTGGCCGGTGCCGCGACCGGCGACCTGGGCACGTCGTACCGGACTCGGCATGCGGTGATGGCCGACCTCGGGTCGTTCGTGCCCGCCACGCTGGAGCTGGCGCTCGCCGGCCTGCTGATCGCCGTCGTCCTCGCGGTGCTGCTGGCGTTCAGCACAACCTTGAACTGGCGCGGCGCGAATGTGCTTCGGGCCGTGTTGTTCGCGGGTTCCTCGGCGCCGATGTTCCTGCTCGGCATCCTCGGCCTCATCGTCTTCTATCAAGACCTGGGTTGGGTACCGGCCAACGGCCGCAGTGCCGTGCCGAGTCCGCCGACCGGGCCGACGGGCATGCTCACCGTGGACGGTCTGCTCCACGGGCGGCTCGATGTCGTGGCCGACGCCGCGCACCACCTGATCCTGCCGGCGTTCGTCATCGCGATCGGCCCGGCTGTCGCGATCGGCCGGGTGCTGCGCAGCAGCCTGCTGGCCGACATCGACAGCGACTACGCGCGGACGGCCCGCGCCAAGGGACTGTCCGAGACCCGAATCCTGGCCAGGCATGTGCTGCGCAACTCGGTCGGCGCCGCCCTGTCGATGACCGGACTCCAAGTGGGCCTGATGTTTTCGGGCGTGTTGGTGGTCGAGCAGGTCTTCGGCTGGCCCGGCATCGGGCAGTACGTCGCGCAGAGCATTCCCGTGGCGGATTTCCCGGCGATCGCCGGCGTCACGCTGATGCTGGGAGCGCTCTACGTCGTCATCAACACGGTGGTGGACCTGCTGCAGGCCGCCGCTGATCCGCGTATCGCCGTCACAGGAGGTTAAGTGCCGAAACAGCCGCTCATCGTAGGTAATCCCGTCCTGGTCGTCGTCGACATGCAGGAGTCCGGCGACATGCCGGCCGAGGTGGTCGGCATCGAGCACATGGCCGGTTACGACGGCCGGATCGCCCGGGCCCAGCGCCTGATCGCCGCCGCCCGCGCCGCGCGGATCCCGATCGTGTTCTTCCAGGAGGTGCACCGCCCCAACGGCATCGACTTCGGCCGCGAGCTCGACGGCGCCGAGGGCGAGCACTGTGTGGACGGCCGCCCGGGCACCCCGCTGCATCCCGCGCTGCTGCCCGACCTCGATGGGCCCAACCACGAGTTCCACATCGTCAAGCGCCGCTATTCCGGTTTCATCGGAACGGATTTCGAGATCGTGCTGTCGGGTCTGCGGGCCTCGACGCTCATTCTCATCGGCGGGCTCACCGACGTCTGCGTGCACTACACCTTCGCCGATGCGCACCAGCGTGACTTCTACGTCCGCGTCGTGACCGACTGCGTGGGCGGCTCGTCGACCTATCGCCACGACGCGGCCCTCGATGCCATGGAGTACCTGCAGGCCGGTGCCATGCGCACCACCGACGAGATCGTCGCCGCCTTTTCCGATATGTGTCCGCCCGAGTTGTCCAGCCCCGCCCTCGAAGGAGTTGCCCGATGATGAAGAGCCACAAGGTCCCCGGTCGCGCGCGCGGAAGCTGGCGGATCGCCGCTGCCGGTGCCGCCGCCGTCATGTTGACGCTGAGCGGTTGCGGTGGCTCGAACTCGGGGAGCGGCACGCCCAACGCCGCGCCCACCGACAAGGTTCTGCACCTGTCCTTCCTGCAGGACCCGGGGCAGCCGCCGGACCCGGACATCTACTACGCGGGACAGGGTCTGTTGCTGACCACCAACACCTACGAAGGCCTGCTGCAATACAAGGCCGGTGTCGACAAGGCCGTCCTGGAACCGCTGCTGGCCACGAGCTGGACGGCGTCGCCGGACAACAAGGTGTTCACGTTCAAGCTCCGTGAGGGCGTCAAGTTCCACGATGGCACGCCGTTCACGTCGGCGGCGGTCAAAGCGTCGTTCGATCGCCGGGTGGCCGTCAACCAGGGCCCGGCCTACATGGTCAAGGACGTGGAATCGGTGACCACACAAGGGGATTACGACGTCACCGTCACGCTGAAGGCACCCAACTCGGCGTTCCTCGACTACCTGGCGTGTCCGTACGGCCCCCGCATGCTCAGTCCTGAAGGACTGAAGAAGAACGCCGGCACCGACAACGCGCAGGGTTACCTCACGACTCATGACCTCGGCACCGGTCCGTTCACGCTGACCGACGCCCAGGTGGGGTCGCACTACGCGATGGCCGCCTTCCCCGGATACTGGGGCACCAAGCCGTATTTCGAGAAGGTCGAGCTACCGGTCATCACCGACGTGTCGGCGCAGCAACTGCAGTTCAACAACGGCCAGGTGGCCGCCATCCTGCACGACCTGCCGTCCTCGGCGGTCCAGTCCTACCTGAACAACAAGGCGTTCACCAACTACTCGCTGCCGACCATGATGTCGAACTACGCGTACATCAACCCGAGCAAGGGCATGATGACCGACGCCAAGAACCGCAACGCGGTGATGCAGGCGATCGATGTCGACGAGCTGGTGAAGCAGACGTACTTCGGGCGCGGTAAGAAGGCCGAGCAGATCTACCCGCCGAACATGATGGCCGCCGAATACGGCAAGCAGTCGGTGCCGCACGACCCCTCGGCGCTGTCCGCCATCGCCGCGACGCTGCCGGCCGATCAAAAGGCCGTCACCATCGGCTACGACTCGAGCAACCCGGACAACCAGTTGATCAGCAACCTGATTCAGACCGAACTGGCCGCAGCCGGTCTGACCGTCAAGGTGCAGGCGTATCCCACGTCGGAGATCTACGGGTGGGTCGGTACTGACGGAAAGTCCGCACCCGAGATCATGACGTACGTCGGCTGGCCTGATGCGCCGTCGCCGTACACCTGGGGCCACATCTCGTGGGATGCCGGCGGCGGCCTGAACTTCTTCGGCTGCTCGTCGCCCGCGGTGACAGACGCATTGGCCAAGGGCCTGCCCGCCGATTCGGCCCCGGACTTCTCGACGGCCGGTGTGGAAGCGGTCAAGACCGGGTGCTGGCTGAACATCGCCGACGTCAACGACTTCATGGTGGCCCAGCCCTGGCTCAAGGGCGTCGAACAGGCACACGTGGTCACCAACCCGAATTCGCTGCGCCTGAACGCCCTTTCGGTCGGCTGATGGCCACTCTGGTCGGCAAGCCCGGAGTGCGGCGGATCATCCTGCTGACCCTGGGCTGGGAGGAGCTGCCGAAGTCGGTGTCGGTGTACGGGGCACCGCCGGAGGAGCGCATGCGGGAGCCGGTGCCCGGGGTGTTGCTGCAGACCGACGGCGGTTGGGTACTGCTCGACACGGGATTCAACACCGCGCTCGTACGGGACCCGGCGCTGTACCGGCGGTTCTTCCCGACCGTCGAGTACCGCCCGGTGCTGCCCGGACCGGGCGAGCCGATCGAGCAGCGACTGGCGGAGGTCGGGGTGGATTTCGACGAGATCCACACCGTCGCCGTCAGCCACCTGCATCACGACCATGCCGGCGGGCTCAAGCTGTTCGCCGGAAAGGTCCCGGTGCACGCCCAGCGTCGTGAACTCGAGTACGGGCTGTCGAATCACCCTGAGCCTGAACGCAACGCGATCAATCGGATCGATTTCGACGACCCGAACATCGAGTGGCACCTGGCCGACGGGGAAGCCGAGATCGCCCCGGGCATCACCGCGGTGCCGACCTATGGGCACACGCCGGGGCATCAGAGCTTCGTCGTCGAACTCGACCAGTCCGTCGGCGGTGACGGCTTCGTGTTCGCCTTCGATGCGGCCGACCTCACGGAGAACATCGAGCACGAGCTCGCCATCGGCGGGTTCATCGACGTCGACCCGCAGGACACGATCGAGCCGATCCGCCGACTCAAGAAGTTGGCCGCCGACAGGGGGTTTCAGCTGATCCCCGGCCATGATCCACACGTGTGGCCCGAGCTCACCGACCATTTCCATCATCGGTTCGGCGGGCTGTGATGGAGTGCGTGCTGCGCGCCGACCGGGTGCTCGTCGACGGTCACGAGGTTCCCGCCGCGGTGGGGATCGACGGTGGTCGCATCGTCTTCGTGGGTGACGTCGACGCCGATTGCGCTGCAGTAGAGGACATCCGGTTGCCCGAATCGGTGGTGCTGCTCCCTGGTTTCGTCGACACGCATGTCCACATCAACGAACCGGGTACCGATTGGGAGGGCTTCGAGACCGCCACCGCCGCGGCGGCCGCGGCCGGGATCACCACCGTGGTCGACATGCCACTGGACTGCGACCCGGTGACCACCAGCGTCGCGGCCCTGTACACCAAAAAGGCCACGGCAGCGGGTAATTGCCACGTCGACGTCGGGTACTGGGGTGGCGTGGTGCCCGACAACCTCGACGATCTGGCCGACCTGGCACAGGCCGGGGTGCGCGGCTTCAAGTGCTTCCTCGCCGACTCGGGCAACCCGCATTTCCCGCACCTGAGCCCGGGACAGTTCCGGGATGCCATGCGGCGCATCGCCGAACTGGGGTCGGTGCTGCTCGTCCACGCCGAGAGCAACCAGGTGATCGACGCCGGGCCAGCGCCGGCGGGCCGGGAATACCGGTCGTTCCTGGCGTCGCGACCCGACGCCGCCGAAGACGATGCCGTGGCACTGGTGATCGACGCGGCAGCGGCGACCGGGGCCCGCGCGCACATCGTGCACGTCTCCAGCGCCACAGTGTTGGCCCGCCTCGTCGAGGCCAAGCGCGCCGGGATACCGGTGACGGCCGAAACCTGCCCGCATTACCTGACATTCGCCGCCGAGACGGTGCACGACGGTGGCACCGAATTCGCCTGCTGCCCGCCCATCCGGGACGGCGCCAACCGTGAACTGCTGTGGTCCGCGCTGCACGACGGCACGCTGGACCTGGTGGTGTCCGACCACTCGCCCTGCGCGCCGCGGCTCAAGGGGGACGGGGATTTCGGCCGGGCATTCGGTGGGATCAGCTCACTGCAACTGAGCCCGCGCGCAGTCTGGACGCAGGCCGCCGCACGCGGTTTCGGGCTCACCGACCTGAGCCGGTGGATGACGCAACGGCCCGCCGCGCTGGCCGGTTACACCGACCGGGGCCGGATCGCCGTGGGCCTGCGGGCCGACCTGTGCGCCTTCGATCCGGGTGCCCTCGACACCGTGCGGGCGGCGACGCTGCGGCACCGTCACCCGGTGAGCCCGTATGACGGTGTCACGCTGCGGGGTTCGGTCCTGCAGACCTGGGTTGCCGGCGTGCCCGCGTTGGTGGGGGAGCCGGCATGAGAATCCTGGTGCTCAACCCGAACACCTCGGCGGCCATGACCGCCGAGATCGCCACTGCCGCGCGTGCCGCTGCGCATACCGACACTGAGATCGTCTGCATGTCACCGTATTTCGGCTCGGCGGCAATCGACTCCGCCGCCGAGAGCTACCTTTCCGCGGTCGGGGTGATGGACCTGGTTGCCCGACTGGCCCGGTCGGGCGACTTCGACTTCGATGCCGTTGTGCTCGCCGGATTCGGCGAGCACGGCCGCGACGCGCTCGCCGAGATGCTGACGGTGCCGGTGTTCGACATCGCCGAATGCGCCGCGCATGTCGCGCACCTGATCGGCCGGCGGTTCTCGGTGATCACCACGCTCGCCCGGTCGATCCCGCCCATCGAGGACCGGCTGCTGCTGGCCGGCCTGAACGCACACTGCGCCTCGGTACGGGCCTGCGGCCTCGGCACGGCAGCCGTGGACGCCGACCCCGCCGGCGCCGTGCAGGCGATTGTCGACGAGGCCGCACGCGCCGTCAACGAGGACGGCGCCGACGTGATCTGCCTGGGGTGCGCCGGGATGGCAGGCGTGACGGCGGCGATCTCCGCCAAGCTCGGGGTGCCCGCGGTCGACGGGGTCGCCGCCGCGGTGGCCCTCGCCCAGGCCGTCGTCGGGCTGGGCCTGTCCACCAGCAAGGCAGGGGTGTTCGCGCCGGGACCGGACAATCCGCGCAGCCACTGGCCGCTGTCGGAAGCACTGGGCCGATGACCGACGTCGATCTCGCCTCACGCCTCGTCGGCGGCAGCGTGGTGGCCGCCAGTGACGAATCGTTCGGATTCAAGGAGCGGCTCGTCGACCCGGCCGAACCCGCCTTCGTGCCCGGAACCTTCGACCTGCGCGGCGAAGTGGTGGACGGCTGGGAGACCCGGCGCCACGCCGGCCGCGCCGGCGACTGGGCGATCATCCGGCTGGGCACACCCGGCCGGCTGCGCACCATCGACGTGGACACCCGGTTCTTCTCGGGCAATCACCCGAGCGGCTGCGCGGTGGACGCCTGCGTGCTGGCGCGCACCGACGATCCGGCAGACCCCGCTGTGGCCTGGACACCGATCGTGGAACCCACTGTGCTCAAGGCGGATTCGCACAATCTGCTGGCCGTCGCGGACCGCCGGCGGTGGACGCACCTGCGGCTGCGGCTGCAGTCCGACGGCGGCGTCGCCCGGCTGCGGGCGTACGGCGAGGTGGTGCCGGACCCCGCGTCCTTCAGCGATGTCACCGTCGAGGTGTCCGGTCTGGAAAACGGTGGTCGGGTCGAATGGTGCAGTGACAGTTTCTATTCCAGTGCCACGTCGCTGATCATGCCGAACCGGCCGCACAACATGGGCGACGGCTGGGAGGCGCGCCGACGCCGCGACGTCGGACCGGACACCCACGACGCGGTGATCGTCTCGTTCGCCGCGCCCGCCGACCTGCGCCGCATCGAGGTCGACACGTCGTACTTCGTGTTCAACGCCAGCCTGGAGGTGTCGGTGCTGGGCAGCCGGAGCCGTCCCGATCGGGAACACGGTTGGGGGATGGTCGCTTTCGACGTTCCGGTGCTGCCGCGGACGCGACTGCTCGCCGATGCGCGCCAGGTGTTCGCGGTCGACGTGCCCGACGTGGCGGCACTGCGCGTACAGGCCTACCCGGACGGCGGGATCGCCCGGGTACGGGCAATAGGGGTGCCCACCGTCGACGGACTGCGGATGCTGCAGCACAACTGGGAGGAATCGTCATGACACCACTGCTGACCGACTGCGCCGGCCTCTGGCGCCGCACGCTGTTGATCGACGTCGACGGCACGCGCGACACCGAACCGGGTGTGCTGTGGCTGCAGAGCCTGACGGCCTACGTTGACTCCCGCGGATTCGCGGGCACCCTGCACCAGGACGGCGACGTCTTCGAGTGGCATCGAGAGTTCGACATCACGACGCCGGGACCGCATCCCGACGCCGGCGTAATGCACTGGGAGAGCGATGTTCTCGTCGAGACCGGGGTGCACGAACACTACATCGAGCACTGGGTCCGCGACCCCGGCGACGCGGGGCCGACAGGCGCGCTGCACCTGTCCGGGCCGGCCGGAGCGTCGGCGCTACTGGTCCGGGTCGGCGCCATGTTCGGCTGGGCCGACGGCACTCAGGTGGTGCTCGGCACCGTGGGCGGCGACGCGCAGCGAGCGCTCGGTATCGACTTCGCCGACATGGCTTCTGTCGGCGACCAAATCCAGGCCAACGGCGTGCACTGGACGGTGGACAACTCGGAAGGGAATGTGAATTCATGAGTGGCGTAACGTCATTCACGTCGGTGCCGATCATCGACATCAGCGGATTGTCGTCACCCGAGCGTGCCGAGCAGCACCGCGTGGCCGCCGAGCTGGGCCGGGCGGCGGCCGACGTCGGCTTCTTCTACATCAGCGGCACCGGCATCGATGAGTCGTTGTTCAGCGCGATGCTGGCGGCGGTGAAGGAGTATTTCGCGCTGCCGGTGGAAGAAAAGATGCGCAACTACATCGGGCTGTCGCGCTGTCACCGGGGGTATGTGCCGGTCGGCGAGGAGGGCCTGGAGGGCACCGTCCCGGATCTGAAGGAAGCGTTCGACACCGCGCTGGATCTGCCCGCCGATGATCCGGATTACCTGGCCGGCAATCCCATGCTGGGCCCCAACGCGTGGCCGGACCTACCCGGCTTCGCCGACGCGGTGACTGCCTACTACCAGGCGGTGCTGGCCGTGGGCCAGCGGCTGCTGTGGGCGTTCGCCGTCGCCCTCGGTGAGGATCCGGAGGTCTTCTCCCGCCACGCCACCAAGACGCCGAGCCAGCTGCGGCTCATCCACTATCCGTACAACCCGGACGCCCATGACAGCGTCGGGATCGGCGCGCACACCGACTACGAGTGCTTCACGCTGCTCAAGCCGACGGCCCCCGGCCTCGAGGTGCTCAACGGCGCGGGCGAGTGGATCGACGTACCGCCCGTCGACGGGACGTTCGTCGTCAACGTCGGGGACCTGCTGGAGCTGTGGACCAACGGTGCGTTCGTGGCGACCAGCCACCGCGTCCGCAAGGTCGCCGAGGAACGGTACTCGTTCCCGTTGTTCTTCAACGTCGACTACCACACCGAGGTGAAACCGCTGCCGCAGTTCGCTTCGCCCGATGCCAAGCCCCGGCCGGCGCTGCGTGCGGGTGAGCACCTGTTCGCCCAGACCGCGCAGACGTTCGCCTACCTACGCCGGCGCATCGAGTCGGGCGAACTGGTACTGCCCGACGGCTCGCTGGAATTGGGACAGTTCGGCCAGCAGGCGTTGCAGGGTGCCGGCTGACTAGTTGATGGGCGCGTTGAGCCAGTGCAGGTCGTCGAGCATGCCGCGGGCCGCCACGATGCCCTGACCGGTCTGCCACACCTCGTTGTTCACCACGAACACCCGGTTGTCGCGCGTGGCGGCGAGCTTCTTCCAGGCCGGGCCGTCGAGCAACGCGGTCGCTTTGTCCTTGGCCGCCGGTGACTCGAACGTCAGGTAGACGATGTCGCCGTCGGCCGCCGAGAAATCGGTGCCGGGTCCCAGCTTCGAGATGTCGATCTCGCGGTAGGGCTTGTCGGTGAATCGTTGCGGCGCAGGGCGATCCGCGCCGATCCGGGCCAGCACGCTGCCCGGGAAGTTGTTGGCGCCGAAGATTCGCAGGGTGCCCTCGGTCAGCTGCACCACCGACACCTGGAAATGCGAGGCGTCGTTCTGGCCGCCGACCTTGGTGGCGTCGGCGTTGAACCCGTCGACCAGTGCGCCCGCGGCGGCGCCGCGACCGGTCGCCGCCCCGACCATCCGCAGATCGTCCTGCCAGGCCGCGCCCGACGGCCCGGTGAGCACCGTCGGCGCGATCGCCGACAATGCGCCGTAGGTGTCCGATGTGGCCGACACCTGCGAGCCGATGATCAGGTCGGGGTTGGCGGCCTTGACCGCGGCCATGTCGGGGGCACCGCGGGTGCCGGCCGCCGGCACGTTGTGGATGACGGTGCCCAGGTATGACGTCTGGCCCGACGAATCCGTCGGGGTCGCCGCGGCGACCACACGGCCCTGCAGGCCCAGCGCGCACAGCGCATCGAGTGCCGTGCCCGAGAGCACGACGATGCGCTGCGGGTCGGCGTTGACGTCGGTGGCGCCGGCGGCGTGGTGCACCTGGCGGGTGGGCGGGCCCTCATCGAGCGCTGCCGGGGTGGGCGCGCACGAATCGTCGGGCCGGCGCTGGTTGCCCAGCACGCCCGCGGTGGCGATCCGGGTGGTGCTGGTGATGGGAGCCGAGTTCGCTGCCTGAGGTTCGCTGGTGTGCCCCGAACAGCCCGTCAGGACGGTCGCGGCCGTCGCGCACAGGGCGGTCAGAACCGCCGCGCTGGCGCTGGACAGCCGGGTACGGGGAGTCGGAAACTGCACGTGGCCGACGGTAACACCCGCGCGGCCGGGCCCAGATGAGGCGCGGTCGTGGGCGGTGCCGCCACGCCGGTGCCGGTGGCTGGTCCAGCCAATTACGACAGTTTGTAGGACCCTCGCCGCAAGGCTGTGCGATGGGGGATAAGATCACCGGCAGACAACATGGGATGCCCCGTGTGCTCGAACTATTCGCCCGGAACATTTGGAGGATCTGTTGGTAGCCGAAGCGCCCCCAATCGGAGAACTCGAGGCTCGTCGCCCGTTCCCGGAGCGTATGGGCCCCAAGGGCAACCTGATCTACAAGCTGGTGACCACGACCGATCACAAGCTGATCGGCATCATGTACTGCGTCGTCTGCTTCGTGTTCTTCTTCATCGGTGGCCTGATGGCGCTGTTCATGCGCACGGAGCTGGCCATGCCGGGACTGCAGTTCCTGAGCAACGAGCAGTTCAACCAGCTGTTCACCATGCACGGCACGGTGATGCTGCTGTTCTACGCCACCCCGATCGTCTTCGGCTTCGCCAACCTGGTGCTGCCGCTGCAGATCGGCGCCCCCGACGTGGCGTTCCCGCGGCTGAACGCCTTCTCGTTCTGGCTGTTCCTGTTCGGCGCCATGATCGCCATCGCCGGCTTCATCACCCCCGGTGGTGCCGCTGACTTCGGCTGGACCGCCTACTCGCCGCTGACCGACGCGATCCACTCGCCCGGTGCCGGTGGCGACCTGTGGATCGTCGGCCTGGCCGTCGGTGGTCTGGGCACCATCCTGGGTGCCGTCAACATGGTCACCACCGTGGTCTGCATGCGCTGCCCGGGCATGACCATGTTCCGCATGCCGATCTTCACCTGGAACATCCTGGTGACCTCGATCCTCGTGCTGCTGGCCTTCCCGCTGCTGACCGCCGCGCTGTTCGGCCTCGCCGCTGACCGCCACCTGGGCGCGCACATCTACGACCCCGCCAACGGCGGCGTCCTGCTGTGGCAGCACCTGTTCTGGTTCTTCGGCCACCCCGAGGTGTACATCATCGCGCTGCCGTTCTTCGGCATCGTCTCGGAGATCTTCCCGGTGTTCAGCCGCAAGCCGATCTTCGGTTACACCACCCTGATCTACGCGACGCTCGGTATCGCCGCCCTGTCGGTCGCCGTGTGGGCGCACCACATGTACGCCACCGGCGCCGTGCTGCTGCCGTTCTTCTCCTTCATGACGTTCCTGATCGCGGTCCCGACCGGTATCAAGTTCTTCAACTGGATCGGCACGATGTGGAAGGGGCAGTTGACCTTCGAGACGCCGATGCTGTTCTCGGTGGGCTTCCTGATCACCTTCCTGCTCGGTGGTCTGTCGGGCGTGCTGCTGGCCAGCCCGCCGCTGGACTTCCACGTGACGGACAGCTACTTCGTCATCGCGCACTTCCACTACGTGCTGTTCGGCACCATCGTGTTCGCCACCTACGCGGGCATCTACTTCTGGTTCCCGAAGATGACGGGCCGTCTGCTCGACGAGCGTCTGGGCAAGCTGCACTTCTGGCTGACCTTCATCGGCTTCCACACCACGTTCCTGGTGCAGCACTGGGTCGGTGATGAGGGCATGCCGCGTCGTTACGCCGACTACCTGCCCACCGACGGCTTCACCACGCTGAACGTGATCTCGACCATCGGTGCCTTCATCCTGGGCCTGTCCACGCTGCCCTTCGTGTGGAACGTGTTCAAGAGCTGGCGTTACGGCGAGCCTGTCGTGGTCGACGACCCGTGGGGCTACGGCAACTCACTGGAGTGGGCCACCAGCTGCCCGCCGCCGCGGCACAACTTCACCGAGCTGCCCCGGATCCGTTCGGAGCGCCCGGCGTTCGAGCTGCACTACCCGCACATGGTCGAGCGGATGCGTGCCGAAGCGCACATCGGTCGATCGCACCACTAGAAATCAGCCGACCCGCCCGCGCCTAAGGCGCGGGCGGTTCTGCGTTAGGGGACCTAACGGATGACGCAGGAAAGCAACTCACACGGGTCGGTGCTGATCACCGTCACCGGACTCGACCAGCCGGGCGTGACGTCGACGCTGTTCGGCGTGCTGTCGCGGCACAACGTCGAGCTGTTGAACGTCGAGCAGGTGGTCATCCGTGGCCGCCTGACGCTCGGCGTGCTGGTCGCGGTGCCTGCCGACGTGGCCGGCGACGTGCTGCGCGCCGATGTGCAGCAGGCCATCAGCGAGCTGGGGCTCGATGTCGCGATCGACAGCAGTGATGACCAGCCCGTCCTCACGGAGCCGTCGACCCACACCATCGTCGTGCTGGGCCGGCCCATCACCGCCGAGGCCTTCACTGTCGTCGCCCGCGAGGTGGCGGCGCTCGGGGTCAACATCGACTTCATCCGCGGTGTCTCCGACTACCCGGTGACGGGTCTGGAGCTGCGGGTGTCGGTGCCCCCGGTGGGCGGGGCCTACGCGCAGCTGCAGACCGCGCTGGCCCGCGTCGCGGTCGACGAGGGCGTCGACATCGCCCTCGAGGACTACAGCCTGGCCCGGCGGGCCAAGCGGCTCATCGTGTTCGACGTCGACTCGACGCTGATCCAGGGCGAGGTCATCGAGATGCTGGCGGCGCGCGCCGGCGCCGAGGCCAAGGTCGCGGCCATCACCGAGGCCGCCATGCGCGGCGAACTGGACTTCGAGGAGTCGCTGCGGGAGCGGGTGGCCACGCTCGCCGGCCTGCCGGCCGAGGTGGTCGACGAGGTCGCCGACCAGATCGAGCTGACCCCGGGTGCCCGGACCACACTGCGTACGCTGCGCCGGCTGGGTTACCACTGCGGTGTGGTGTCGGGCGGGTTCCGCCAGGTGATCGAGCCGCTGGCCGAGGAGCTGATGCTCGACTTCGTGGCGGCCAACCACCTCGAGATCGTCGACGGCAAGCTGACCGGCCGGGTGACCGGCCCGATCGTCGACCGTCCGGGCAAGGCCAAGGCGCTGCGGGACTTCGCCAACCAGGCCGGTGTGCCCATGGAGCAGACGGTCGCGGTCGGCGACGGCGCCAACGACATCGACATGCTGTCGGCGGCCGGCCTCGGCGTCGCGTTCAACGCCAAGCCCGCGCTGCGGGAGGTCGCCGACGCGTCGCTGAGCCACCCGTACCTGGATACCGTGCTGTTCATCCTCGGCATCACGCGTGGCGAGATCGAGGCTGCCGACGCGGTCGACGGTGTGGTGCGGCGGGTGGACATCCCGTAGCGATTCGCCGGCGACGGCACACCGCAGCCGCTGTCGCGTTACAGTGGTGACTATTGATATTGATTTGCTGCGTAAGCGTGTGGGAGATGGTGACATGAAGCGTGCGGTTCTGGTTGGTGTAAGTGCTGTCGCGTTGGTCGCCGGCCCCTTGTCGGTCGTCTCGGTGACGGCGGCCGCGCCGGCCTACGCGTGCCCCTGGGGGACCGTGCCGAGCCACTTCGAAGGCGTGTGCGTCAAGGGCACGGCGAACGGCAGCGGCCCGCAGGCGGTGCCGCCGCAGACGTCCAACAGTGGGACGGGCGCGCAGATCACCCAGTCGGTCGGCGGCCTGCAGACGGTCAACGGCATTCCCTGCACGCCCGAGCACATCGGCACCTGCATCGGCCTGATCCAGAGCCAGCAGTAAGCTTCCGGCCCGCCTCAGACGACGAGGGCGTGCGCGTCCGGCGTACCCGCGCCGGTGACGCCGCGCCACGCCTGAGCGAGCACCGCCACCGACTGGTGCAGGCGCTCGTCGGGCTGGGTGAACGGCACCCGGATGAAGCGCTCCAGCGTGCCGTCGACCCCGAACCGCGGCCCCGCCGGGATGACGAGTCCCATCCGGGACGCCGCCGCGGACAGCGCTGAACTCATGGGTGCGGGCAGCCGCATCCACATCGACATGCCGCCGTGGCACGGGCTGGCCGTCCAGTCCGGAAGTTGTTCCTGCAGAAGCGAACTCACCAACTCGCGCCGGGCGCGCAGCATGTCGCGCCGGGCGGGCAGCACGGTGTCGGCCTGCCGGAGCAGGTCGGCCGACGCCAGTTGTTCGACGATGGCGGTGCCGAGGTCGATGGTCGGCCGCACCGCGGCGATGGCGGCCAGCGTGGACCGTTCGGCGCGAATCCAGCCGACCCGCAGGCCACCCCAGAACGACTTCGACATCGAGCCGACGGTGATCACCAGGTCGCGGCGGCTCTCCAGGTAGGAGGCCAGCGGCGGCGGCAGCGGCTCGTCCAGCCAGATGTCGCAGATGGTTTCGTCGATGATGGTGCGGGTCCGGGTCTCGGAGATGATGCGGGCGAGGCGCTCGCGCCCGGCGGCCGGCAGGCTCAGCCCGGTCGGGTTGTGGTTGTCGACGATCAGGTAGGCCAGCGTGGGGGCCAGTTGCCGCATGGCGGCCTGTACGGCATCCAGTTCCCAGCCGTCCTCGGCCATGCTCACGGGCACCGGCCGGGCGCCGGACGCCGCGATGAGCGAGATGGCGCCGTGGTACGTCGGCTGCTCGATCAGTACCCGGTCGCCCGGGCGGGCGTAGGTGGCCAGCACGAGATTGATCGCGTGCAGCGCCCCGGTGGTCACCATGATCTCGTCCGGATCGGTGGGAAACCCTCTGGCGCAATATCTTTCGGCGATGGCCTGGCGAAGCTCGGCGACGCCGGTGAGTTCGATGCCGAGGTCGTGCAGGTGCGGTGCCACGCGCTGGGCGGCGCGCGCGAACGCCTCGAGGGTGGCGGCCGCCGGCGCCGAGGGCGCGGCATCGGCCAGGCTCAGCGTGCCGGTTCTGACTATGGGCGCCGGACTGGCCGTGAGCGCCGTGGGCGGCAGGGCCGTGGTGCTGCGGGCGCCGCGGCGGGCGTTGAGGTAGCCGTCCTCGCGCAGCTGGGCATAGGCCGCGGTGACGGTGGTGCGGGAGACCCGCAGCGCGTCGGCCAGTGCGCGTTCGCTGGGATACCGGGCGCCGACGGGGAGCCGGCCGTCGACGATGAGCAGGCGGATGGCATCGGCCAGGCCCAGATAAGCGGGGCCGCTGAGGCTGGACGTGCGCCAGTTGCCCAATTCGCGTGCCAGAAGGACTTCGTCAAGTGATCTGGCTGACATCTCGATCGACATTGAAGCCAGTATCGGCCAACTGGCTATTGAATGGCAAGCCAGTTGGCCGGAAAACTGGTGTCATGCGAACGAACTGGCTATCAAAACTGGCTGAGAAGCGTGCCCGGTCGCGGCGTGACAACCGCGCCGATATCCGTGATCTGGATGCCGCCCGGGTGCGTCACGAACTGGACGCCATCCGCGCTCGCTTCCAGGACCACCGGTGACGGCAGCGGCCAAACGCGTCAGCGGGACCGGCCTGACAATCCGCTCGGTGCTGCTGCTGGCGGGGCTGAGCGGCTACGGCCTGTCGATGGCACTGTTCGTGCGGGCCGGCCTGGGCCTGGACCCGTGGGACGTCTTCCACCAGGGCCTGGCCCAGCACACCGGACTGACCATCGGCGGCGCCACGGCGCTCGTCGGCGTCGTGGTGCTGCTCGGCTGGATCCCGCTGCGGAACCGGCCGGGCGTCGGCACCGTCGCGAACGTCATCATCATCTCCGTCGTGGTCGACGCCGCCCTGATGGTGCTGCCGCAGCCGGCGACGCTGCCGGTGCGCACCGCGATGATGGTCGGCGCCGTGGTGCTCAACGCCGTGAGCACAGTGATGTACATCGGTGCCGGGATGGGGCCGGGACCACGCGACGGACTGATGACCGGGCTGGTGGCCCGGACCGGATGGTCGGTGCGGCTGGTCCGCACCGGCATCGAGGTGACGGTGCTGGCCACCGGCTGGCTCCTCGGCGGCACCGTCGGCGTCGGAACCGTCGTGTACGCCTTGGGGATTGGGCCGCTGGTGCAACTGGTGCTGCGGTGCACCCCGAGCCGCTGGCTCGCGGCCAGCGGATGGGCGCACGTGGTGGGGGACCGGGCAGCCGAACCGGCCGTGGCTACGATGAGCGAGTGCCCGGCGCCCTCAACGACAACCTCGTAAAGCCAGATGGCCCGCCCGACTCCGACCAATTGATCGACTCCGTCGACGACGACCTGTTGATCGAATTCTCGGGCGTCACGCTGCGCCGCGGCGGTGCCACCCTGGTCGGCCCGATCGATTGGTCGGTGGAACTCGATGAGCGCTGGGTCGTTCTCGGTCCCAACGGCGCGGGCAAGACGTCGCTGCTGCGCATGGCCGCCGCCGTCGAGCATCCGTCGACGGGCACGGCGTTCGTGCTCGGTGAGCGGCTGGGCCGCACCGACATGTCCGAGCTGCGGTCGCGGATCGGGCTCAGCAGTTCGGCGCTGGCGCAGCGAATACCCGACGACGAAGTGGTGCGCGACCTGGTGGTCTCCGCCGGTTATGCCGTGCTTGGCCGGTGGCGCGAACAGTACGACGACGTCGACTACAACCGGGCGCTGGACACGTTGGAGAGCATCGGCGCCGAACACCTCGCCGACCGCCGCTACGGCACCCTGTCCGAGGGTGAGCGCAAGCGGGTGCTGATCGCGCGGTCGCTGATGACCGACCCGGAGCTGCTGCTGCTCGACGAGCCGGCGGCCGGACTGGACCTCGGCGGGCGGGAAGAACTCGTGGCCCGGCTGGCTGATCTGGCCGCCGACGCCGACGCACCCGCCTCCGTGCTGGTCACCCACCACGTCGAGGAAATCCCGGAGGGCTTCACGCACTGCCTGCTGCTCTCCGAGGGGCGGGCGATCGCTTCCGGGCTGCTGCCCGACGTGCTCACGTCCGAGAATCTCTCCCAGGCCTTCGGTCAGTCGATCGCCCTGGAGTACATCGACGGGCGGTACTTCGCCCGTCGTACCCGCAGCCGCGCGGCGCACAGGAGGCGTATATGACCGAACTCGACCCCCTGCATCCCAGGCCGGCCGCGACCGTGATGCTGGTGCGCGACGGTGCGCCCGGCATCGAGGTCTTCCTCATGCGCCGCACCATGTCGATGGCCTTCGCCGGCGGCATGACGGTGTTTCCCGGCGGCGGGGTCGACGAGCGCGACCGTGACGCCGACATTGCCTGGACCGGACCCGACCGCACCTGGTGGGCCGAGAGGTTCGGCGTCGACCCGGTGCTGGCCGGCGCGCTGGTGTGCGCCGCCGCCCGCGAGACCTTCGAGGAATCCGGGGTGCTGTTCGCCGGGCCGGCCGACGATCCGGACGGCATCGTCTCCGACGCGACCGTCTACCACGAATCCCGGGCCGCGCTGGAAAGCCGTGAACTGTCGTTCGGGGAGTTCCTGGCCCGCGAGAAGCTGGTGCTGCGCGCCGACCTGCTGTGGCCGTGGGCCAACTGGATCACCCCCAAAGAGGAACGCACCCGCCGCTACGACACGTTCTTCTTCGTCGGTGCCCTGCCGGCCGGCCAGCGCGCCGACGGCAACAACACCGAGAGCGACCACGTCGCGTGGCGTACGCCCGCGGCCGCACTGGAGGAGTTCGCGCAGGGGCATTCGTTCCTGCTGCCGCCCACGTGGACGCAACTGAGCTCGCTGGACGGCCGCACGGTCGGTCAGTTGCTCAAGGACGAGCGGAAGATCGAGCCGATCGAACCGGTGCTCACCATGGGCGAGGGCACGTGGGACATCGAGTTCTTCGATGCCGAGCGGTACAAGGCGGCGCGCGCCGGTAGGGCGCAGTGATGACCAAGCGTGAGTTCGCCGCGGAATTCGTCGAAATCCACGTCACCGACGGCATCGGGACCCTGCTGCTGGCCCGACCGCCGCGCAATGCGCTGACCCGCCAGATGTGCCGGGAGGTCGCCGCGGCCGCCGAGGAGCTGGGCCAGCGGTCCGACGTCACCGCCGTCATCGTGTACGGCGGCCACGAGGTCTTCTGCACCGGTGACGACGACCACGAGACCAGCACCCTCGATGCGGCCGAGGCCCGCGTCGCGGGCGCGGTGTGCCGCGCCGCGGTCGACGCCGTCGCCGCCATTCCGCGGCCCACCGTCGCGGCCGTCACCGGCTACGCGCTGGGCAGTGGCCTGACGCTGGCGCTCGCGGCCGACTGGCGCATCAGCGGCGACAACGTGAAGGTCGGGTCGACCGAGATCCTGTCGGGCCGGGCACCGGCCGAGGGCGCTGCGGCGCGGCTGGCCGCGGCCGTCGGCGACAGCCGGGCCAAGGACCTGGTGTTCAGTGGCCGGTTCGCCGGTGCCGAGGAAGCCGTGGCCCTGGGTCTGGTCGACCAACTCGTGGCGCCCGACCACGTCTACGACGAAGCGCACAAGTGGGCGCGCAGGTTCCTCGACTCGTCGCCCGAGGCGCTGGCCACAGCAAAGGCGGCGTTCGCGGTTCGCTGAACCCGTGCTCAGCGGGTGAACAGAACCGTGGATGTGAACTCCCGGTGACGGGGCAGTTAGGCTGACCTGCATGACGAGTACCGACCAGACGTCCGAGGTCGCCGCAGCCGACGCTGCCGCCAAGGTATCCGAGGTAGTTGACCAGGCACCCAACCCGCACGCGACGGCCGAGCAGGTCGAGGCGGCCCGCCACGACACCAAGCTGGCGCAGATCCTGTACCACGACTGGGAAGCCGAGAGCTACGACGACAAGTGGTCGATCTCGTACGACCAGCGGTGCATCGACTACGCCCGCGGTCGCTTCGACGCCATCGTCCCCGACGAGGTCCAGCGCCAGCTGCCGTATGACCGCGCCCTCGAGCTCGGTTGCGGCACCGGCTTCTTCCTGCTGAACCTGATCCAGGCCGGCGTCGCGCGCCGCGGCTCGGTCACCGACCTGTCTCCGGGCATGGTCAAGGTGGCCACCCGCAACGGCAAGGCCCTCGGTCTGGACATCGACGGCCGTGTCGCCGACGCGGAGGGAATTCCCTACGAGGACAACACCTTCGACCTCGTCGTCGGACACGCGGTGCTGCACCACATCCCCGACGTCGAGCTGTCGCTGCGCGAGGTCGTCCGCGTGCTCAAGCCGGGCGGCCGGTTCATCTTCGCCGGCGAGCCCACCACCGTCGGCAACTTCTACGCCCGTCGCCTGGCCGACCTGACCTGGAAGACCACCGTCGCGGCCATGAAGCTGCCGGGCCTGGCGTCCTGGCGCCGGCCGCAGGAGGAGCTCGACGAGAACTCGCGCGCCGCCGCGCTCGAATGGATCGTCGACCTGCACACCTTCGAGCCCGCCGACCTGGAGCGCATGGCGACCAACGCCGGTGCGGTCGAAGTCGCCACCGCCAGTGAGGAATTCACCGCCGCCATGCTGGGCTGGCCGGTGCGGACCTTCGAGTCGACGGTGCCCCCGGGCAAGCTCGGCTGGGGCTGGGCCAAGTTCGCCTTCGGCGGCTGGACCACGCTCAGCTGGTTCGACGCCAACGTGTGGCGCCACATCGTGCCGAAGGGCTGGTTCTACAACGTCATGATCACCGGGGTCAAGCCGTCCTGACGGACCCCGCCCCCCTGACGCTCTGACGTGAGCGGCTATGCCTTCACACTCGACGATGTCGCCTACCTGACCGGACCCGGTCAGGAGGCGCTCGCCGAGGTGGCCGCCCGGCCCCTGACCGATGCCCACCGGGTATCCGACATCGCCTGGGCGCGTTCGCGTTTCGGTGACCGTGCGGCGGTTCTGGTCGAGACCGTGCTGCTGCGGCGCCGGGCCGTCGCCAAACTGGCCGAGCTGGGCGACGTCACCGGCTGGCTGTTCACCGACGAGGCGCTGCAGCAGGCCACGGCCGGGGCCGTCGCCGTTCATCGGGCGCGGCGGTTGTCCGGCCGCGTCGTGCACGATGCGACGTGTTCCGTCGGGACAGAACTTGCCGCCCTGAGTAATTCGGCTGATTCGGCGTCGCATCTCGTCGGCAGCGACCTGGACGCGGTCCGGCTGGCCATGGCGCGGCACAACGTGGGCGACCGTGCGCTGCTGTGCCGCGCGGACGCGCTCCGCCCGATCACGCGGGACACCGTGGTGGTCGTCGACCCGGCGCGGCGCAGTTCGGGGCGCCGCAAGTTCGACCCCCGTGATTACGCCCCGCCGCTGGACGAGCTGCTCGAGGTCTACCAGGGCCGCGACCTGGTGGTGAAATGCGCTCCCGGCGTCGATTTCGGCCAACTGGCCGAGCTGGGATTCAGCGGCGAGGTGCAGATCACGTCGTTGGCCGGCAGCGTCCGGGAGGCCTGTCTGTGGTCACCGGGGCTGGCGCCATCCGGCGTTACGCGCCGGGCCACGGTGCTCGACAAGAACGGCCAGGTGGCCGAGGAATTCACCGATGCCGACCCCGGCGACTGTCCCTCGGGGCCCGCGGGGCGGTGGATCGTCGACCCCGACGGCGCGGTGGTGCGCGCCGGTCTGGTGCGCCACTATGCGGCGCGGCACGGCCTGTGGCAGCTCGACCCGGCGATCGCGTACCTGTCTGGCGACGAGTTGCCAAGCGGCACAAGGGGTTTCGAGGTCATCGAGCAGATCGCCTACAACGAGAAGCGGCTCCGGCAGGCGCTGTCCGCGCACGGGGCGTCGGCCGTCGAAATTCTGGTGCGCGGCGTCGACATCGACCCGGATGCGTTGCGCGCCAAGCTGAAGCTGCAGCGCTCGGGTGCGCAGCTCTCTGTGGTGATCACGCGCATCGGTGCGGGCGCCGCCGCCCGGCCGACGGCCTTCATTTGCCGGCCGTCGCGCTGAATCGCCAGGTCGCAGTTCATGGCCGGGACGGGTAGGGCCGACAGGTACGCTGGAACCGGCGGCGACGTGCCGCCATTTCTTGATCCCTGGAGGATTCACCAGATGCGCCTTCCCGCACTCGCCGCAGTGATCGCTGCAACAGGGGCGGTCGGTTGGCTCGGCATGCCTCTTGCGGCCGCGACCCCGGCGAAATGCCCGGAGCTGGGCGGCGTCGTCGACGGCTCACGGATGTGTCAGATTCGCGACACCACCCGCGGCTACGCGCTCAACATCAGCTATCCCATCGACTACCCGGATCAGCAGGCCGTGGTCGACTACATCACGCAGACCCGCGACGGGTACGTCAACGTCGCGAAGATGCCCGGACCGCACGAGACCTCGTACGAGCTGGACACCACCGCGACGCAGTACACCGCGGCGATCCCGCCCCGGAACACCCAGTCGGTCGTGTTCAAGACGTTCCAGGATGTCGGCGGTGCGCATCCGCAGACCTTCTACAAGACGTTCACGTGGGACCTGGTCCAGCGCAGGCCGATCACCATCGACAATCTGTTCGTACCTGGCGCACAACCTTTTCCGGTGATCCTGCCGCTGGTTCAGGGCGAACTGATCCGCCAGTCAGCGCAGCCGGTGCTGATGCCGCCGGCCGCCGGGCTGGATCCGGAGACCTACCAGAACTTCGCGATCACCAACGACTCGCTGATCTTCTTCTTCAGCCAGGGCCAGGTGCTACCGGAATCCGCCGGCGCGGTGCAGGTGACGGTGCCGCGAGCCCCGATCGAGTCCATGCTCGCCTAGGGATTTGTGCACGATTTTCCGCGGCAAGCGCGGAAAATCGTGCACAAATCCCTGATCAGGCTGGGGCGAACGCGTAGACCTGGCCGTCGCTCGTCGCGGTGATGACGCGCTTGTCGTGCCCGACTGACACCCCGACCGGCCAGCCCGTGGCGCCCGGCAGTGGATAGCTGTTCACGGTGTGGCCGTCGGCGGGGGAGAAGACGACCAACGCCTGGCCGGCCTGGCCGTCCCGGACCACCACGTACCCGACGTCGGTGCCGGCGCGCGTGGCCGTCGTCAGCGGCTCGACGTCGCTGCGCGTCCACGCCACCTCGCCCTTGTCGCCCTTGTCCTTGACCGCGGTGAGCTTGGTCTGCGGCCCGCCGCCGGCGACCACCAGACCGTCCGGCGTCACCGACGGCGGCGTCTGCGGCTGGAAGCCGAGGTTGACCGACCACTTGGCCTTGCCGTCGGCGGAATTCACCGCCCAGAGGTGCTGGTCGCGGCCGTTGACGTAGACGGTCTTGCCGTCGGCCGACAGCACCGGGCTGGCGATGGGGCCGCCTCCGACCGCGGTGCTGCTCCATTCGCGGGTCAGCAGCGGCGTCTGGCCCTCGTGGTAGCGCAGCCCGACGAGGGCAGGGGCATCGGTGCCCGGCTGCCACAGGCCCAGGACGACCATGTTGGTGTCAGGGGAGTAGGCGGGCGCCGCCGAGATGGGGCACGCCGCCTTGGCGGGCTGGCAGTCGGCCAGGCCGCGCGCCGAGTCGGCGGGGTCGACGCCGCTGACGAGGTCCAGCGGGGCGCCGATGGTCTGGCCGCGGTGCGCGTCGAACACCAGCACCTGGCCCAGATGCGTCACCACGAGGAGCTGACCGGGCGACAGGATGCGCGGTGTCGTCGGCATCCCGATCACGGGCTGGCGCCAGCGGATCCACTGCGTCGGCGGGAACGACATGATCGCGCCGGGCTGGCCGACGTACATGTTGTCGAAGCCGTCGAACAGGGGACTGGACATGCCGCCGCCCTGCCACAGCCGGGTGCACCAGCGCTGGCGGCCGTGCTGGTCGCTTTCCCACACCATCAGGGAGCAACCATTGGCCGACTGCGCGTTGATGGCCAGATAGCTGCCGGAGCCGAGGATCACCTGTGCGCCGATGTTTCCCTTGGCCGAGCGGGCCCAGTCCTGCTTCAGGCTGCTTGCCCCGGCCAGCGCGGTGTAGCTGCTGTTGGCGGCGTCGCCGTACTGCGCGGGCCAGCCGTCCGAGGGGTGTGCCTTGACCCAGGAGTCGGTGTTGCCGCACCCGGCAACAGTCAGCGTGACCGCGGCAACAGCAACGGTGGCGAGGCGGCGGATTCGGTGTGCAGGCATCGAGTCCCGAGACTAGCCCGAGACACGCGAATGTCCGATTTCGCCTCGCGTAGGCTTTCCGGCCATGACGACGATGTGGGGCGCACCGATTCACAAACGATGGCGGGGTTCGCGGCTGCGCGATCCGCGGCAGGCGCGGTTCCTCACCCGTGAGTCGCTGAAGTGGGTGCTCGACAACAAGGCCTACACCCCGTGGTACCTGGTGCGGTACTTCCGGCTGCTCAAGTTCAAGCTGGCCAACCCGCACATCATCACGCGTGGCATGGTGTTCCTGGGCAAGGGTGTGGAGATCCAGTGCACGCCCGAGCTGGCGCAGATGGAGATCGGCCGCTGGGTCCACATCGGCGACAAGAACACCATCCGCTGCCACGAGGGCTCGCTGCGGTTCGGTGACAAGGTGGTGCTGGGACGCGACAACGTCATCAACACCTACCTGGACATCGAGATCGGCGAGTCGGCGCTCATGGCCGACTGGTGCTACGTCTGCGACTTCGACCACAAGATGGACAGCATGGAGCTGCCGATCAAGGACCAGGGCATCATCAAGGGCCCGGTGCGGATCGGGCCGGACACCTGGATCGCCGCCAAGGTGACCATCCTGCGCAACACCAGCATCGGCCGCGGCTGCGTGCTCGGCGCCCACGCGGTGGTCAAGGGCGAGATTCCGGACTACTCCATCGCGGTCGGCGCCCCGGCCAAGGTGGTCAAGAACCGCAAGCTGGACTGGGAGACCTCGGCCGCCGAACGCGAGGAACTCGCCCGGGCGCTGGCCGACATCGAGCGTAAGAAGAGCTCCCGGTAACTCAGCTCGTGTAGGCGAGCGTCGTCATCATGCCCGCCTCCTGGTGATAGGCGTTGTGGCAGTGCAGCATCCACTCACCGGGGTTGTCGGCGACGAGCGCGACGGTCAGCTTCTGCCTGGGCAGCACGATCAGTGTGTCCTTGCGTGGGCCGCGCCGGCCGTCGGGCTGTAGCACCTGGAACGTGTGCCCGTGCAGGTGCATCGGATGCCACATCGTCGTCGAGTTGGTGAAGGTCATGGTGGCGCGCTGTCCCTGCCGGATGGTCAGCGCCGTGCGGTTGTCGAAGCCCCGCCCGTTGATGCCCCAGTCGTACTTCATCATCGACCCGGTGAGTTCCGCGGCCAGCGTGACGTCCGGCGTGATCGGTCCGAGGTCGACGGCGCCGGTGGCCGTGAAGTCGGCGACGGTGCCGATCTTCCGGTTCAGCTCCGCGGGGCGGAACGCGGCGTCCGGCGCGGTGCCGGCGCCGGTGGACAGGATGGCGCGCGCGGCGCTGTCCTTGCCCTCGGCCACCGCCACCAACGGGAAGACGCCGTCGCCCGCGGTGACGATGACGTCGTAGCGCTCGCCCATACCCAGCAGCAGTGCGTCCACGTTCACCGGGTCGACGGGGAAGCCGTCGGTGTGCGTGACGGTCATGCGGTGGCCCGCCAGTGCGACCCGGAACGCGGTGTCGGCGCCGGCGTTGATGATGCGCAGCCGGATGCGCTGACCCGGCTTGGCGTTGAAAACCGTTGGTGCGGCGGGAATCCGGCCGTTGGCGACGAAGTAGGGGTACTTGACGTCGCCGGCGTCGCCGCCGAGCAGCGGGCTCGTCGCCATTCCCGCCATACCGGGCATGTCACCCATGCCGCTCATGTCGTGGCCGCCCATGTGTCCCATGCCGGCCATGGCGCGCAGGCCGTCGTAGATCTGCTGGGGCGACTGACCGGCACCCGAGGTCCAATCATCAAGGACCACAATCCATTCCGCGTCGTAGCGGCCGCGCTCCGCGGGATCGTCGATGACGACCGGCAGGTACAGCCCGTGGTCCGCGTCGAGGCCGGTGTGCGGATGCGCCCAGTAGGTGCCGGCATGCGGAGCCGAGAACGTGTACGTGAAGTCGTTGCCGGGCTTGATGTTCGGCGTCGCGGGTGCCGCGCCGTCCATGTCGTTGCGCAGGGCGATGCCGTGCCAGTGCACCGACGTGTCATGGTCGAGCCCGTTGGACACGCGGACCGACAGCTCGTCGCCCACCGACGCGCGGATCAGCGGGCCGGGCACCTGATCGCCGTACGCGAGGGTCTGCACCGTGACACCGCCGAGGTCGACGGTGGCCGGCTGCGGGCGCAGCGCCACCGAGACGGTGCGCCCGGTGTGCGGGCGGGCAGCCTCGGCAGCGGCGATGGCCTTCTGGTCGATACCGCCGGCCGCGGCGGGCGTCTTGCTACACGCGGCGACGCCGGCGAGCGCGGATGCGCCCGTGACGGCGGAGGCGATCAGGAAACTACGGCGAGTGAACACCCTGCCGTTTGTACCCCCGGGGGGTATATGCGTCAAGGGTCGAAAGTCCGCAAGTCAGCACAGAACTGTCCCTCTTCCAGGGAAAAGGGACAGTTCTATGGATTTGCGGTGACGAGCTCTCAGCCGCGGTCGGGCAGCGGGCGCTCCACGATGGGACGACGCGCGTGCGGCAGTCGCTCGCCGCGCTTGGCGGCCAGGTAGACATCCGCGGTCTCGGCGGCCACGGTCTGCCACGAGAAGTCGTGGTTCAACCGGTCACGTGCGGCGAGGGCGCGCTGCTGCGCGCCCGCGGGGTCGTCGAGCACCTTGCGGACCGCGGACGCCAGCGCGCCGACGTTGCGCGGCGGGCAGGAGACGCCGGTCTTGCCGTTGATCACCGCTTCGCCGAGCCCGCCGACGTTCGATGTCACCAGCGGCGTCCCGGCCGCGGCGGCTTCCAGCGCCACGATGCCGAACGGCTCGTAGTGGCTCGGCAGGACTGCGGCGTCGGCCCGGTGCAGCAGCTCCAGTAGCCCTGAATGATCCACGCGGCCAACGAAATTCACGGCCTTCGTGACCTTGGCCTTGCGGGCTTCCTCGACCAGCCACTCGTACTGCGTGCCGTCACCGGCGACGGTCAGCGTGGTGCCGGGGTGGGTCCGCCGGATGCGCGGCAGCGCGGCGATGACGTCATGAACGCCCTTCTCGTACTCCAGCCGGCCGACGAACAGCAGCTCGGCCGGGCCGTCGTGCTTGCGGCGCATGGCGAACGGCCAGCCGGCGGTGTCGATGCCGTTGCAGATGACGCTCACGTCGGGCAGCTCGGGTCCGAACAGCTCGGTGATCTCCTCGCCCATGGACACCGAGCAGGTGATCAGCGAGTCGGACTCGTGCACGAGCCACGATTCCAGCGAGTGCACCTGGCGGCTCACCGGGCCGGAGAGCCAGCCGGAGTGCCGGCCGGCCTCGGTGGCGTGGATGGTGGAGACCAGTGGCACGTCGAAGAACTCGGCCAGCGTCACGGCGGGGTGGGCGACCAGCCAGTCGTGCGCGTGTACGACGTCCGGGGTCCAGTCGCGCAGGCTCAGTCCGGCGCGGATCATGGCGTGGCCCATGGCCAGGGTCCAGGCCATCATGTCGGTGCCGAAGGTGAACTCGTTCGGATCGAGGGCCGCCGAGATCACCCACACACCCTCGTGCACCTCGTTGGTGGTGGGGTGCGTGCTGGGGTCGGTGCCCGCGGGGCGACGACACAGCACCACGACCTCGTGGCCGACGGCCGCGAGCTCGACGGCCAGATGGTGGACGTGGCGTCCGAGGCCGCCGATCACCACGGGTGGGTACTCCCACGAGACCATGAGGATTTTCATCGTTGCCTTCTGCTCTTCGCGCAAGCGCTCATCGGTGCACTCGGCTCTTCGCGCAAGCGCTCATCGCGGCAACCTCCGCGCGTCCAGGGCGCCGAACAGTCCGTCGGCGCGGTTCCAACCTTCCGCGAGTTTCTGGGCCTGATCGCGTCGTCCAGACGCGAGGGCACCGGCGATCTCCCGGGTGGCGTGCGCGTGCAGGTGCGCGCGATAGCGAGCATATTCCGCCGCGGTGTCTTTGCTCACCATGAACGGCCAGTCGCTCGAGACGGTCAGCAGGGCTTCCCGCAGGATCTGGTCGGCCACGCGGTCACGTGCCGGGTACGCCGAATCCTGTGCCAGCACCTTGTCCACCGTGGTCAGCGCGGTATCCACGACCTCGGCGTTGAGCGTCACGAAGTCGGCGACCTGCTCGCCGGACCAGACCTGCCAGTCCTTGCCCGAACCCCAGGAACTGGGCGGCAGTTCGACGGGGGAGCCGACGAAGCCGCCCGCGATGGCGTCCGACAGGGTGCCGACCCGGACACCGGCGGCCGGCAGCGCGCGCAATACCCGGCCCAGCCACTCCGGTCCCTCGTGCCACCAGTGCCCGAACAGCTCGGTGTCGAATGCGGCGACGACGTGGGCCGGGCGGCCGGTGCGCTCGGACTCCGAGAGTAGTCGGCGCCGCACGGTGTTCACGAAATCCGCGACGTGCGCGTCGATGGCGGCGGTGGCCCGTTCCGGTTCGTACGGGGCCTTGGATTCCGACGGGATGGTGCGGCCGGTGACGCGGGCCGGCTTGAGGCCGGTCAGGTGGTCGTAGGTGTGGAAGTCGCGGTAGGCCGGGTGCCCCGGGTAGCCGGACTTGGGTGACCACACGCGGTAACTGACCTGCAGGTCGCGACCGAAGGCGACGACGTCCGACTCGCCCACGGGACGGCCGAGCGCGGTGTCGCCGTGCAGCGACGGGCCGTCGACCATGAAGTGGGTGACGCCGGCGGCGGCGTAGCCGGTCTCCATGCCGGGGGCGTAGGCGCATTCGGGCGCCCAGATGCCGCCGGGGGTGTGCGCGAAGCGGGCGCCGGCGTCGGCCAGGCCCTCGCGCAGCGCGAACTCGCGCAGCCGGGGGTTGAGCAGCGGCTGGAACGGATGCGACAGCGGGCCGCCGAGCAGTTCGATGGTGCCCGCGCCGATGAGCTGCCGCAGGACCGGGCTGCCGCCGTGCTGCCAGTGATCGGCGAACTCGGCCAGTGCCGCACCGGCCTGCTGGTGCTCGTGAACACCGAAGGCGCGCAACGCTTCCGGTGAGTTGAAGGTCTCCGGGGCGCCGCCGCCGTCGCGGACGGTCGTCGCCTCCAGCGCGCGCAGCTGCCAGTTGGACAGCCACTGCTGCATACCCGCCAGGCAGTACGGATCGTCGAGCTGGGCGGTGACGACGGGCGTCATGCCCAGCGTCAGCAGGTGACCGCGGCCTTCCTCCGCCAGCTCGCGCAGCACGCGCGTCAGGGGCAGATAGGCCGTCGCCCACGACTGGTACAGCCACTCCTCACCGACCGGCCAGCGGCCATGATGGGCCAGCCACGGCAGGTGCGTATGCAGCACCAGGGTGAACATCCCCGGTACTGGTGTGCTCGATGAATCACTCACGGCCGCACCGCGATTGCCACCAGGTCGAGGCTGTCGTCGATGTTCGGGCTGTTTGCGGCATCAGCTGCGAGCAGATCGAAGTCGTCGATGGTCACCGCGGCCACGTCGGCCAGCAGGTCCGCGGGCCAGGGTGCATCGGCCACGGCGCGGTCGATCTGGGCCTGGATGATGGAGCCGCCGTGCCGGGCGTCGAGCTCACGCAGTCCGGCGCCGTGATAGACGCCCAGCATGGCCTCCATGACGAAACCCTGTTCGGTCAGCAGCTCGGTCATCTCGGCGGCGTTGAGTTCCCGGGTGTGGAACGGGTTCAGCGGGGTGTCGCTGCCGGGGGTGAAGGTGATCCGGTTCGGCGTCGACATCAGGAGGACGCCGCCCGGGCGCAGCACGCGCAGGCACTCGGCGACGAATTGTCCTTGGTCCCAAAGGTGTTCGATCACCTGGAAGTTGACCACGACGTCGACGGAGGCGTCGGGGAGTGGCAGCGCGGCCAGGTTGCCGTGCAGCATCTCGACCCTCGGGTAGCGGGCACGGATGTGCGCCACCGAGGACTCGTCGTAGTCGAGCCCGATCACCCGGCGCGCGACGTCGGCGATGAGGTCGGCGCCGTAGCCCTCGCCGGCGCCGGCCTCCAGGACGTCGCGGTCGCGGCAGCGCTCGACCAGTCGCCGGTACACCACCTCGTGGCGCCGGAACCAGTAGTTCTCCTCGGCCAGGTCCGGGACGGTGCGCTCACCGGTCAGTGGCATCACTGGCACTGACTTTGCCGCGTGGCTGTCCGGCTGGGTTTCGGGAAAAGTGCTCATTAGATAGGCAGGCTAGCCCAGAGTGGTACCGCTGATCCCATGCCCGATCGGTTGGGCCGTCCCACCTGCTGGTTCTGCCATGTTGCCCAACCGCCTCGAGTGTGGTCAAGAAAACAAAAGGCGGCATCCTCGGGCCGCGTTCGACCAGCTATGGTGTTCCTGCGCCATGCCACATAAGTTACCGAGTAGTAACATGTTGGTCGTTGCGTTAATCGTGAATGCCAGGCCGACCGCCGGCCTCATCGAGGAGGACGAACCACACCCATGACGAACATCGTGGTCCTGATCAAACAGGTCCCTGACTATGAGTCGGAGCGCAAGCTCAACGACGGCGACTTCACCCTCGACCGCGAGTCCGCGGACGCGGTGCTCGACGAGATCAACGAGCGCGCCGTCGAGGCTGCGCTGCAGATCAAGGAGAAGGAAGAGGCCGCCGGCGGCGCCGGCACCGTCACCGTGCTGACCGTCGGACCGGAGCGGGCCACCGAGGCCATCCGCAAGGCTCTGTCAATGGGCGCCGACAACGCGGTGCACGTGAAGGACGACCAGCTCAAGGGTTCGGACATCGTCCAGACCGGTTGGACCCTGGCCCGCGCGCTGGGCACCATCGAGGGCGCCGAGCTGGTCATCGGTGGCAACGAGTCCACCGACGGTGTCGGTGGCGCGGTTCCGGCCGTCATCGCCGAGCTGCTGGGCCTGCCGCAGCTGACCTCGCTGCGCAGCATCTCCGTCGAGAACGGCAAGGTCACCGGCGAGCGTGAGACCGACGAGGGCGTCTTCGGCCTCGAGGCCACCCTGCCCGCCGTCGTGAGCGTCAACGAGCGCATCGGTGAAGCCCGCTTCCCGTCGTTCAAGGGCATCATGGCCGCCAAGAAGAAGCCGGTCACCGTGCTGACGCTGGCTGAGATCGGTGTCGAGGCCGACGAGGTCGGTGTCGCCAACGCCAGCAGCAAGGTGCTGTCGTCGACGCCGAAGCCGGCCAAGGCCGCGGGCGAGAAGATCGCCGACGAGGGCGAGGGCGGCAACAAGATCGCCGAGTACCTCGTTGGTCAGAAGCTGATCTAGCCCCCACCACACCGAAACTTCCAGAAAGACACAGAGGCAAATACGCATGGCTGAAGTACTTGTGCTCGTCGAGCACGCCGATGGTGCCCTCAAGAAGGTGAGCACCGAACTGATCACCGCTGCCCGTGTGCTCGGTGAGCCGTCGGCAGTTGTGGTGGGTGCCCCCGGCACCGCCGCGCCGCTGACCGACGCCCTCAAGGCCGCGGGTGCGGCCAAGATCTACGTCGCCGAGTCGGCTGACGCGGCGAACTACCTGGTCACCCCGACCGTCGACGTGCTGGAGGCTCTCGTCGAGTCCGCCGGCCCGGCCGCCGTGCTGACTGTCGCCAGCACCGAGGGCAAAGAGGTCGCCGGTCGTCTGGCCGCCCGCCTGGGTGCCGGCCTGCTGGTCGACGTCGTCGACGTCAAGGCCGGCGGCATCGCCGTTCACAGCATCTTCGGTGGCGCTTACACCGTCGAGGCGCAGGCCAACGACGTGCTCCCGGTGATCGCTGTCCGTCCGGGTTCCGTCGAGGCCGCCCCGGCCGACGGCGCCGGTGAGGTCGTCAACGTCGAGGTTCCGGCCCAGGCCGAGAACGCCACCAAGATCACCTCGCGCGAGCCGGCCGTCGCCGGTGACCGTCCGGAGCTCACCGAGGCCAGCGTCGTGGTCGCCGGTGGCCGTGGTGTCGGCAGCGCCGACAACTTCGCGGTCGTCGAGGCCCTGGCCGACTCGCTCGGCGGTGCTGTCGGTGCTTCGCGTGCCGCGGTCGACTCGGGCTACTACGGCGGTCAGTTCCAGGTCGGCCAGACCGGTAAGACCGTTGCCCCGCAGCTGTACATCGCCCTCGGTATCTCGGGCGCCATCCAGCACCGCGCCGGCATGCAGACGTCCAAGACCATCGTCGCGGTCAACAAGGACGAAGAGGCCCCGATCTTCGAGATCGCCGACCTCGGCATCGTGGGTGACCTGTTCCAGGTCGCCCCGCAGCTGACCGACGCCATCAAGGCTCGCAAGGGCTGATTTTTCTCTGCGTGAGCAGAAGCGAAGGTGCCCCAAAACTTCGGTTTTGGGGCACCTTTGTGTCTGGGCAGGACTGCTGACAGCAACCAGAAACGGTGGTGCCGATGGCGAGCCAGGATCGCGCGCCGGTCTTGCGTGGCCGCGACAGAGAGATCACGACGCTGCGCGGCCTGTTGTCGGCCGCGCGCTCGGGCAGCAGTCAGGTCCTCGTCCTGCGCGGCGAGGCGGGGGTCGGGAAGACTGCGCTGCTGCGGCATACGGTGGACGCTGCCGACGGATTCCGCTGTATTCAGGTGACGGGCGTCGAGTCCGATATGGAGCTGGCGTACGCGGGCCTGCAGCAGCTGTGCGCGCCGCTGATGCAGCACCTCGACGAATTGCCGACGCCGCAGCGCGAGGCATTGGACGTGGCCTTCGGCCGCGGCGCCGGGGCGGCGCCGGACCGTTTCCTGGTGGGCCTCGCGGTGCTGAGCCTGTTGGCCGCCGCGACGGCGGACCAGCCGCTGTTGTGTGTGGTCGACGACGCGCAGTGGCTCGATCAAGTATCGCTGCAGACCCTTGCCTTCGTGGCGCGCCGCTTCCTCGCCGAGCCCGTTGTGCTGTTGTTCGCGGCCCGTGACGCCGGAGCAGAGGCGCTGGGGCCGCTGCCGGAGCTGACGGTCACCGGGCTGTCCGATGCCGACGCCCGCGACCTGCTCGACTCGGTGCTGTTGGGTCGGGTCGACGAACGGGTGCGCGACCGGGTGGTCGCCGAGACGCGCGGAATCCCGTTGGCGCTCCTCGAAGTTCCCCGCAGTGTTTCTGCCGCGGAGCTCGCCGGTGGCTTCTGGAACATGGGCACCGGGCGAAGTGTGACGCGGCAGGTCGAGGACGGCTACCGGCGTCGCGTCGAGGCGTTGCCACCGCCGGCCCAGCAACTGTTGTTTCTCGCCGCCGCCGACTCGGTTGGGGATGCGGCGCTGTTCCAGCGGGCCGCAACGATTTTGGGGCTGTCCGTCAGCGCGCTGGCGCCGGCCGAGGCGGCCGGACTCATCGAGTTCGGCGCGCGTGTGCGTTTCGGCCATCCGTTGATGCGGTCGGCTGTCTATCGTGCGGCCGATGTGAACGCGCGCCGATCGGTACATCGGGCGCTGGCCGAGGCCACCGACCCGCGGCAGGATCCGGACCGCCGCGCGTGGCATTTCGCGCACGCGGCGGCGGGGCCCGACGACGCAGTGGCCGCGGATCTGGAGCGATCCGCCGGACGGGCGCAGAGCAAGGGCGGCGTCGCCGCGGCCGCGGCCTTCCTCGAACGTGCGACGGTGCTCACCGCGGACCCGGCCCTGCGTGCGGCACGCGCGCTCGCGGCGGCACAGGCCAAGCGCGACGCGGCGGCACCGGCTGCGGCGTATGAGCTCCTGGCCATCGCCGAACTCGGGCCACTGACGGATCTGCAACGGGCACAAGTGGATCGGTTGCGGGCCGAGATGCAGTTCGCCCGCAGTCGCGGCGGCGGGCCCGGCGTGCCGCCGCTCAGCGACGCCGTGCAGAAGTTGCTCGCCGCGGCACGCGACCTCGAGAGGCTCGACGCCGGGCTGGCCCACGAGACATACCTCGAGGCGCTCGCCGCGGCGATGTATGCGGGCCGGCTCGGTGGGACGGACATGGTGGTGCAGGTGGCCGAGGCCGCAGGCGCGGCGCTCGGTGATGCGGCCGCGTTGCATCGGCCGGTGGACCTGCTGCTGAGCGGGGTGGCGAGCCGGATCGTCACCGGCGGTGGTGCCGAACAGATGCGCGCCGCGCTGGAGCTCATGTGCCGGCACGCACAGGACGCCGACGGTCAGTTCCTGCGGTGGATGCCGTTGGGCCTGGCCATCATTCAGGAGTCGGCCGTCGGCGAGATTTGGGATGACGGCATCCACCGGCTCCTGGCCACCGCCGCGATACGCCAGGCGCGCGACGCCGGCGCCTTGGCCGTACTTCCGCCCGCACTCGCGTTCGGGGCCGGCGTTCATCTGCTCGCAGGCGAATTCGACACGGCGGCAGCACTTATCGCCGAGGCCGCCGTCATCTCGGCGGCGACCGACTATGCCCCGTTGCGGTACCACTCGCTGTCGTTGGCGGCGTTTCGCGGGGTCGCGGTCGACGCCGTGGGCCTCATCGAGTCCGCCGCGGCCGACGCGGCGGCCCGCGGCGAAGGCCGGGTACTCGGGGTAACGGGGTTTCTTTCGGCTGTCGTCTACAACGGACTCGGGCGCTACGCCGAAGCCTTCGCGGCGGCCAGGAACTGTTGCCAATACGACGATCTGGGCTTCTACTGCTGGGGTCTGATCGAGCTCGTCGAAGCGGCAACGCGCATCGGCGACGAGGAAACCGGCCAGTGGGCTGCGCAGCAGCTGGCCGGACGTGCGGGTACCAGCGGCACCGACTGGGGGCTCGGGGCGTTCGCGTACGCGTGCGCCCTGGTGGCCGACGACGAAGACGCCGACGTCCGGTACGCCGAGGCCATCGAACGACTCGGGCGTACCGGCGTCGTGTTCCTGCTGGCCCGGGCCCATCTGTGTTACGGGGAATGGCTGCGCCGCATGAACCGGCGCGTGGCGGCGCGGGAGCACCTCGGCGCGGCGTTCGAGATGTTCAACCGGATGGGAGCCGAGGCGTTCGCGGAGCGCACGCGACGCGAGTTGATCGCGGCCGGGAAGAAGGTCCGCAAGGAGCCGGTCAGTTCGGGTGACGAGCTGACGACGCAAGAGGCCCAGATCGCCGAACTTGCCGCCGCCGGTCTGACCAACCAGGAGATCGGTGCCCAGCTGTTCATCAGCACGCACACCGTCGAATGGCACCTGCGCAAGGTCTTCGTCAAGCTCGGCATCACGTCGCGGCGGCAGTTGCGCACGCTGTTCCCCGCCGGCTGACTCGCGCCACAGACCACGAACTGTCAAGGGTCCGGCGCGGTCCGCCATCGGCCATGCTGATCGCGTTCCGCGAAAACCCTTGACGTGAAATGAGTTCTGTGTCCCGCATCCTGTTGCAGACGACGATCACCGAGTGCGCCGACGATTGGGACGTCAGCCGGTTCTCGATGGTCGCGGACGAACTGAGAGCGTGCGGTCACCACGTGACCGCACGCAATCGGTCATGTCTCACCGACGACCCGGTACTGGCCCGTCTGGACGAGCTCGATTTCGACCAGCTGTGGCTGCTGGCGGTCGACGTCGGCGACGGTCTGACGGCCGCCGACGCCGACGGCATCCGCCGGTTCCGCGAGCGCGGCGGCGGTGTGCTCACCGCGCGCGATCACCAGGACCTGGGGTGCTGCCTGAACCGCCTCGGAATCCTGGGCGTGGTCAACGAATTCCACGACGAGACCGTCGACCCTCGCGAGCTGTGCGACGACCAGGACAATCCGCACATCTCGTGGCCCAACTACCACTCCGGTGCCAACGGCGACTACCAGCCGGTGTTGGTCGACGGCCAGCCGCACGAACTGCTGAGAACGAACCGCACCGCCAGCGGGCACATCGAATGGTTCCCCGCGCATCCGCATGAGGGCATGGTGACTGCGAAAGGTCCGGTCGCCCAGGCAATCGCGAGGGGCCGCAGTACCGCGACCGGCCGGCACTTCAACCTCGCCGTCGTGGTCGACGGTGAACGATGTCCGGCCGGGCGGCCGATGGGCCGCGTGGTCGCCGAGTCCACCTTCCACCACTTCGCCGATTACAACTGGGACCTCGCCGTGGGGGCACCGTCGTTCGTGTCCGATGTTCCCGGCACACAGATCAAGGACGACCCGTCGCGGCTGGCGGTCTTCAAGGACTACGTCGCCAATATCGCCCGGTGGCTCCACCCGGTTTCGACTACGGAGTTCCAAGGGTCCCACCAGGCTGCATCGCGACGAAGCTGAATACCGGAGCGTCCTGCCTGTCGGCATTCCGATCGGTCAGGCCCGGATTCAACTGAGGAGCAACAATGTTCGATAGTGCCGACCTGATGAAGGCGATCACCACCATCCAGACCGTGACGCCGCCGTTCATCCCGGCCGACGCCCACGTGATGACGTCGATCATCGAGTGGCCGGCGGGAAGCGCGGGCGCACCGCCACACCGCCACCCTGGAGGACCGTCGTTCGGTTATGTCTTGGAAGGCGAGATGCTCTTCGAGTTGGAGGGTGAAGCGCCGCGGGTGATCAAAGCGGGGGAGGCATTCTGGGAGCCGGGTGGCGACGTCATCCACTACTCGGACGCCAACAACCGCACCGACGTCCGGCTGCGCTTTCTCGTGACGATGATCTGCACGCCCGGCGTGCCGATGCTCGTCGTCGTCGATGACGACGAACTCGAAGCCCGCAAGGACCGGCGAGTCCGATGACGACCGGGTTCGGCGACATCGTCCGCTCGCGCCGGTCCGCACGGATGTTCCTGCCGGACAAGCCGGTTCCGCGGGAGCTGCTCGACGAGGCGTTGGAGCTGGCGATCCGGGCACCGTCGAACTCCAACACCCAGCCGTGGCACGTCTACCTCGTCACCGGGGAACGGCGCGCACGATTGGTCGACGCGCTGCTCGCGGCCGTCGATGCGACGCCGCCTGAGGTGGGCTCGGCCGGTCTGCCGCCCCGGTTCGCGCATCTGCGCCGCGAGAGCGGTGCCCTGGTGTACGGCGCAATGGGCATCGAACGCGGCGACGCGGCGGGCCGCTGGGCGGCGCAGCGGCGCAATTGGGAATTCTTCCGGGCGCCCGTCGCCGGGGTGGTGTGCATGCACCGCGATTTCGGCTCGGTCGACGCGATGGGTGTCGGGATGTTCCTGCAGACGCTGATGCTGGCATTGACCGAGCGAGGCCTCGGCAGCTGTGTCCAGGTGTCGATCAGCTTGTATCCCGAGGTGCTGCGTGCGCAGCTCGGCATTCCCGAGGAACTCACGATCCTGTGCGGCATCTCGATCGGCTACGCCGACCCGGCGTTTCCGGCGAACCACCTTGACACGCCGCGCAATCCGATCGGCGACAACGTGGTGTTCCTGGACTGACCGCCGGCGGACTACGGACTTTCCGGGGTTCGCGGGCCTGCGGCGACTGCGAGTGTGGAAGCCGCACAACCGAAACAATTCGAAAGGGTGTGTCTGATGAAGATCACTGTGATGGGTGCCAGCGGCCAGATCGGTTCGAAGGTCGTGGCCCTGCTTAACGAGGCCGGTCACCAGACCGTGGCGGCTTCTCGGGACTCAGGTGCTGATGTCCTCACCGGCGCGGGCCTGACCGAGGCCCTGACGGGCGCCGACGTGCTGGTCGACGTCGTCAACTCGCCGAACTTCGCCGACGGCCCGGTACTGGACTTCTTCACCCGGTCGGCGACCAACTTGGTGGCCGCCGCGAAGGAGACCGGCGTCGGCCACTACGTGGCACTGTCCATCGTCGGCTGCGACGGTCTGCCCGACAGCGGCTACATGCGGGCCAAGGTCGCCCAGGAGCGCATCATCACCGAGTCGGGGCTGCCCTACACGATCGTGCGGGCCACCCAGTTCCATGAGTTCGCCGACGCGATCACCGCATCGCTGACCGTCGACGGCGAAGTGCGGGTGCCCGAGGGCCTCATCCAGCCGATCGCCGGCGCCGACGTCGCCGCCGAAGTGGCCCGCGTCGCCCAGGACGCACCCGCCAACGGGATCGTGAACATCGGCGGGCCGGACAAACTGACGTTCGCGGGCCTGGCCAAACTGGCGCTGGCCCACCGCGGTGAGAGCCTGCCGATCGTCGTCGACCCGGCAGCCACCTACTTCGGCACCAAGGTCGGCGACACCGGTTTGGTCACCAGCGGCGATGCCATCATCTCGGACCTGCACCTGGCGGACTGGCTGGCGGCCCGGTGACAGAGCTGACCGGACTCACCGCGCTCGTGACGGGCGGGACGGCCGGCATCGGGTTCGAGACCGCGCGCCTGCTGGCGGCCGAAGGTGCGACGGTGATCATCACCGGACGCTCCGCCGACCGTGGCGCCGCGGCGGCCGCCGAACTCGGGGTGCGGTTCATCCCCGCGGACCTGGCCGACCTGGAATCAGTGAAAAGCCTTGCCCGCCAATGCGGTGATGTCGACATCGTGGTCAACAACGCCGCCAGCTTCCCGGGTGCACTGACCGTGGAGCAGGACGTGGCGACCTTCGAGTCCACCTTCGACACCAACGTGCGCGGCGCCTATTTCCTGGTGGCGGCTCTGGTCCCGGGCATGCTGCGCCGGGGCCGGGGGAGCATCGTCAATGTCACGTCCATGGTCGCGTTCAAGGGCGTGCCGGGGGCATCCAGTTACAGCGCGTCCAAGGCTGCGCTGGAATCGTTGACCCGCACGTGGGCGACAGAATTCGGGCCGCACGGTGTGCGTGTCAACAGCGTGGCTCCCGGGCCGACGGCGACGCCGGGGGTGGCTGCCGAATGGGGCGACACCAACGACGAACTGGGGCGCATGCTGCCGCTGGGCCGGACGGCACAGCCGGCCGAGATCGCGCAGGCGGTGCTGTTCCTGGCGTCGCCACGGTCGAGCTTCGTCACCGGGTCGACGCTGCATGCCGATGGCGGCGGCGCGGCTGCCTGACCGCCCGCCTCACCGAAAACGGCCCCCGGACAACAGGTCCGGGGGCCGTTCTCGTGCTCAGCGGTCAGTAGTCCCAGGTCGCGGGCACGCACCGGAAAGCGTCGCCGACGGCCGCCACGTGGCACACCGACGGGAACGGCAGGTGCGTGGCGACGAGGGCCTCGCCGGTGGCCGCGATCTCTCGCAGCAGGCGGATGCGGACGCGGGCCGCCTCCTCGGGGTCGTGCTCGAAGCCGTTCTGCCACTCCGGATTATCGAAGCCGGGGGCGAACACGGCGTCGCCGGCGAAGGTCAGCTTCTCGCCGCGCGATTCGAGGCGGACCACGCTGTGCCCGGGCGTGTGACCACCCGTACGCGAGACGAGCACGCCCGGCGCGACCTCGTAGTCCGTCTCGAACGTCCGCAATTGGCCGCTGTAGTCGGTCAGAAACTGCGTGGCCGAGCGCCGCAGCACGTCGGGGATCGGCTGCGGCATGACCGTCCGGGAGAAGTCGGGTGCCGCCCAGAACTCGGCCTCGGCGGTGGCCGCATGCACGCGCAGGTCCGGCCGGAACCGTTCCTTCACGCCCTCGGTGATCAGTCCGCCGACGTGGTCCATGTGCATGTGGGTCAGCACGACGTCGGTCACCGAGGCGAGATCGACACCAGCTGCCTCCAGCCGCTGGACCGTCTGTCCGGCGCGCGGGAAGTCCGGGAACTCCAGCCCGAGTCCGGCGTCGACCAGGATCGTCTGGTCGCCGCTGCGGACCACCACGATGTTCAGTGGCCAGTCGACGATCTCGGGCGGCAGGAAGTTGTCGTCCAGCCACCCCGTCAGTTCGGCGGGCGGGACATTGGTGCCCAGCGTCGACGCCGTGATCGGCAGTACGCCGTCGCTGATGACCAGTACCTCGATATCGCCGACCGGCACCGCGTAACGCGACGGAACCAACTCGTCGAGCCCCGTCTGACCAAGGTGGGAAATGTTGTCCAAGCTCACGTTGTCTCCTTCTCGCACACATTCGGCAGCGTCATGGATTTGACCCTGTGCGGGGTTGAACGCGGACCGGCGCGCGAAGTCATCCATCGCAGGGCGCACCACGGATTCCGGTACCGACCACGAACTTTCAATGGTTCGCCACAGGCGCTTTCCGGCGAGTCTGAGTTCGGCGGCGCACCCTGCGCGGTCACAGGCGAGGGGAGTTTCGATCGTGACGGCAGCGCCGGTGCCGGACGCTGACCTTGCGGCCCGGTTTGTCGCGGATGCCGTGCCGTTGCTCGACGCCCTCGGCCGCGGCGCCCGCCGGCTGACACGCTGCGAAGCCGACGCCGAAGATCTCTTGCAGGACACCTTGTTACACGCGTATCAGGGGTTCGGGTCGTTTCAGCAGGGCACCAATCTCAACGCTTGGCTTTTCCGTATCTTGCACAACCGGTGGGTCAGCAGACATCGCTATCGGGCGTCGCGCCCACCGGAGGTGCCGCTGGAGGTGATCACCGCGGCCGGCCACGAACAGTCGACTGCCCGCCGTTCGGCAGAGGTCGAGCTGCTCGACCTCATGGCCGACGGAGATGTCGAGGCCGCGTTCGGCGAGCTGTCCGAAGGCGCGCGGACCGCGCTGTTCTATGTGGAGGTTCAGGGCTACACCTACGCCGAGACCGCCGGGCTCATGGGAGTGCCCATGGGCACGGTGATGTCGCGGGTCTCCCGCGGCCGGCGGCAGCTGCGCGTTGCGCTGGCACACCGGGACAGTGCCTGAAACCCTTGTCAGAAGCGGCTCCTCATCGCGGCATCACGCGCCGAATGTAACGGACCGTGATGTTTCGCAACCGGTCATCGACGCGTTACGTGATTGATGCCGCCGCGCCGAACGGCTCCGTCACCGTGCAGAACATGAGCACTAGTTCTGTACTCATCGCCCCTGACGACACCAGTTCATCGACCGGCACCCCGCGCTACACGCTGCTGCTGTCGGCCGACCGGGAACACATCGAGGCCGCGCAACGGCTTCGTCACCACGTGTTCACCTCGGAGCCGGGCTACACCCTCACCGACGACAGCCCCGGTTTCGAAAGTGGCCGGGACGCCGATCGATTCGACGAGTTCTGCGACCACCTCCTGGTTCGGGACGACAACACCGGCGAGTACGTCGGCTGCTACCGCATGCTCCCTCCGCCCGGCGCCATCGCCGCGGGCGGGCTGTACACCGCAACGGAATTCGACGTCAGCGCGCTCGACAGCCTGCGCCCGTCGCTGGTGGAGATGGGGCGCGCCGTGGTGCGTGCAGACCACCGCAACGGCGCCGTCGTGCTGCTCATGTGGGGCGGCATCCTGGCCTACCTGGACCACAGCGGCTACGACTACGTCACCGGCTGCGTGTCGGTACCCATCCAGGGCAGCCCCGACGAGGCCCCGGCCAGTCAGATTCGCGGCGTCCGCGACTTCGTCAACAAGCGGCACGCCTCGGAGTACAAGGTGCGCCCGTACCGCCCGGTGATCATCGACGGCAAGCTGCTCGACGACATCGAGCCGCCGGCCCGCGTGACGGTGCCGCCGCTGATGCGCGGCTACCTGCGTCTCGGCGCCAAGGTGTGCGGCGACCCGGCCTACGACCCCGACTTCGGTGTCGGCGACTTCCCGGCCCTGCTGGACAAGCGCGAAGCCGACGTCCGGTACCTGACCCGGCTGCGTTCGGCGGCTGCCGCGACCGACAAGGCCGCGCAGTGACCACGCCGGTGACGGCGGCGGAACACGCCTGGCTGCCGAAGGCGTCGTGCGACGCCAGCTGCATCCGGGTCGACTCCGTGCACATCAGCCGCCCGATCGTCGTCGTGCTGCGCACGACCGTCCGGCTGATCATGACGATGCTGCTGCTGCCCGCGCTGCCACTGCTCGCCGTGCCGCTGCCCGGCAAGTCCCGCATCCAGCGCCTGTACTGCCGCTTGATGCTGCGGTGCCTGGGCGTGCGGATCACCGTCTCCGGCGGCCCCATCCGCAACCTGAGCGGCGTGCTGGTGGTCGCCGGGCACGTGTCCTGGGTCGACATCTTCGCGATCGGCGCCGTGATGCCCGGCTCGTTCGTGGCGCGCGCCGATCTCATCGAGTGGCCCGCACTCGGGTTCGTGGCCCGGCTGCTCAAGGTCATCCCGATCGACCGGCACAGCCTGCGCGGCCTGCCCGACGTCGTCCGCACCGTCGGGGACCGGCTCGCCGCAGGTCAAACCGTCGTGGCGTTCCCGGAGGGCACCACGTGGTGCGGTCTGGGGCACGGCACCTTCGCGCCGGCGATGTTCCAGGCCGCCATCGACACCGGACGTCCCGTCCAGCCGCTGCAGCTGACCTACCGGCACCGCAACGGCGCGCAGTCCACCATCCCGGCGTTCATCGGTGACGATTCGCTGCTGACGTCGATCAAACGCGTCATCACCGCCAAGCTGACGGTGTGCCACATGCAGGTGCAGTCGCTGCAATTGCCCGGTACCGACCGGCGCGATCTGGCCGGCCGCTGCCAGGCCGCGGTGCACCAGGTGGGTCCGCTGCCCGTCGCCGCTGTTCACGGGCGCGCGCTGGCAGCCTGACCGGTTTGGCCTGGCCGGTATCCTGGACAGGCCATGAGCCCCGCATATCTGGACCACGCCGCCACGACCCCGATGCAGCCCGCTGCCATCGAGGCGATGACGGCGGTCCTGGCGGCCGGCGGCAACGCGTCGTCGCTGCACACGTCGGGGCGGGCCGCGCGGCGCCGGATGGAGGAGGCCCGCGAGTCCCTGGCCCAGCAGCTGGGCGCCCGGCCCTCCGAGGTGATCTTCACGGCCGGCGGTACCGAGAGTGACAACCTGGCGGTCAAGGGCATCTTCTGGGCCCGCCGCGACAGCTGTCCGGGACGCCGCCGGATCGTGACGTCGCCCATCGAGCACCATGCCGTGCTGGACGCCGTCGAGTGGCTCGTCGAACACGAGGGTGCGGAGGTGACCTGGCTGCCCGTCGACGCCACCGGCGCCACGTCCGCCCAAGCCCTGCGCGAGATTCTCGAATCCCACGACGATGTCGCGCTCGTCAGTGTGATGTGGGCCAACAACGAGGTCGGCACCATCCAGCCGGTCGCTGAATTGGCCGCTGTCGCCGCCGAATTCGGCGTGCCGATCCACAGCGATGCCATCCAGGCGATCGGTGCGGTGGCCGTCGATTTCGCCGCGAGCGGGCTGTCCGCCATGAGCGTGGCGGCACACAAGTTCGGTGGCCCCACCGGCGTCGGCGCCCTGCTGCTGCGCCGCGATGTCGCGTGCGTGCCGCTGCTGCACGGCGGCGGCCAGGAGCGTGACGTGCGTTCGGGCACACCGGATGTCGCGGGCGTGGTGGCCATGGCGGCCGCCGCCCGCGTCGCGGTGGAGGGCCTGGACGCCTACCGCACCCGGATCGGCGCCTTGCGCGACCGGCTGGTCGACGGCGTGCTGTCGGGTATCGACGACGTCGTGCTCAACGGCGGCACCGGCGAGAACCGGCTTCCGGGCAACGCGCACTTCACTTTTCGTGGCTGCGAAGGCGATGCCCTGCTGATGCTGCTGGACGCCAAGGGCATCGAATGCTCGACGGGCTCGGCCTGCACGGCGGGCGTCGCACAGCCGTCACACGTCTTGATCGCGATGGGCGCCGATCCGGCGAGTGCCCGTGGATCACTCCGATTTTCGTTGGGGCACACCAGTTCTGACGCCGACATCGATGCCGCGCTGGCCGTGTTGCCGGCCGCGGTCGAGCGGGCGCGTCAGGCCGCACTGGCCAGTGCCGGGTTGGGAAGGTAGTCATGCGGGTTCTGGTAGCGATGAGCGGGGGAGTGGACTCCTCGGTGGCCGCGGCGCGCATGGTCGACGCCGGCCATGACGTGGTGGGCGTGCATCTGGCGCTGTCCACCGCGCCCGGCACCCTGCGCACCGGGTCGCGCGGCTGCTGCTCGAAGGAGGACGCCGGCGACGCCCGCCGCGTCGCCGACATCCTCGAAATCCCGTTCTACGTCTGGGATTTCGCGGACCGCTTCAAGGAAGACGTCATCGACGACTTCGTCGAGTCGTACGCCCGCGGCGAGACGCCGAACCCCTGCGTGCGCTGCAACGAGAAGATCAAGTTCTCGGCGCTGTCGGCCCGTGCGCTGGCGCTGGGGTTCGACGCCGTGGCGACCGGCCACTACGCGCGGCTGGAGGACGGCCGGTTGCGCCGTGCCGTCGACGCGGACAAGGACCAGTCCTACGTCCTCGGGGTGCTGACGGCCGAACAACTCAGCCATGCGCTGTTCCCGATCGGTGACACCCCCAAGCCGCAGATCCGGCAGGAGGCCGCCGACCGCGGGCTGGCCGTGGCGGACAAGCCGGACAGCCACGACATCTGCTTCATCCCGTCTGGTGACACCCGCGCCTTCCTCGGTGCGCGTATCGGCATCCGGCCGGGCGCGGTCGTCGACGCGGGCGGCACGAAGCTCGCCGAACATGACGGCGTGCACGGCTTCACCATCGGCCAGCGCAAGGGCCTGGGCATCGCCGGCCCGGGGCCGGACGGCCTGCCGCGCTACGTCACGGGCATCGACGCCGAGACCGGGACGGTGCATGTCGGCGGTGTCGAGGATCTCGAGATCCACTCGTTGACCGGCGAGCGTCCGGTGTTCACCTCGGGTGTGCCGTTCGATGGGCCGGTGGAATGCCTGGTCCAGGTGCGCGCGCACGGCGGGCTGGCCGACGCGGTCGCCGAGTTCGCCGACGGCGTGCTCGACGTGCAGCTGCGCACTCCGCTGCGCGGCGTCGCCCCTGGTCAGACCATGGTGCTCTACCGCCGCGACCCGGACGGCGACGAGGTCATCGCCAGCGCCACGATCACGCGCTGACGCCATCCCAAGGCAACCAAATGGTTGCGTTTCCTGGAGTGCGGTCGTAACGTGATAGGCAACCAGGAGGTTGCTTATGAATTCCGATCGCATCGAAAAAGAAGTCACCCTGCGCGCCCCGCTCGACCGGGTGTGGCGCGCCATCGCCAACTCCGACGAGTTCGGTCGCTGGTTCGGCATCCGGTTCGACGGACCGTTCGTCGCGGGCGAGTCCGTAACCGGGGTGATCACCCCGACCGAGGTCGACGACGAGGTCGCTGCCGCGCAGGAGCCGCACGCCGGTAAATCGTCGGTGTGGCAGATCGTCGCGGTCGAACCGCCCCGTCGTCTGGCTTTCCGCTGGCATCCGTACGCCGTCGAACCGGACGCCGACTACGACGACGAGCCGACCACGCTGGTCGAGTTCACACTCACCGAGACGGCCGACGGTGTGTTGTTGCAGATCGTCGAGTCCGGGTTCGACAACATCCCGGCCGAGCGCCGGGCCGCGGCGTTCGAAGCCAACAGTGGCGGCTGGGAAGCCCAGACGAAACTGGTACGCAAGTACCTGGACGAACTCGTGTGAGTACGGCTGTCGAAGACCGGGCGCCGTTGTTCGACGCGCTCGGCGACCCCAATCGGCTGCGTATCGTAGTGCGGCTCTGCGAGGCCGGCCCGTGCTCGACTTTGCAAGTGACACAGGTGATTCCGGTGACCCGGCAGGCGGCCACCAAACATCTGCTGCTGTTGGAGGCGGTGGGGCTGGTGACCAGCAGCCGGCACGGGCGCGAGCGCATCTGGCGGATCCAGCCGGACCCGCTCGCCGAGGCCAGTGAGTACCTGACCGCGCTGTCGAAGCGCTGGGACCGGGCCCTGGACCGGCTGCGGAGCTACGTGGAAGATCCGGCCGCAGACCCCATCGAATAGTGTTGGCGGCGTGACTGTTTTCGCCCAGGCAACCGGTATCGGCTCGTGGCCGGGGACGGTTGCCCGGGAAGCGGCGGCAGTCGTGGTCGGTGAACTGCCCGCGCTGCCGCATCTGGTGGAACTGCCCGCACGTGGCGTCGGCGCCGACATCATCGGACGGGCGGGTGCGCTGCTCGTCGACATCGGCATCGACACCGTGCCCCGCGGTTACCGCATCGCACCCGGCCGCAGCGCCGTCGTGCGGCGCGCCACGGGTCTGCTCGACGAAGACGTCGACGCGCTCGAAGAGGCGTGGGAGAAGGCCGGACTGCGGGGGACCGGACGGACCATCAAGGTGCAGGTCCCCGGTCCGCTGACGCTGGCCGCCGAACTCGAACTGCCGGGCGGCCACCGGGCCATCACCGATGCCGGCGCACTGCGGGACCTGGCCGGCTCCCTCGCCGAGGGTGTCGCACATCATCGCGCCGAGGTCGCGCGGCGCTGCGAGGCCGACGTCGTCGTGCAGTTCGACGAGCCGTCACTGCCCGCCGCACTGGCCGGGCGGCTGGCCGGCGTGACCCGGATGTCGCCGGTGGCGCCGGTCGACGCCCTGTTGGCCGCGAGTCTGCTCGACGAGTGCATCGCGACCGTCGGGGGACAGACGAGCATTCACGTGTGCGCTGCAGACGTGCCGTGGAAAACCCTGGCGCGCACCGCATTCAGCGCCATCTCCATCGACGTGACCAAGCTGACCGCGGCAGACCTCGACGGTATCGGGGAGTGGGTCGAGGCAGGCCGGACCATCATGCTGGGCGTCCTGCCGGGCGTCGCCCCGGAGCGGCCGGTGCCGGTCGAAACGGTGGCCGCCGCCGCGGCGAGCGTCACCGACCGGCTCGGATTCCCGCGGACGGTGTTGCGCGAGCGCGTCGGCCTGACGCCCGCCTGCGGGCTCGCCGGCGCGACGCAGACGTGGGCGCGCACCGCGTTGACGCTGCTGCGCAAGGCCGCGGACGGCATCGCACAGGACCCGGACGCCGCCTGAACCCTGACCCGCGACGACTGCGGAAATCGTCAACCCCGGCCCGGTGGCATGCCATGATGAGGAACCGGAGTGCGCAGGGGGTTGCCACTCAGCGGAACTGATCGGGGGCAGACATGCGCCGTGACGATGCGCTGCTGACGGTTGCCGGTCTTTCGGTGTCGGCGTTTCTGGTGATGGCCGGCCCCTCGATGGCCGTCGCCGCCGCCGATCCCGGCGGGTCCAACGGCAACGGTGGCAACAGCAGCTCCGGCAAGACTGGTTCCAGCAAGAGCGGCTCGCCGCGCGCCAACGGCGGCGGCAACTCCGGCAACGGTGGCTCGGGTTCACGCGGCAATTCCGGCGCCAATTCGTCGGTGGCCGGTCAGACCAACACCGGCAAATCCTCGAAGGCGAACGGCAAGGGCAACAACACCGCGCCCGGCGCCCAGTCGGGCAGCGGTTCCGACAGCCCCGCTGCGGTGCCGGTGTTCACACCCCCGAACCCGCCGGTGCCGGTCGTCGCCGCCGAACAGCACACCGGCACGACGGCGGGGAGTTCGTGGTGGGCGGCCCCGGCGGCCCCACCGGCCGTCGAAGTACAGGCGCCGGCCGCGCCACCTGTGGAGGGCGAAGCGGATCTGCTGTCGGCCGATCACACCGGTGTCCCGGTGTGGGCCGCCGCCGAGCCGATCGGGGTGCGCGGCGATCTGTTCGGACTGGCCGGCCTGGTGTTGATGCCGCTCATCGGGCTCGTGGTCGGATATCGCCAGGCCCGGGCCGCACGCGACATCGGCCAGCCGATCCCGCGCTAGACCTCGCGGATGTCGCGCAGTTCGCGGCGCAGAATCTTGCCGGCCGCGGACTTCGGGATCGCATCGATGAACGCGACCTGCCGCACCTTCTTGTACGGCGCGACCTGGCCGGCGACGAAATCCATGATCTCGTCGCCCGTCAACGCCGACTCCGGTTGCAGCACCACGAATGCCTTGGGCACTTCCTCGCCCGACTCCGGATCACGGACCCCGACCACTGCCGTATCGGCGATACCGGGGTGCGTCAGCAGCACGGCCTCGAGTTCGGCCGGCGGCACCTGGTAGCCCTTGTACTTGATGAGCTCCTTGAGCCGGTCGACGATGTAGATGCAGCCGCTGGCGTCGACGCGGGCCAGGTCGCCGGTGTGCAGGAAGCCGTCGTCGTCGATGGTCTCGCGGGTGGCGGCGTCGTTGTTGAGGTAGCCGGCCATGACGTTGGGTCCGCGGAAACACAGTTCGCCGACCTCGCTGAGACCGTGCTCGGGCCGGTCGATCTCGGCGCCCGTATCGGGGTCGACGATCTTGCTGACGGCGTTCGGCACCGTCCAGCCGCACGAGCTCAACGGTGCCACGGCGCCGACGAGTTCGCGGCCGCCGTCGAACGGCATGCAGTGGCTCACCGGGCTCAGCTCACTCATGCCGTAGCCCTGCACGATGGGGCAGCCGAGCCGGTCGGAGACCGCCATGCCGAGGTCGTCATCGAGCGGCGCGGCGCCCGACATGAGCCCTTTCAGGGAATCGAGCCGGTACGAGTCGACCATCGGGTGCTTCGCCAGCGCCACCGCGACCGGCGGCGCGATGAACGCGAACGTGCACTTGTGGTCCTGGATGGTCTTGAGGAAGAGCGCGAGATCGAAGCTGGGCATGATCACCAGCCGGGCCCGGGCATGCAGGACGGAGTTGAGCAGCACCGTCATGCCGTAGATGTGGAAGAACGGCAGCACCGCGAGTACCCGGTCCTCGGGAACCAGGCCCTGGATCGGACGAATCTGCGCCACATTCGCCGCGAGATTCGTGTGGGTGAGCATGACGCCCTTGGGGTTTCCCGTGGTGCCCGAGCTGTAGGGCAGGGCCGCCAGATGCGTCGCCGGGTCGAAGCTGACCTCGGGTGCGGGTAGCGCGGCGTCGAGCAGCTCGGCGGCATTGGGATGACCGTCGGCCGCCGTGCCCGGGCCGTCGAGCACGACGACACGATCGGCGGCCAGCCCGACCTCGGCGGCGGCCTGCAGCGCCTGCGGCGCCAGCGCCGTGACGGTGATCAGCATGGCGGCCCCGGAGTCGGTCAGTTGCTTCGCGACGTCCTTCGCCGTGAACAGCGCGTTGATGGTCGTGGCCGTGGCACCGGACCGGAGGATGCCGTGGAAGGCGACGGCGAACGCGGCACTGTTCGGCGCCAGCAGGCCGACCACGTCGCCGACGCCCAGGCCACGGGCGGCCAGCGCGCCGGCGAACGCCTCGATCCGGCCCGCCAGTTCGCGGTAGGTGTACTCGGCACCGGTTGCGACCTCGGTGATGGCGATGCGATCGGCGTCCGACTCGGCCAGATCACCGAAGATGTACTCGGAGACAGCCGTGGTCGGGATCTGGACCTCGGGGAAAGGGCTCGCGATAGTCATGGCGTCTTAGATCGAACCATGCCCGGGTGACGTGCGTCATGCCGGTTGGTTGCCGTCGGCGGGCCGGTTGTGGTGCCGCGTTACACGTCGTCGGCCATGCGCAACGCACCCGTCGGACACGCCGCCACGGCCCGGCGCAACACCACCGGGTCGACATCGGCGGTGTCACCGATGTCGACCGTGCCGCTGTCGCCGACCCGGAACGCTGCGCTGATGCCCTCGCACATGCCCATGCCGATGCAGATCTCGGGGTCGACCTCCACCCGGCTCATGACCCCGCCGTGAACGGAAGGTGCGTGGGGCGGCGCACATAGCTGCCTTCGGCGTACTCGACCGCGTCGGCGTCCACGTCGAAATCCGGGCACCGGGTCAGGAGCTCCTCGAGCGCGACGCGAGCCTGCATGCGGGCCGCCGCTGCGCCGAGACAGTGGTGGTTGCCGTGGCTGAACGTGAGGATTTGAGCGGGGCGGCGCAGCACGTTCAGCTCCTCGGCATCGGGTCCCCATTGCCGGTGGTCGCGGTTGCCCGAGCCGTACAGCAGGAAGGTCTTGCGGCCGGCCGGAATCGTGGTGCCCTCGATCTCGACGTCACGGGTCGTCATCCGTGCCAGGCCCTGCACCGGCGAGGTGAGCCGCAGCAGTTCCTCCACGGCATCCGGGATGAGTGCCGGGTCGTCGATCAGGAGCTGTCGCTGATCGCGGCGGGCGGTGAGCAGTTGCACTGCGCCACCGAGCATTCCGGTTGTGGTGTCGTTGCCGCCGGTGATCATCGTGAACGCGAAGCCCAGGATGGACAGGATTCCGGACATGTCGCCGTCGGCGCCGAAGCCGGCTGCCACCAGGTGCGAGACGGTGTCGTCCTCGGGATGCTCCTGGCGGTAGGCGATCAATTCGTTGAAGTAGGTGAACAATTCGGCGATGGCGGGGGCGGCCGCGGGCTGGTGCCCGGTGGAGTTGGCGGCGACGATGGCATCGGTCCACGCGTCGAACCGGTCCCAATCCTTTTCCGGGACACCGAGATAATGCGCGACCACCATGGTGGGCATGGGTTTGAGAAACTCGGTGATGATGTCGCCGCTGCCCTTGGCGCGCAACTTCTCGATGCGGTCCACCACGAATTCGCGCACCTTGGGTTCGATCGCGGTGACCTGCCGTGGGGTGAATCCCTTGGCCACCAGCCGCCGGAAGGTGGTGTGGACCGGCGGGTCCTGCATCACCATCGGCGGATTGTCTTTGATCCCAACGGCTTCCATGTCGTCGTAGTTGAAGGTGAGGCCCTCGGCCGACGAGAAGGTCTCGTGGTCCTTGGCCGCCGCGGAGATGTTGGCGTAGCGCGACAGCACCCAGTAGTCCTTGTCCGGGGCGTGCTCGTGAACAACGCGGTGGACCGGATCGTGTTCGCGCAGTGCGGCATACATGGCCCACGGGCTGCGCCAGGTGGCGGCGGAACCGGGGGTGAAGGTGACGGCGGTGGCGGTCATGCGGACTGTGCTCCTGTGGTGATCTGCGGGAAGGGGCCGAAGCGGTCGTTGTAGCCGTCCTGGCGGGCGGCGAGCTGGGCCTGTCGTTCGGCGTCGGTCACGTACTTGGTGCCGGCCGGCAGCACGGTGCCGAGCTGATCGAGGGTGACGACCTGCTGCGAGACGATCATCGGCACGGCCGACGAGGTGGCGTCGAGTGCCTGGAACCGGATGTAGAGGGTGCCCTGGTTGAGGCCGCCGGTGGAGACCCAGTTGGCCACACCGGGGTCGTCGGGGGAGATGACGAGGGTGTAGGTGCCGTCCGGGTTGGCGATGGACTGCGCGTTGTTGAGGCTCGTCTGCGCGGTGCCGTCACCGGGTGACAGTTCCCAGTCGTTGGTCACCGGCACCACGAAGTATCCGGCGTTGCCGGGGTTGATCGTGATGACGAGAGCCTGGTTGTCGGCCAGTTGGAAGTAGCCGAGGCTCTGCTTCTGTGACACCAGCGTGCCGGGGAAGTTGAACGGCTGCATCAGGGTGTTGGGCGGCTTGAGCTGGCCGGTCTGCAGGTTGAGGGTGACGATGTCGAGCGCCGTATTGTGCGCGCTCGTCTGGAAATTCTGGACGATGCTGACGGTGTGGGCGACCATCTCGTCGAAGCTCTCCGCGGGGGCGCCCGCCGGACCGCCCGTGCGGGTGACCGTGAGGCTCGGTGCTGATTCGGTGGTCCAGTCCGCCATCGTGTACCGGACGAAGATCTGCTGGGCCTCCGGCGGTAGATAGATGTGGTTGGTCTGTCCCGGCTGGGTGGGATTGCCGTCCGCTGTGATGGTGAACGTGCCGTCGGCGTTGACGACGAGGTCCTTCGCCGCCAGGTTGCCGATCGGCAGAGCGTCGCTGATGTCGGCGTAGACGCCGAAGTTGCCGTCGACAGGGACACCGCCGAGGTACTTGCCGCTGATGACGTACGTCGAACCGCTGCGCACCGGGATGGTGCGGTAGATGGTGTCGGGGTTGTCGTAGATGAACCGGCCGCCGGGGGTGTCGGTGCCGTACCAGCTGTGTGCCCGCATATCGACGGCCATCACCAGTGGGTTGTCGGGGTCGTTGTTGACGACCGTCATCGCGGCATTGAGTGCATGTTCCCGGGCGGCTGCGTCCAGCAATGCGAGGTTCTCGGCATCGACGCCGCCGACGAGGCCGAACCGCTGCTGCGCATGCGCCAGCCAGGCTTGCTTGAGTGCCTCGATGGCGGCCTGCACCTGCGGGGTGTTGACGATCTCCTGGGCCTTCTGTTCCAGCGCGATCTGGTCGGCGGTGCCGAGCGGACTGGTCGGCTTCACCGTGACGGTGACGGTCTCGGTGGTGGTGGCGCCGGCGTTCGGCTGGAACAGCTTCAGCAGGTTGATGTGGAACGGATTGCCGGGCCGGTCGTCGACGGTGACCGTGAACGAGTCGGTGCCGCCGCTGAATGCCAGTGCGTCGCTTGGGGTGTACGTGAAGGTGCCGTCCGGACGGACCGTCACGCTGCCCTTCGTCGGGCCCTTGTCGACGGTGTAGGTGAGCTTGTCGCCGTTGGCGTCGGTGGCTTTCAAGTCGCCCTTGATGACACCACCGAAAGTCTGGCTGGTCTCGGTCTGCTTGTAGTTGATGAGCGGCGAGGAGTTGAAGAAGGTGTTGCCGATCTCGCGGCGAATCCAGCTGAACAGGGTCCACAACACCGGCGCCTGCGGCGGAGCGGCGGGGCTGGTTCCGGCGTGCGGGACCAACCCGATTGCGCCCAGCAGGCTCGACACCACGTGCGTGACGAAGTTGCCGCCGGTGGCCGCCGTGGAGACGGGATGCGTTGTCGCCGTGAGGGCGTTGATCTCGGTCGCGGCGGCGGACAGGGCCGTCGAGACGGTGTTGGCGGCGGAATCCACTGAAGGTGCCTGCGCGGCAGCTGGTTTCGCGGCGGTGACCGCCGCGGTCGAGGTGGGTGCCGGGTTCGTCTTGGGTTTGGTCTGGCTCGTCGCGGCGGTCGGCTGGGGGACCGACACGGCAGGTTTGGGTATCGCGTTGCGAAGTTGGTTCTGCCGGGATTTCTTGATCGTCCGCTTCGCGGTTTCGGCCGGGTTGCCGGACCCGGGCTTCGTCGTGGCCGGCTTCTGTTCGGCGGTGTCGCTGTCGCCGGGCTTCGGGGTCTCGGTGTCCCCGGGCTGGTCCGGTGTCGTGGCGGAGGCTGCGTCCCGATCGCTCTTGGCCGCCGAATCCTTCTGGCGCTTGGGCTTTTTCGCCTTCTTGGTGGGCTTCTCCGCCTTCGGCTTGGTGGCCGGCGACGGTTTGTCGGTCGACGACGCGGAGGTGCCGGTGCTGGTGCCGGTGTCGGCGAGGCAGATGGCAGGACTGTTCGCGACGGCGATGCCGATGCCGAGGGCAACGGCCAGTGCGCCTACGCGGCCGATGAACCGGGCGTGACCCGATCCGGCCGAGCTACCAATGCGATGCAGCGTCGTCGCTGTGTCCATCCATGCTCCCGATATAGTGACGAATAGTTGTCAGTTGAGTGCCAAATAATTGGCGACGGGCAGATGGTAAGCATCCCGGCGACAGCCGCGCAAGCATTGATTTCCGGTGAGTGGGTCGCGAAAGTGCCCGCCGGTTGACCGGCGGGTGGCGCAGTGGTGATGACTAGTGCTGGCTGAGCTTTGCTGCGGCCGAGCGCAATTCGTGGATGTACCGCGCGCGATCGGCGGCGCTCACCGACGGATCCAGCGGCCCGAGCTGTATCTCGTAGGCGGGATGGCCGGCTGCGTTGTCCACGGCGGTGCTCAGATAGCTCACGGCCAATGGCTCGGGGGACTCGAGCTGCGCTGTGCTGTAAGGCTTACCGCCGAGGCTGACCAGTGTCTCGAAAACGCGCTGCCGGAGCGCACTGCGCCGGGGGTGCTCGGAGAGCAGTTCGGCGACATCGCCCAGTACGCCCAGCACCTCGGGGCTGGAATCGCCGAAATCGAATATCGCGACGCCGTCCCTGCGGAGTTGGTCGAGCAGGTTGCCGAACTCGGCGCGCTGCTCCTGTGGTGCCCCGGCCAGCCACTGTTGTTGGCTCGCCGCGTCGCGGCGCGCGATCACCGTCGCACCGGCCGGCGGCGTCAACGGTAGGCGGACGCCGACACTCACACCGCCCGGGATGTGGCCGACGCCGCGCACCACGCTGACGAACGTCATCTCGGTGGTGCCGACCATGGCCAGCGACACGCCACACTTGGTGGCATGTGCCAGGTCCTGCAGGACCTCGGTGTGGTTGTCCGGCAGGGGCAGGGCATTGCGCACGGCCTCGGCGACACCGAGCATGCCCGGTCCGAGCGTGTAACTCCGATCGGCAAGGCGCACAACCCAACCCGCGCGCTCCAGGGCCAGCAGGATCGAGGTGACGGTCGCTCGGTTGAGGTCGAGTCGGGACGCGATGGAGGCCACCGAACTCGGTTCGGACTGCTGCGCCAGGAGTTCGATGATGCTGACGACGCGGTCGGTGGGCGGTGAGCCTGCGCGTGCGCTGTCTTCCAGCGGAGTGCCGCGTGCCATCGATGCTCCTGCCGGTCTGGGGACGCTGAGCATCTTATGACGAATAGTTGTCGCAGTTGTGGACCGTGGCCGTCTGGTGGTCGGTTTTGCTGATGGCTGCAGTCTCGGTGTCGCGTCTGCGGACATCTCGCCGACCGAGTGCTGGCCGAACAATCAGGTTGCTCTTGTCCTGAGTCGTCGTGCGCCAAAAAACTTTGGTCACTTTGTTTGCGCTGGTCACGCTGGGCAACTAGGGTCTCTTTCGTCACACCGAATTGTCGGCGAGTCGAACTATTGTTCGAATATGCCTTCCGACCGTGCCGCTGTCCTGACCGCCTACGCGGCGCTCGAGGACGCGGTCGTGGCGGTCAACAATCTCGACTACACCGGCCTGGACGTGCGGACGCTGTTGGAGGTGCAGTCGCGCCGCGAAACCCTTAAGTGCGCGGCCGAGGCGGTCGATCACCAGATTCTGGCGGCGGCACAGACCCAGGCCGCGGCCAAGGGGATCGGGGCCAAGGATTGGCCTGAGGTGTTGCATGTGCGGTTGCGGATCAGTCGGGAGGAGGCCCGCCGCCGGGTCCGCGATACGGATAATCTGGGCCCGCGGTCAGCGATCACCGGGGAGCCGTTGGGTCCGGTGTGGGAGCTGGTCGCCGCCGCGCTCGGTGAGGGTGCGATCAACGGTGAGCATGTGCAGGTGATCACCTGGTTTTTCGGGAAGTTGCCGTTGTGGGCGGCCGACCCGGTCACTCTCGCCCAGTGTGAGGCGGATCTGGTGGCCGATGCCCGAATCAAAACCCCCGAGGACCTCCGCAAAGTCGCTGCTGATCTGTTGTATCGGCTGGATCAGGACGGGCCCGAGCCTGACGACTCTGAACCCGACCCGAAACGCGCCATCAACCATGGCAAGCAGCGCTCCGATGGCACCTCCGAGGTCAGCGGCACCATCGACGCCGAGACCCGTGCTTACTGGGATGCGATCTACGACAAATGGGCCGCCCCCGGCATGTGCAACCCCGCCGACGCCGTGCCCTGCATCTCGGGTACACCGACCCAGGAACAGATCGACAACGACACCCGTACCGCCGCCCAGCGCCGCCATGACGCGTACAAGATGGTCGGCCGCATGATCCTGAAGACCGGCATGCTCGGCGAACACAACGGATTTCCTGTCGCGGTGATCGGCACCTGTACCGTCACCGACCTCGAGAAGCGCACCGGCATGGCGCTCACGCACACCGGCACGAAACTCCCGGTCAAAGACCTGGTTCAGATGGCCGCCGCCGGAGCCGACCACTACCTCGTCGTCTTTGACGACCACACCGAACAACCGCTGTACATGGGCCGAGCACGTCGTACCGCCACTGTCGCCCAACGTTTCGCTTTGTTCGCCCGCGACCTGGGCTGCACCAAACCCAACTGCACCGCCCCCGCATCGCGCTCTCAGGCCCATCACGTCAACACCAACTGGCGCGATGACGGACCCACCGACATCACCAACCTCACCCTGGCCTGCGGGCCCCACAATCGCCTGGCCGACACCGGCGGCTGGACCACCACCATGGGCCCCGACGGCCGCATCCACTGGACCCCACCACCACTCTTAGATGTGGGCCAGCCAAGAACCAACCACTACTGGCATCCGACGCTCTACCCGGCGGAGAGCGGAGACGAGGGTGGCGAAAGTGACAGTCCCGCAAGGTGATACAGCGTCACTGACGCTCAACGGCACGACACCACGTCGCGCCGGCGGTGCCGCATCCGCTGCGGCACCTGCACACGTGTCACCCGGAACCGTTGAAATCAGAGCGATTGCGCTGGGCGTCGGACCGTCACCACAATCGGCAGGTCTCCGGAGCCGAGACTGAAAAGCGGACTACGCCTCGCCGCGGTCCAGTAGCTCGCTGGAGCCGAGGACGCGTTCGATGCGGACCTCGATCACCACGCGCCGCGGGTTCACCCGCGGCGTGCGGTAGCGCTGGGCGTAGCGCAGTTCGGCGTCGCGGACGGCGTCGGCGTCGTTGCTGACGGTCGACTTGCCTTCGAGGGACAGCCACCGGGCACCGTCGACCTGACTCAGCACGGCGACACCGCGCTGGGCGGCGTTGAGGGCCTTCTGGGACCCGCCGGTGGTGATGACGCGCGCGATGTGGGTCTTCGGATCGAAGGTGAAACCGACCGCCACCACGTGCGGGGAATTGTCCGACCGCAGGGTGGTCAGCATCGCCAGATGACGCTCGGTGAGGAATGCCAGCGCGTCACTGGTGAGCCGTGTCGTTGCCTTCGCCATCATCACCAAAAGTAGCGCAGGTGATAATCGCAGCCGTGAACGACACGGCGGATACCGGCGGCGAGGTGGTCGTCGTCTTCGGCGGCCGCAGTGAGATCGGCCTGGAACTGGCCATCCGGCTGGCGCCGGGCAACACGGTGGTGCTGGCCGCGCGCCGGGCCGATCAACTGGTGGACGAGGTGCAGGCGGTGCGCACGGCCGGCGCTGCGGAGGTCCACACCTGCGAGTTCGACGCCGACGACCTGGCCTCGCATGCCGCGCTGGTCAGCGCGATCGAAGCCGGGCACGGGCCCATCGGTACCGCGGTCCTGGCCTTCGGCGTCCTCGGTGACCAGGCCCGGGCCGAGGACGATGCCGCGCACGCGGTGGCCGTCGTCCACACCGACTACGTGGCCCAGGTGAACCTGCTGACGCTGCTGACGCAGCGCATGCGCGCCGCCGGCCGGGGACGGCTGGTGGTGTTCTCGTCGATCGCCGGCGCGCGGATCCGCCGGGCCAACTACGTCTACGGTTCGGCCAAGGCGGGCCTGGACGGCTTCGCGTGCGGGTTGGCCGACGCGCTGCACGGCACGGGCATCCAATTGCTGATCGTGCGGCCGGGCTTCGTGATCGGCCGGATGACCGAGGGCATGGACCCGGCACCGATGTCGAGCACGCCCGCGCAGGTCGCCGAAGCTGCCGCGACGGCGCTGCGCAAGGGCAAGGCCGCGGTCTGGGTGCCGTGGGGTATCCGCCCGCTGATCTTCGCGACTCGTTTTGTGCCGAACGCCATCTGGCGGAAGATGCCGCGATGAGCGCTTGCGCGAAGAGCAGAGGGCACCGATGACCGGGAACGAAGGCAAGATCACCGTCGTCGGCATCGGCGCCGACGGGATGGCCGGACTGGGCCAGGCCGCCCGGGACGAACTACACAGCGCGACAGTGATTTTCGGCGGTCCGCGACAGCTGGACCTGCTGGACGCCGACGTCACCGCCGAGCGGCGGGCCTGGCCGTCGCCGATGCTGGCGGCCCTGCCCACGTTGTTCGACGGGCTGGGGGACGTGCACGTCGTGGCGTCCGGCGACCCGATGCTGCACGGCATCGGCGCAACCCTCATCCGGCTGTTCGGCCGGGACCGTGTGACGGTGCTGCCGCACGTGTCCTCGGTGACGCTGGCGTGCGCGCGACTGGGCTGGAGTGTGCAAGACACCGAGGTGATCAGCCTCGTCAACGCCGCACCGCACACCGCCATCCGCCCCGGTGGTCGCGCGGTGGTGTTGTCCAAAGGAGCCGACACGGCGCGAGCGTTGGCCCGGCTGCTCACCGAAACCCGTCGTGGCCAATCGGAGTTCACGGTTTTGGAACAGCTCGGCGGCCCGGCCGAACGCATCACCACGATGACGGCAGGGGAGTGGGACGCCAGTGACCCGCACGTCGACGCACTCAATGTCATTGCCGTGCGGTACGCACCCGACCTGCGCATCGGGACGGTCGTGGCGGACACGGCCTTCGACCACGACGGGCAGATCACCAAACAGACCATTCGGGCGCTGGCGCTGACCGCGTTGCAGCCGCGCCCCGGCCGCGTGCTGTGGGACATCGGCTCGGGGTCGGGCAGCATCGCGATCGAATGGTGTCGCGCATCGGGCGGCCGGGCCGTCGCGTTCGAGCGCGACGAGGTGCGCCGCGAGCGGATCGTCAACAATGTCACCAAGTTCGGCGTCACCGTGGACGTGCGCGGCGCGGCGCCGGAAGGATTCCAGGATGTGGCCGGCCCGGACACCATCTTCATCGGTGGTGGCCTGACCCAACCGGGGCTGTTCGACGCCTGCTTCGACGCGCTCGAATCCGGCGGCCGGCTGGTCGCCAACGCGGTGACGGCAGAGTCGGAAGCCTTTGTGGTGCAGCTCTATTCGAAGCTGGGCGGCGAACTGCGCCGCTTCCAGCACTATCACGGCGAACCGCTCGGTGGCTTCACCGGTTGGCGCCCGGCATTGCCGATAACCCAGTGGACGGTGGTCAAGAAATGACGGTGTACTTCATCGGTGCGGGACCCGGCGCCGCCGATCTCATCACCGTGCGCGGGCAGCGGCTGCTGCGGTCGTGTCGGGTCTGTCTGTACGCCGGCTCGATCATGCCCGACGACCTGCTGGCGGAATGCCCGCCCGACGCGCGCATCGTCGACACCGGTCCGCTCAACCTGGAGCAGATCATCGGCGAGTTGGTCGCCGCACATGAAGCCGGACTCGACGTGGCGCGCCTGCACTCGGGGGATCCGTCGATCTACAGCGCGGTGGCCGAACAGTGCCGGCGGCTGGACGAGCTCGGTATCGACTACGAAATCGTGCCCGGCGTACCGGCTTTCGCCGCTGCCGCCGCGGCACTCGGGCGAGAGCTGACGGTGCCCGGCGTGGCCCAGACCGTCACCCTGTCCCGGGTCGCGACACTGTCGACCGCGATGCCGCACGGCGAGGATTTGGTGACCCTGTCCAGGCCCGGCGCCACGTTGGTACTGCACCTGGCGGCTGCGCAGATCGACAACATCGTCCCCCAACTGCTCGAGGGTGGGTACTGCCCCGAAACTCCCTGCGCGGTGGTGGCTTTCGTCAGCTGGCCGAGCGAGCAGGTCATCACCTGCGCGCTGTCCGAGCTGGCCGAGCGGACCAAAGCGGCGGGCATCACCAAGACCGCGGTGATCTTCGTCGGCGACGCGCTGGGTGCCCAGGGGTTCACCGACAGCTACCTGTATTCGAGCGGCCGGCGCCGCGGGGCGACACATTGATGGCGGAGTCGCCACTGGCAACAACCCGCGAGATAGACGTTCGGCACGCCGCCGACGGCGTGTCGCGGGCGGAACGTTTGTGTCGCAGGCACTGGGAAGGTGACCGGTGAAGCTTCTGCTCCTGGGCGGGACGTCGGAGGCGCGGGCATTGGCCAAGCGGCTGCACCCCGGCATCGAGCTGATCAGTTCCCTGGCCGGTCGCGTCCCCGACCCGGCGCTACCCGTGGGCCCGGTGCGGATCGGTGGCTTCGGCGGCATCGATGGCCTGCGAACCTACCTGCAGGACAACGAGATCACCGCCGTCGTCGACGCCACGCACCCGTTCGCCGCCACCATCACCGCCAATGCCGCCCGGGCCTGCGCCGGCCTGCAACTGCCGCACCTGGTCCTTGCGAGGCCGGCGTGGCCGCACGGTGACGCCATCGTTGTCGCCGACGACCGGCAGGCCGCGCAGACCGTCGAAGACCGCGGCTACCAACGGGTCTTCCTCACCACTGGACGTTCGGGCACGACGGCCTTCCGCGCGTCGGACGCCTGGTTCCTGATCCGTGCCGTCACGCCGCCGGACGCCGATACGCTGCCGCCGCAGCACCACATCCTGTTGTCCCGCGGCCCGTACGACTACGACAACGAGCTGGCGCTGCTGCGTGACCACCGCATCGATGCCCTGGTCACGAAGAACAGCGGGGGCGGCATGACGCGCGCGAAGCTGGATGCCGCTGCGGCGCTGAATGTTCCGGTGATCATGGTGGACCGGCCGGCGCTGCCCGGCGGCGTGGCGACAGCCGCCAGCGTCGACGAAGCCGAAGCGTGGGTCAGGGCGCGTCGATGAGACGCTGGAGTTCGTCCCAAGCGGCCCGCCGGTGCGCTTCCGCGTTGTCGCGGAGTTGACGGACCTTCTCGCCCTGCGCGGTGCTGCGGTCCCGCAGCGCCTCGAGGTCCACGATGAGCCGGCGCCGTAGCTCGCCTTCGGGGCCGTCGGTGCCGAGGACGTTGAGCTGCTCGGAGATTCGGCTCTGCGCTTCGTAGTCACCCGAGCGCGCGGCCTCGACCTGCTCGGCGCCCGACTCCAGCCGCTCGGCGGTCGCCCACTTGTCCAGGACATCGCCGAGCGCGGTGATGGTGGCGGCGTCGAGGGACCGGTCGGCCAGCCACTCCTCGAGCTGACCCGGCGCGAGGTGCTCGTAGTCGATCTCGCTGGACAGCGGCCAGCTTTCCAGCACCGTGGCTTCGACGGCGCCGTGGCCGGCCGCGGTGACCGTGATCCGGTGGTTGGTCCCGTCGTCGGCGATCGCGGTGACGTTGTCCCGCGCTTCCACGCGGTGTCCCTGAAAACGGACGATCTCGAAGATCACCTCGACCGGTTCGGCATGGTCGTTCTCGACCCGCAGGGTATGGAGTCGCTCGCGCCGCTGCTCGTGGACCAGCGCGGCGCGGGCCAGGCGCACGCGGGCGGTGACGTCGCTGACGGTCGAGGTGTGCCGGCACCGCACCGCAAGGTCTTTCGCGAACGGCAGCCGCACCTTCGCGTCGCGGGCGGTGAAGGGCACCATCGCTTCGCCAGCGTAGGCGTCCTGCTCGTAGATGACGGCGGGGCCTTCCTCGAGCACGATGCCCGCGGTGTTGGTGAAGACGAGGACGATCTCGGGGGAGCGGTCATGGCCGGTCCAGACCAGTTCGCGCCGGACGCCGTCCACGGCCTGTACCGCCAGGGGAATCATCGACGCGCCGCCGCGTTTGAGTGACACCGGGGTACTCAGCCGGTACTCGAAATACTCACCGCGGTCGGCGGTTTCGACATCGTCGACGGCGTCGGCATACGCATCGAAAAACCCGGCGCCGGCAGGTGCGGGCATCGCCATCGCCGCCGATACCTCGGCCGGCGACCGGGTTTTCGCGGCGGCGGCCACGGGCACCGCACCGCGGCGGCTTTCCTCGACAACCTCCCGATACGCGTGCTTGCTCTCGTACAGGTCGATGTCGAAGGAGACCGGTTCGCCGGTGGTCAGCGTCAACGCGATGTCGGTGAGGTCCTCGTCGACCGGGTTGTGCACGATGCCCATCGCGGTCAACACCAGGCCGTCACCATCGCGCACCAGACGGTACGACAGCCGCCACAGCGGCGCCGGCACCACGTAGGACACCTGGACGGTCCCGCTGCCCCGAACCTGTACGCCCAGTTGACAATTCTGGCCCGCGGTCAGCGCGCGCGACCGGTCCAGCAGGTACTCGAGGTTGTCGCGCGATGGTTCCTCCGCCAGCGTGACGGCAGCGACGTCGGCCAGTTCGATCAGGCTGACCGACCCCGCGTCTGTGCGCAGGACCAGCACCTGGCGGTACTTCGCCGATTCGTCGACGCCGATCACCTCGCCCCGATGGCGCATGGCGCCGCAGTCGACTTCGACGGTGCGGCCGCGCAGGCCGTCGAACAGTCCGCGCAGCGCATTGCCGGACTCGATCTGCACCCCACGGCCACCCAGTTGGCTGTGCGGGTCGGTGGGGGTGTCGAACGAGACCGCGCCGACCGCCAGGTCGGTACCCGTACCCACCACCGACAGCGACTTGAGCACGTCCTTCATCTGGGCGTGGCGGAACGTCAGGGCGAAATCACCGTCGACCGGGCCACTGCGTTCGACCAGCGCCATGCCGTGCTTGTACATGACCAGGCGCGTGACTCGAGGGCTTTCGCTCATGTCCGGAAACCCTAGTGGCCCAATCGAATCAGTGGGGGTAATACCGCGGGGTGAACACCCGGTCGCCCTCGGGGGTGCTGTGCCACACCGTCTGCGACGAGCCGACGATCAGCAGGCAGCGCATGTCGATCTCGGCCGGCTTGAGGTCGGCCAGGCGCACCACGCGCACGGTTTCGTTCGGCCCGGCCACGTCGCGACCGATGATCACCGGCGTGTTCGGGTCGCGGTACTCCAGCAGCAGATCCTGCATCGCGGCCACCTGCCAGGTGCGGGTCTTCGAGGCCGGGTTGTAGATCGCGAGCACGAAGTCGGCGCGGGCGGCCGCGGTGACGCGCTGGGCGATGATGTCCCAGGGCTTGAGCCGGTCGGACAGCGAGATCACCACGTAGTCATGGCCGAGCGGAGCACCGACGCGGCTGGCCACGGCCTGCGCGGCGGTCATCGCCGGGACCACCCGGACCTGGACGCCCGGCCACTGCTGGGCCTCCTCGAGCACCGCGGTCGCCATCGCGAACACGCCGGGGTCACCGGAGGACACCACGGCGACGGTCCGGCCCTGCTGGGCCAGCCTGCAGGCCAGTTCGGCGCGGGCACGTTCGTCGGTGTTGTCGCTCGGGTGCCGCTGCTGGCCGGGACGATCCGGGACGCGGTCCAGGTACGGTCCGTAGCCGATCAGGTCGGTGGCGGCCGCCAGCTCGCGGCGGGTCTGCGTCGTCGTCCACTCCGGATCGCCCGGGCCCAGGCCGACCACGACAACACTGCCGCCGGTGCGGGCCGCACGTTGTCCGCCCGGAAGGATCGCGATGGAGAAGTACGGCACCGTCGTCTCGTCGACGTCGGCGGCCGGCAGCACCCGCTGCGCCTCGGTGCTCGCGCGCTCGACGTAGAACGCCTCATCCAGCCGTCCGGCCGACGAGAGTGCCTGCCGCACAGCCGGGTACGAGCGGCCCAACTTCATCACGACGGCGGCGTCGGTGTCCGCGAGGCGGCGTTGCAGCTCGCCGGCCGGCAGCGTGCCGGGCAGGATGGTGAGCACCTGCTCGCCCTGCACCAGCGGCGTCGAGATGGCCGCCGACGCGGCACTGACGGACGTGACGCCCGGCACGATGACGGCGTGGAACCGCTCGGTGAGCCGCGTGTGCATGTGCATGTAAGAGCTGTAGAACAGCGGGTCGCCCTCGGCCAGCAGCGCCACGTTGCGGCCCGCGGCCAGGTGGGTGGCGATCCGCTCGGCGGCCTCGGCGTAGAAGTCCTCGATGGCGCCGTCGTACCCGCCCGGATGCGACGTGGTCTCGGTCGTCACGGGGTAGACGAGGTGCTCCTCGATCTGGCCGGGGCGCAGATACGGCTCGGCGATGCGGCGCGCGATGCTGTGGCCGTGGCGCGCACTGTGGTACGCCACCACGTCGGCCTCGCCGATCACGCGCGCGGCCTTGACCGTCACAAATTCCGGGTCGCCCGGACCGAGGCCGACGCCGAAGAGAGTTCCCGTTGTCATCGTCCACCTTCTGCTCGTTCGGCGAGCCTCACTCGCGTTCACTCGCAATCGCGTTCACCGCGGCGGCAGCCATGGCACTACCGCCACGTCGCCCCGTCACCACCAGATAGTCCATGCCGCGCGGTCGCGCGATCAGTTCGTCCTTCGACTGTGCCGAGCCGACGAAGCCCACGGGGCCGCCAAGCACCGCGGCGGGCACCGGCGCGCCCTCGTCCAGCAGCTCGAGCAACCGGAACAAGGCCGTCGGCGCGTTGCCGATGGCCAGCACGGCGCCCCCGAGCCGGTCGGCCCACAGATCGACGGCCGCCGCGGACCGGGTGCTGCCGAGTTTCGCGGCCATCGCGGGTGCGCCCGGGTCGGCGACCAGCGATACCACCTCGTTGTTCGCGGGCAGGCGTGAGCGCGTGATGCCCGCAGCCACCATCGACGAGTCGCACAGGATCGGCGCCCCGGCGGCCAGCGCGGCATGCGTGCGGGTCACCACGTCGTCGGTGTAGGCGACGTGCTCGGTGACGTCGACCTGGCCGCAGGTGTGGATCAGACGGACGACGACGCGCGAGACGTCGTCGGGAAATCGCGCCAGATCCGCCTCGGCGCGGATGGTCGCGAACGACTGTCGGTAGATCTCCGCAGCGTCGCGGACGTAGTCGAGCACGCGATAACCCTACGGGTGGCGCGGTTCGTACCCCGAGTTGGTCGCCACCAGGACCTCGCCGACGGACGGGCTGCCGCACGCGCGCTCGCAGCCGACGAAATGCCGGCGGCCGCCGGGCTCGCCCGACTCCGCCGCGGCGGCCGCGTCACTGCGCACGTCGGTCAGTGACTTGGCGCACCCCGGGCTGCCGGTGCAGGAGCTGATCGACAGCCAGGGCGAGTGCTCGTCGAAGATCAGCCCCATGGGGGCCAGCACCCGCAGGGAGGTGTCGGCGATGCCCTCTTCGAGGTCACAAATGAGTAACGAGCGCCATGGTGTGACCACCACGGGAGCGGTGATGGCTGCCACAAACTCGGCGGTGCGGGCCCGCAGCACACCCAACGGGACGGCGGCACCCAACGTGATCCGGCCGTCGTCCTGGGTGATCCAGCCGACCGGCGGAACGTCGACGGGCGCCCAGGTCGCGCCCGCCGGCTCGGTCGGGTTCAGCCCGGCCGCGTCCAGGAGTACGTCGGCGTGCTCCAATTCGCTTGTTCGCCAACGATTCCCGCGAATGTTCTGGAAGCTGTGGGCCAGGTTCAGCAGGGTCTCCGAGGCCTGCGTGGCGGCGATCCGCACCCCGGTGTCGCGGCCCGCCACCAGCACGGCGGCCGTCTCGGCAGAGACCAGATGGGTGCTCACGTCGGGCGCCAGGCCCGAGATGTCACCGCGGCCGTCGTCGACGCCGAACCAGAACCTGCCGGGCAGTTCGGCCAGGTCAGGGCGGTTTTGCAGGCCGGAATCCAGGTCGCGCACGACGGCGCGGACGTCGCCCAGCCCGCCGCTGCGGCCCGACAGCGGAGACGCCACGATATTGCGGACGCGCTCGTGGGTTGCCGAGGGCAGCAGGCCCGCCGCCTCGACCGCCGCGGCCAGCCCCGCGGCATCGTGGATTCCACGTACCTGGATGTTGCCGCGCGAGGTCAGTTCCATTGCCGGCGAACCGAATTCGGGCGCCGCAAGGGCCAGTGCCTCCAGCTGTGCAGCAGTGATCATGCCGCCGGCCAGGCGGATGCGGGCCAGGTCACCGTCGGCCGCCTGGTGCACCTGCAGGGCGCCCGGGCAGGCGTCGTCGTCACGGCTGCGAATCACCTTGTCCACGTTACGTTGTGCCGCAAATTGTGAAGTGGGCCACTGCCGTTTCCGGGCTGTTCCGTGCCTTACAAGTCCCTTGTAATCAAGGCATCGGCCCGTACCGTTGAACACGAACTTCCGCTTGCTACATCGCATCCGGATGACCTAAGGAGGGACGCAATGTCCGATTTCGCTCTGTACGTTGGTGGCGTCTTCGCTCTCATCGTGGCCGCGGGCCTGCCCTACCAGGGTAAGACGTGGTACCAGCGGTGGGAGACCAACCAGCGCTGACCACAGCGAGGTAGATGAGACCGCCGGCGGGCGGGTTGCACAGCAACCCGCCCGCCGTTGCTTTTTCCGCACCCCGGTTCGGTCTGATCAGCGCAGGCCGCGACGTTAGGCTGCTGGCCAAGTGGCCCGTCGCGACAGGGGAGGCGCAGTCCATGTGGTCGGCGATGGTCAACGGGGTTCGATTCAGCGAACCCCTTGAGTCCGAGTTCCAACTGACCTTCGGTCAATCGGGTCGCAAGGCCCGCCACGAGATGTGGGCCGTCCTGCTGATCGTCATCACCGCGGGTATCGCTTTTCACCACACCCTGCTGCGGGTGCCGCCCGAAGTGATGCCACTGGGCCGTTCCCTGTTGGTGGCCGTCGTCGTGCCCATGGTGTTGCGCTGGCTCAGCGGAGACCACAGCCCACTGCAGCGGTGGTCCTCGTTGCTCTACATCGCATCGGTGTACATCGACGTCGCCTGCTTCATGGTGCTGCGCATCGCGTGCATCCGGCACGGGCTGGACGTCGTACCGCTGGCCATGCCCGTGGCGATCCTGATGAGCCTCATCGTCGTGCAGATCCGCTTCGTGCTGCTGGCCCCGGCGATTCTCGCCGGGCTCGCCGGCATCGTCGCGACCGAGCTCTCGGCGTTCGAGCCCACGAGCAACGAACTCTTCGACATCGTCGCCTTGATCGGGATGGTGACCGTGGCGCTCAGCGCTGCCTACGAACTCGAACGGTCGACCCGAACCGGCTGGCTGCGGGCCCGCACGCTGGCCCGCCTCACCCGCACCGACGCGCTGACCGGAGTGCCGAACCGGCGCTACTTCGACGAACAGCTCACGGAGGTGGCGCGGGCCGCACGGCGCACCGGCCAGGGCCTGGCCGTGCTGGTGCTCGACGTCGACGACTTCAAGGGCTTCAACGACCGCAACGGTCACCTGGCCGGCGATGACTGCCTGCGCCGCGTCGGCGCCTATCTGGGCGACTCCTTGACCGGTGTGGACGAGTTCTGCGCCCGCCTCGGTGGTGAGGAGTTCGTCGCGGTGTGGTGTGCGGCCGACCCGGCCACGACGGCCACCCGCGCCGAGGAGATCCGGTCCGGAATCGCCGCACTCGCGATCGCTCACGACGCCGACGGGCGCGTCGTCACCGCGTCGGCCGGCCTGGCGCACGACCCGGAACCCGGCGCGGCCACCATCAACGCCGTCGAACTGCTCCGCCGCGCGGACTCCGCCCTGTACCGGGCCAAGCGTGAGGGCCGGGACCGGCTCGCCGTCGCGGACCCGCAGCTGCCCGTCATGCCGAGCCGCGACAGGCACCGCGGCCCCCGTCGCTCGACGGCCCCGGCCCCGGCTGTAGCCGAACTGCAGCCCGCGCCCACGCACGAGCAGGAAGCAGAGTTCCGGAAGGTGTACGACCGGCAGGGGCGCATCTCGCGGGCCGCGATCATGCTGGGCTTGGACGCGGTGTGCCTCGCGATGCTGTCGTCGTACAAGACCGTGCTCAAGATGCCGCCCGAATCGCAGGCACTCGGTGTGTACACGCTGGTCTACGGGATCATGCCGATGGCGACGCTGGCTGCCCTGACCGCGTTGGCGCCGCGGCTCTACCGGTTCTCCGCTCCCACGTACATCGCGGCCGTCGGCGTCATCACCAGTGCCCAGATGTACGAGCGGGTGGTCCAGCTGCCGCAGGGCTACGACGTCGTCCCGTACCTGATGCCCACGGCGGTGCTGCTGAGCCTGTGCGTGGTGAAGATCCGGTTCCGGCTGCTGGCCCCTTCGGTGCTGGCGATCCTGCTGTTCGTGTCGGCGCTGGAGCTGTGGGTGTTCCCGTGGACCAGCAACAGGTTGCTCACCGTGGGCACGTCGATCTTCATGGTCGCCGTGACCATGCGGTTCTCCTACAAGCTCGAGCGATCGGTGCGGCTGGCGTGGCTCGATGAGCGCAAGCTCGACGAACTCACCAGAACCGACCCGCTGACCGGATTGGCGAACCGGCGGTCCTTCGACGAGGCGCTTGACGGACTCGACGCGGCCGTGGAGACCCGGTACGCGGCGGTGATGGTGCTCGACGTCGACGACTTCAAGGGCTTCAACGACCGGTACGGCCACCCGGCGGGCGACGATGCGTTGCGGGCAATCGGCACGTACCTGCGGCTCGCGACCGCAGGTGAGGACGTCGTCGTGGCTCGCGTCGGCGGCGAGGAGTTCGCGGCGCTGTGGCGCGGTCCCGACAACAGCGACGGCGCCGGCAGGCGGCGCGCCGAAGAACTGCGCAGCGGCATCGCCGGGCTGGGCCCGGTAGCGGGTACGCCCACGACGCTGACCGCCTCGGCCGGATTCGCCGGGATGTCCCGGTCGGATTGGGCCGCGGCGGGCAGTTTCGCCCGCGAACTGCTGGCCCGCGCGGACCGGGCCGTCTACGACGCCAAAGCCGGGGGCCGAAACCAGCTGGTCGAGGCGCCGTCCGACACCGCGGAGCAGCCGGCATCGCCGGTGGGGTACGAATAGTCGGTGCCGACCGTACTGCTGCTCTCGACGTCCGACACCGATCTGATCACCGCTCGCGCCAGCGGCGCCGAGTACCGGTGGGCCAACCCGTCCCGGTTGATCGACGGGGAACTGGCGGACCTCCTCGCGGGTTCGGATCTGGCGATCGTCCGGGTGCTGGGCGGCTATCGAACCTGGCAGGACGACATCGATGCCGTCGTCGCCACCGGTATCCCCACCGTGGTGCTGTCGGGGGAGCAGACGCCCGACGCCGATCTGATGAGCCACTCGACCGTCCCGGCCGGTGTCGCGCTGCAAGCGCACATCTACCTGGCGCACGGCGGCGTCAGCAACCTGGTGAATCTGCATTCGTTCCTGTCGGACACGGTGCTGATGACCGGATTCGGCTTCGGTGAGCCCGAATCCACACCGAGCTGGGGGCTGCTGGACCGCCAGACGGAGGCGACGGGACCGACCGTCGCGGTGCTGTACTACCGCGCCCAGCAGCTGGCCGGCAACACCGCTTACATCGACGCGCTGTGCGGCGCCATCGAGCAGGCCGGCGGCCGGCCGCTGCCGATCTTCTGCGCCTCGCTGCGCACCGCCGAGCCCGAGCTCATCGAGCTGCTGGGGACGGCCGACGCCCTGATCACGACAGTGCTGGCGGCCGGCGGCGCGACGCCCGCCCTCGCGAGCGCCGGCGGCGACGACGACAACTGGAACGTCGCGCATCTGGCGGCCCTCGACATCCCGATCCTGCAGGGCCTGTGCCTGACCAGCTCGCGTGCACAATGGGACGAGAACGACGACGGCCTGACGCCGCTGGACGTCGCGTCGCAGGTCGCGGTGCCGGAGTTCGACGGCCGCATCATCACCGTGCCGTTCTCGTTCAAGGAGATCGACAGCGAAGGCCTGATCTCGTACGTCGCCGACCCTGAGCGCTGCGAGCGCGTCGCGCGGCTGGCCGTCCGGCATGCCCGGCTGAAGCACATCGCCCCGGCCGACAAGCGCGTCGCGCTGGTGTTCTCGGCGTACCCGACCAAGCACGCCCGCATCGGCAACGCCGTCGGCCTCGACACCCCGGCCAGCGCCGTCGCGCTGCTGCGCGCCATGCGCGACGCCGGCTACCGCATCGGCGACATCCCCGGCGTCGACGCCGGCGACGGTGACGCCCTGATCCACGCCATGATCGAAAAGGGCGGCCAGGACCCCGACTGGCTCAGCACCGAAGCGCTCGAAGCCAACCCGGTGCGCGTCTCCGCCAAGGACTACCGGGCCTGGTTCGCCACGCTGCCCGCCGAACTCACCGATGCCGTCACCGAACACTGGGGCGAGGCGCCGGGCGACCTGTTCGTCGACCGCTCACAGGACCCCGACGGTGAGATCGTCATCGCCGCAATGGTTTCCGACAACATCGTGCTCATCGTCCAGCCGCCCCGCGGCTTCGGGGAGAACCCCGTCGCGATCTACCACGACCCCGACCTGCCGCCGAGTCACCACTACCTGGCCGCCTACCACTGGATCAACAAGCACTTCGGTGCCGACGTGATGATCCACCTGGGCAAGCACGGCAACCTGGAATGGCTGCCCGGCAAGACCCTCGGCATGTCCGCCGCATGTGGCACCGACGCCGCGCTCGGCGACCTGCCGCTGGTCTATCCCTTCCTGGTCAACGATCCGGGTGAGGGCACGCAGGCCAAGCGCCGGGCGCATGCCGTCCTGGTCGACCACCTGATCCCGCCGATGGCCCGCGCCGAGACGTACGGCGACATCGCCCGCCTGGAACAACTGCTCGACGAGCACTCGACCATCTCGGCGCTCGATCCCGGCAAGCTGCCGGCCATCCGTCAGCAGATCTGGACGTTGATGCGTGCCGCCAAGATGGACCACGACCTGGGACTCGAGGACCGGCCGGACGAGGACGTGTTCGACGACATGCTGCTGCACGTCGACGGCTGGCTGTGCGAGATCAAGGACGTCCAGATCCGCGACGGTCTGCACATCCTGGGCCAGGCGCCCGACGGTGAGGCCGAACTGGACCTGGTGCTGGCCATCCTGCGGGCCCGCCAGTTGTTCGGTGGCGAGCAGTCCGTGCCGGGTCTGCGTGAAGCCCTGGGGCTCGCTGAAGACGGATCTGCCGAGCGCGAGGCCGTCGACGCGGCCGAAGGCCAGGCCCGCGATCTGGTTGCGGCTCTGCAGAAGTCGGGCTGGGACGCTGCCACCGTCGACGGCATCACCGACAACGCCGAGGTCGCCAAGGTGCTGCGGTTCGCCGCCACCGAGGTGGTGCCGCGGCTGCGCGCGACCAGCCGCGAGATCGATCATATCCTGCACGCCCTCGGCGGCGGCTTCATCGCGGCCGGGCCGTCGGGATCGCCGCTGCGCGGCCTGGTCAACGTGCTGCCCACGGGACGCAACTTCTACTCCGTCGACCCCAAGGCCGTCCCGTCGAAGCTGGCGTGGGAAACCGGTGTGGCGATGGCGGATTCGCTGCTGGAGCGCTACCGCACCGACTACGGCCGCTGGCCCGAGTCCGTCGGCCTCTCGGTCTGGGGTACCTCGGCCATGCGCACCGCGGGTGACGACATCGCCGAAGTGCTTGCGCTGCTGGGTGTTCGGCCCATCTGGGACGACGCGTCACGGCGCGTGGTCGGACTGGAGCCGATCGCGTTGGCCGAACTGGGCCGCCCGCGCATCGACGTCACGGTCCGCATCTCCGGCTTCTTCCGGGATGCCTTCCCGCACGTGGTGACCATGCTCGACGACGCCGTCCAGCTGGTCGCCTGGCTCGACGAGCCGGCCGAGGACAACTACATCCGCGCCCACTCGCAGGTCGACATCGCCGACCACGGTGACCAGAGACGCGCCACCACAAGGATTTTCGGTTCGAAGCCGGGTACCTACGGCGCCGGCCTGCTGCAGCTCATCGACAGCCGCAACTGGCGCGACGACGCCGATCTGGCCCAGGTGTACACCGCCTGGGGTGGCTTCGCGTACGGCCGCGGTCTCGACGGCGCCCCGGCGACCGACGACATGAACCGCGCCTATCGGCGAATCTCGGTGGCGGCCAAGAACACCGACACCCGCGAGCACGACATCGCCGACTCCGACGACTACTTCCAGTACCACGGCGGCATGGTCGCGACGGTCCGGGCGCTGACCGGCAAGGACCCCGCCGCGTACATCGGCGACAACACCCGGCCCGACGCCGTCCGCACCCGCACGCTGTCCGAGGAGACCACGCGCGTATTCCGGGCGCGCGTCGTCAACCCGCGCTGGATGACCGCCATGCGGCGACACGGCTACAAGGGCGCGTTCGAGATGGCGGCCACCGTCGACTACCTGTTCGGGTACGACGCCACCGCGGGCGTGATGGCCGACTGGATGTACGAGCAGCTGACGCAGAGCTACGTGCTCGACCCGGAGAACCGCAAGTTCATGAGCGAGTCCAACCCGTGGGCGCTGCACGGCATGGCCGAGCGGCTGCTGGAGGCGGCGGGCCGCGGCATGTGGGCCGAGCCAGAGTCGGCGACGCTCGACGGACTCAAGCAGGTGCTGCTGGAGACCGAAGGGGAGTTGGAGGGCTAGGTTCACGCGGTCCGCGGCCAGAACTCCTCGAGTCGACGTTCGATCACTGTCCCAGTGTCGAATGCCGCGGCCATGGCGAGATTCTCATCCGCGATCTCTTCAGCCCACTCGGGCGGCCAGCCGCCGTCGGTGAGGCTGGTCCGCATTGCGAGGACCAGATCTTCTCGTGTCATCTCCGCATCAACGACCCGGGCAGTGGTCGTCGCGCGATGTGAGGCGAGACCGGCAAAACCCCGGCCGCATCCGCATCCGCCGTCAGGGTCGCGGCGGTCACGATCACAGGGAACCTGAACCCACACGAGTTCCCCTGGGACGCAGTAGTTGTAGTCGTTTCCGCGAACCCCTTGAGTAAGCGCTGTGGCTACAAGGATCTTCATGTCGGCGGCCTCCTGATCGGTTGGTACAGGACGCTACGACTGGCCACCGACACGAGCGGCGATCGGCATTGAAGCAGTGACCGAACGCAACTGGGTGGCGGTAGAACTGCCGATCTACCGCCGCCCAGTTGCGTTCGGCGACCGTCTGCCACGGGCGACGGTTGTGGCCAACCGCGCGTTTCGCGGTCGGCGAACCAGTTCGGAGCGCTGGCCTCACAGCTGCCGACTAACCTCATCGCCATGGCTCTCACCTTCGCCGACGTCGCCACCGCGAACTACATCCTGCTGACCACCTTCACCAAGGACGGCCGGCCCAAGCCGACTGCGGTCTGGGCAGTCCCCGACGGTGACCGGCTGCTGGTCATCTCCGAGGCCAAGGCCTGGAAGGTCAAGCGGATCCGGAACACCCCGCGCGTGACGGTCGCCAAGTGCGACATGCGCGGCAACCCGAAGAGCGAGGCCGTCGAGGCCACGGCGGCCATCCTGGACAAGTCGCAGCTGGGCAACGTCTACGACGGCATCGGCACGCGCTACGGGTTGCTCGGCAAGGCCTTCAACTTCTTCTCCAAGCTGCGCGGGGGCATGGAGAACAACGTCGCGCTGGAGCTGCGGGCGGCGTGAGTCAATTCCCTGCCGGCGCGCCAAAGCTGCCGCGCCACAAGGACATCGGGCGGCTACTGCTGAACTGTCCGGATCGTCGTGGTGTCATCGCCGCGGTGTCGACGTTCCTGACCCGCTCGGGCGCCAACATCATCTCGCTGGACCAGCACTCGACGGCTCCGGAAGACGGCGTCTTCCTGCAGCGCACCGTCTTCCACCTGCCGGGGCTGGCCGCGGCCCAGCCCGAACTGGAGCGCGAATTCCAGGCCGTGGCAGACGAATTCGACATGGACTACCGGTTCACCGACGCGTCCAGGCCCAAGCGCGTGGCGATCATGGCGTCGACCGCCGACCACTGCCTGCTCGACCTGCTGTGGCGCAACCGCCGCGGCGAACTCGACATGACGGTGGTGATGGTGATCTCCAACCACGCCGACCTCGCCGAGCAGGTCCGGGCGTTCGGCGTGCCGTTCGTGCACATCCCGGCCAGCCGCGACATCCGGGAGCAGGCCGAACAGCGCCAGCTGGAGCTGCTCAAGGGCAACGTCGACCTGGTGGTGCTGGCCCGGTACATGCAGATCATCACGCCCGAGTTCCTCGAGGCCATCGGGTGTCCGCTGATCAACATCCACCATTCGTTCCTGCCGGCCTTCGTCGGCGCCACGCCGTACCGGCGGGCCAAGGAGCGGGGCGTGAAGCTCGTCGGCGCCACCGCGCACTACGTGACCGAAGACCTGGACGAGGGCCCGATCATCGAACAGGACGTGGTGCGGGTCGACCACACGCACAGCGTCGAAGAGCTGGTGCGCCTCGGCGCCGATGTGGAACGCGCGGTGCTGTCCCGGGCCGTCCTGTGGCACTGTCAGGACCGCATTCTGCGCCACGGCAACGAAACCGTGGTCTTCTAGTAGCCATGGCTCCGACATTCGAAGACGTGTACCGCGAGAAGTACCTGTTGCTGACCACCTTCACGAAGGACGGCCGGCCCAAGCCCACGCCGGTCTGGGGCGTGCCGCACGAGGGCAAGCTGCTGATCAGCACCGACGATGGCTCGTGGAAGACCAAGCGGATCAAGAACACGCCGCGGGTCACCATCCAGAAATGCGGTGCGCTCGGAAAGGTCAAGGGTGAACCGGTCGAGGCCATCGCCCGCAACCTGCCGAAGTCCGAGACCAAGCGTGTTTTCGACATGGTGACCAGGCGCTACTGGTGGCACGCCTGGTGGTGGATTCCGCAGGCCATCATCCGTGGCGGTGTCGAGAAGGTGCACGCCGCCATCGAGGTTGAGCCGCTTCCCGGCGGCTAGGAACCAATTCCGGCGTTTCCGCGTTGTCCAGTGCATGGCGATGCGACTATTTCTGGTTTATGCCCTGGTCGAGGTCGCGGTGCTGGCAGCCCTGGCCTCGACCATCGGTGTGGCTTGGACGTTGCTGGCGCTGCTGGCCACCTTTGCCGCCGGCCTGGCCATCGCGGGCACGCAGATCACCCGGCACTTCAGCAGGTTGTCCGACGCGCTGAGCGCGCGATCCGCCGACCCGACGCTGGCCACCGACAGCCTGTTGGTGGCCCTCGGCACCGTCCTGGTCGTCGTTCCCGGGCTGGCCAGCTCGGTACTCGGCGCGCTCATGCTGGTGCCGTTCACCCGCCGCGCGGTGCGCCCGGCGGCCAACGCGCTGTTCGGCCGTCGGCTCACCCCGATGGATTTCCCGACCCAGGTGATCTACATCAATCACGACGAGCGCTACCGCGGTCGCGGCGAGTACATCGACGGCGAAGTGATCGAGGTCATCGACAGCTCACCGGTCGTCGCGCAGCCGCACGCCAGCTGAACGGACTAACCTGTCACCTTCGTGACCACCTTTGCGACGACGCTGCTGCTGGGCGGTCGTATCCACAGCCCTGCGGCGCCCGACGCCACCGCGATCGCGATCCGCGACGGCGTGGTGGCCTGGCTCGGTTCCGATGACGTCGGCCGGGCGCTGCACCCCGACGCCACCGTCGTCGACCTCGAGGGCGCTTTCGTGGCGCCGGCGTTCGTCGACAGCCACGTGCACCTGACCGCCACCGGGCTCACCGTGGTCGGGCTCGACCTGCGTACCGCGACGTCGTTGCCACACCTGTTGACCTTGCTGGCCGAGCACGCCGCGCAGCACCCGGACGGCGTCATCTGGGGCCACGGCTGGGACGAATCCGGCTGGCCCGAGCGCGTCATCCCGACCACCGCGGACCTCGACGGCGTCCTCGGCGGCCGACCCGCCTACCTGGCCAGGGTCGACGTGCACTCGGCCGTCGCGACGACGGGCCTGCGGCAGCTGGTGCCCGGGCTCGCCGACGCCGCGGGCTTCTCCGCACAGGGACCGCTGACCGCCGACGCCCACCACCGCGCACGGGCCGCGGCCCGCAATCTGCTGAGTGCGACGCAACGCCGCGACGCCCAGCGCGCCGCGCTCGATCTGGCCGCCCGCAACGGCATCGTCGCGGTGCACGAGTGCGCCGGCCCCGAGATCGGCGGCCTCGACGACTGGGCCGACCTGCGCGCCACCGAACACGGCGTCGACATCGTCGGCTACTGGGGCGAGGCCGTCGACGACGCGGCCGCGGCCCGCGACCTGATGGCCCGGACCGGCGCCCAGGGCCTGGCCGGCGACCTCTTCATCGACGGTGCGCTGGGCTCCCGCACCGCCTGGCTGCAGCAGCCCTACACCGATGCATCCGACTGCTGTGGCAACACCTACCTGGACACCGACGCCGTCACCGCACACCTGCTGGCCTGTACCGAGGCCGGCATCACCGCGGGCTTCCACGTCATCGGCGACGCCGCCGTCGCGACCGTCGTCGAAGCCCTGGACCGGACCGTGGCCGCGTTCGGTGCACCCGCGGTGGCGCGCTGTGGGCACCGGCTGGAGCACCTCGAGATGGTGGACGCGGAGCAGGCGCGCAAGCTCGGCGCGTGGGGCGTGGTCGCCAGCATGCAGCCGAATTTCGACGCGCTGTGGGGCGGCGCCGACGGCATGTACGCGCAGCGTCTCGGTGTCGATCGAGCGCGGGGTTTGAACCCGTTTGCGCTGTTAGCATCGCAAGGCGTGCCCCTCGCCTTCGGTTCGGACAGTCCTGTCACCAGCATCAATCCGTGGGAATCGGTGCGCGCGGCCATCAGTCACCGGACGGCCGGCAGTGCCATCTCGGCACGATCGGCATTCCTGGCGGCCAGCCGAGGCGCGTGGCGGGCCGGCGGTGTGCGTGACGGCATGACCGGGACGCTGGTGCCCGGTGCCGTCGCGTCGTACGCCGTGTGGCAGGTTCCCGGCGGTGCCGAGGCCTTGGATGTCACCGCACCGGCCGACGCCGTGCAGCGCTGGTCGACCGATCCGCGGTCGCGGGTACCGGCGCTGCCGCCGCTTGGACCCGATGACGAGCTGCCGACCTGCCTGCAGACCGTGCACCGCGGTGAGCTGATCCATGGCTGAGGGCACCGAAGAGGTACAGGACGAAGTACCGGAAGCGGCCCCGGCCGAGCCGCAGCCGGAAACACCCGACGCGCCCGAAGAGGCACAGGGGCCCGGCCGCGGTGCGCGCATCGTCGCCGGCCTGCGCCGGTTCTTCGAGCCCCGGTTGATTCGGCTGGCCGCCGCCGTCGTCGCCGGTCTGCTGCTGTGCGCGAGCTTCCCGCCGTTCGACCTCTGGTACCTGTCGTTCGTCGCGCTGGCGCTGCTGGCTTGGGTACTGATCGACGAACGCACCACGCCCGCAGGCGGTTTCGGCTACAGCATGCTGGCCGGGATGGTGTTCTACGCGTTGCTGCTGCCGTGGATCAGCAACTTCGTCGGCCCCGTGCCATGGCTGATGCTGGCGGCGTTGGAGGCGTTCTTCACCGGGGTGTTCGGCGTGACCGCGGTGCTGGTGCGGCGCCTGCCGGCCTGGCCGCTGTGGTTCGCCGCGCTGTGGGTATCCGCCGAATGGCTCAAGTCGACGGTGCCGTTCGGCGGCTTCCCGTGGGGCGTCGTCGCCTTCGGCCAGACCGACAGCCCACTGCTGCCGCTCGCGCAGCTCGGCGGTGCGCCGCTGGTGTCGTTCGCGGTGGCGCTCATCGGTTTCTGCGCAACGGCCATCGTGCTCGAGGCAGTCAGGCACTGGCGGCACGATCACCGCACGGGTGCCGCGGCCCCGCCGGAGGTGTTCATCCCGGGCATCTGCATCGCCGTGGTGCTGCTGCTCACCGTGCTGGCCTGGCCGCACGTCCGCAAGGCCGGTGCCGGTGCGGGTGACGACCCCGCGATCAACGTCGCCGCGGTCCAGGGCAACGTGCCGCGTCTCGGCCTGGACTTCAACGCCCAGCGGCGCGCAGTGCTCGACAACCACGTCCACGAAACCAAGCTGCTCGCCGAGGACGTCCGCGCCGGGCGCGCACCGCAACCGACGGTGGTGATCTGGCCGGAGAACTCGTCGGACATCGACCCGCTGGTCAATGCCGACGCCGCGGAACTGATCTCGGCCGCATCCTCCGCGATCCACGCGCCGATCCTGGTGGGCACCGTGCTGGCCGCACCGGAGTACACGCCGGAGCATCCGGTGACCACCAACTCGGTGATCGTCTGGAACGGGACGGACGGGCCGGGGGAGCGCCACGACAAGGCCATCGTCCAGCCGTTCGGCGAGTACCTGCCCTGGCGCAGCTTCTTCCGGATGTTGTCGCCGTACGCCGATCGGGCCGGCTACTTCGTACCGGGCAACGGCACCGGCGTCGTCACCGCCGCTGGGGTGCCGATCGGGGTGACGACCTGCTGGGAGGTCATCTTCGACCGCGCCGCCCGGCAGTCGGTACTCAATGGCGCGCAGCTGCTGGCGGTGCCCGCGAACAACGCGACGTTCGACGAGCCGATGAGCGTGCAGCAGCTGGCGTTCGCCCGGTTGCGTGCCGTCGAACACGACCGGTACGTCGTCGTCGCGGGTACCACCGGCATCAGCGCCGTGGTCGCGCCGAACGGCCAGGTTCTCGAGCGCACCGAGTTCTTCCAGCCCGGTTATCTGGATCGCCAGGTGCGGTTGAAGACCGATCTGACCTTCGCCACGCGGTGGGGACCGGTCATCAACAGTGTGCTCATCGGGGTCGGCGTTTCGGCTCTTCTGGCAGCCATGTTGCACAATAGGAAGCTCGTGCGCCGCCGCCAGGCGGCTGCGGAGCGTCAGGACGGCAGTGCAGCCGGGCCTGACACCGACACCGACACCGAGAACGAACAGGGGTAATGACCATGGGCGAGGACCGTCCGAGTCAGCGCACGCTGGTCATCATTCCGACCTACAACGAGCGCGAGAACCTGCCGTTGATCGTCGGCCGGGTGCACGCCGCCCGTCCGGACGTCCACGTGCTCGTCGTCGACGACGACAGCCCCGACGGCACCGGCCAGCTGGCCGACGAGCTGGCGCTGGCCGATCCCGACCGCGTGCACGTCATGCACCGCGCGGGCAAGGGCGGTCTGGGCGCCGCGTACCTCGCCGGATTCGCCTGGGGCCTGGGCCGCGGCTACAGCGTGCTGGTCGAGATGGACGCCGACGGCAGCCACGCGCCCGAGGAGCTGTACCGCCTGCTGGACGCCGTCGACAACGGCGCCGATCTGTCGATCGGTTCGCGGTACGTGCCGGGCGGCGCCATCCGCAACTGGCCGCGCCGCCGGCTCGTCCTGTCGCGCACCGCGAACACCTACGCCCGCGTGCTGCTGGGCGTCAAGATTCACGACATCACGGCCGGCTACCGCGCCTACCGGCACGACGTGCTGGAGAAGATCGGCCTCGATGACGTCGATTCGAAGGGCTACTGCTTCCAGATCGACCTGACGTGGCGCGCCATCAACGCGGGCTTCACCGTCGTCGAGGTGCCCATCACGTTCACCGAGCGCGAACTGGGCGTCTCGAAGATGAGCGGGTCCAACATCCGTGAGGCCATGTCGCAGGTGGCGAAGTGGGGCATCCGCGGCCGGCTGGACCGGGCCCGCGGCGTCGTCCGCTAGCCGCCCACCGAACACGAAAAAGCCCCGCCTCGCGGCGGGGCTTTTTCGTAGGCGCAATCAGCCGCGGCGGCGGGTCTTGATCAGCTCCAGGCGCTCCTTGAGCAGCTCTTCGAGCTCTTCGACGGAACGACGCTCGAGCAGCATGTCCCAGTGGGTACGCGGCGGCTTGACCTTCTTGGGCTCGGGCACGTCACCCTCGAGCAGGGTGCCTTCCATGCCGTTCTTGCACGCCCAGGTGCCGGGGATTTCCGCGTCGTCGGCGAAGGGAACTTCGAATTCCTCGCCGTTGTCGGTGCGGTAGCGGGCCACCTGCCGCGGTGCCAGGTCATGGTTGCGGTCGGTCTCGTAGCTCACAGCTCCGAGGCGACTACCTCGCAGAACACGATCAGCCATCGTCAATCACTCCCTTGGTATAGCGACAGGGAATCAACGCAGTCCAGCGCCGTGAAGTTCCCGACTCGATTGTCCATGATACCGGCGTTCGGCCGCCCGGCGGATACAGTCACGACCGTGAGGCGGACATGAAGCGCTCGAAGGCCCAGCCATGCCGGTGGTGTGGCCGGGAGGTGGCCGACGCGGGCATGGGCCGTCGGCGCCAGTACTGCCGCCAGTCGTGCCGCCAGCGGGCCTATGAACAGCGGGCCATGGTCAAGGGGACCAACCTGGCCGAGGATTCGGTGGTACTCAGCGCCGAGGAAGCGGCGGCGCTCTCGGACCGCGTTTATCAGGTACGGTGTGCGGCCGAGGACGTCGCGACGGCTGTTGCCGAAGGCGCCGGACCCACCGAATTGAAAGAACTGTGTGAGGTGCTGCTGCAGGCCGCCAAAGACGCCGACGGTTGGCGTTAGGGGCGAGCGCGGCGGCGGGAAAGAACTGGTGCATGACTGACGACCGTCGGCGGATACACAAGCCGACCAAGTTCCTGGGCCGCGGCTTCGAGGCGTTCCACGATGTCGAGGATCCCGTGCAGGACAGTCGCGTTGCCCACGAGACCGCGGCGGCGCTGCTGGAACGTGTGCGCAGCTATCCGGACCCCGACGTGGTCTCCCGGCTGGTGGCGTACACCGACGAGCACGGCATCGAGACCATCGCCGAGTTGTGGGCCGGGGCCGGGCCGCGCAGTCTGCCCGGTGCGCTGTGGCGCGTCTATCTGCTGCGGCTGTCGATCCGCACCGACCCCTATGCGGCGAGTCTGATGTTCGGCCGCGGCACGGAGGTGCTGCATTCGATCTACCCGGTGGTCGCCGGTGCGGAGACGCCCGTCGGGCCGACGGAGATCCGTGAGCTCGCCGACCGGATTCTGCGCGGCGTCTTCGAGGGCGATTTCGCCGTGGCGCTGGAACGCGCGGCGGCGTACTGCCGCGTGAGTGCGGCCGGCTGCACCAGCCTGGCCGAGGATGCGACGAACACGGCGCCCGAGCGCGCCGCGGAACTCACCGACCGTGCCGTGACGTTCACCCGCATCGCCAACGAACTGCACGCCGCGGCCGGGTTGTGGCGCAGCGATTCGCTGGATTGACGCTGTCACCGCCGATGTCGGCGGGAAACAGCTGAGAAGTTAAAGCCAGACCGCAGAACGCCTCTCGGCGGTAGGCCGCTCGTGGCGGCGAAATTTGGGGCCCGGGGTTACTGCGGCCTGGCGGTCTTCACTCTAGCCGAAGTTCCGGTGAGGTGAGCAATTCAGTGACGGGTGGCACTGGGCGTCGAGGCCGTCTGCGGGGCGCGCGCGACGACAGATCTTCGCGAGCATGAAGCAGGGTGCGCGATTCGGGCCCGGCGGGGCTTAGTGTGTCGACGTGGGAGACGTCAGTGGTGACCTGCAGCAGTGCCTACCAGAGGAACTGAAGGCACTGTTCCTGTTCGAGTCGCTGACGCCCGAGCAGCTGGCGCAGCTGTGTCACGCCGGTCACATCGAGGTCTTCGGCCCGGGTCCGGTCATCACCGAGGGTGATCCCGTGACGCCGCTCCGGGTTCTCATCGATGGCGAGTTGGTGCTCTCGAAGCGTGCCGGTGGCCGGGAACTCGAGATCGATCGAACGTCGCAGCCCGGTGTCTACTTCGGTGCCCGGTCGGCGTTCAGTCCCGTCGGGCATGACCGGAACCGGTTCTCGGTGCGGGCCACCCGGCCGAGCCGGTTTTTCGTCATGCCTGCCGACGAATTCGGTGCCTTCGTCAAGACCCAGTTCCCGATGGCGGTCCATCTCATCGACGGGCTGGCGGAGACCGCGGAGAAGCAGCACCGCGTCGCCGACGAACGGGACCGGATGCTGGCACTCGGACAGCTCTCGGCCGGATTGACACACGAACTCAACAACCCGGTGGCAGCCGTCGCCCGCGCCGCGACCGACCTGCGCGGCCGCTTGGATGCTCTGACGGTGCCGCTCATGGACGGCGAATTCGACAGCGCGGCGCTGACTTTCCTCGCCGCGGCGCAGGCCGACGTGGTCGCGAAGGTGGCCGCGACGTCCGGACGGCGACTGTCGGCGATGCGGGCGAGCGACCTCGAGGACGAGGTCTGTGAATGGTTGTCGAGCCAAGGTGTAGCCGACGCCTGGGACATGGCGCCGACGTTCGTCGAGGTCGGACTGGATTGTGACTGGCGCGAGCAGTTGCTGCCGGGTGACGACCGGCCGGACTGGCTGCCCCGCGCCATGACGTGGTTGCGGCACCGGGCCGAGGCCGAACTGCTGACGCATCAGCTCAATGATGCGGCGCACCGGATTTCGGGCCTGGTCGCCGACGTCAAGCAGTACACCCAGCTGAACAGCGCGCCGTTCCAGTTCGCGGAGGTCGGCGCCCTGCTGACCAGTACCCTGCGGATGTTCGCCGGACGGATCGGCGCGGGTACGCCCGTGGAAGTGATCACGGACTTCGATCCGTCGGTACCCGAATTACTCTGTTACCCAGCCGAACTCAATCAGGTGTGGACGCGCATCATCGAGAACGCGATCGCCGCGATGCGACCGTTCGGCTCGGGGACGCTCACGGTGCGGAGCCGATTCGAGGACGATGCGGTCCGGATCGAGATCAGTGACACCGGCAGCGGGATTCCCGCCGATGTCCGCGGGCGCATCTTCGACCCGTTCTTCACCACCAGACCGCTCGGCGAAGGTACCGGCCTGGGCCTGCATCTGGCCAGGCAGATCGTCGTCAACCGGCACGGCGGCGAGCTGTTCGCGGCCTCACAACCGCGGCACACCACCTTCGTCGTGCGGCTTCCGTTACGACCCGCGCCGGAGGGCGAAGGATCGTGACGACGGCGTTCGTGCTGTCCGGCGGCGGCAGCCTGGGGTCTGTCCAGGTGGGCATGCTGCTGGGGCTGGCCGAGGCGGGAATCAAGCCGGACCTGATCGTCGGCACCTCTGTCGGGGCCCTCAACGGCGCGTGGATCGCCGGACGGTCCGACCACGACGGAGCCCTGGCGCTCGCGGACCTGTGGCGGACCCTGTCGCGCCGGAAAGTGTTCCCGACCAGCCCGAGCATGGGGTTGCTCGGCGTTCTCGGGCGCCGGCCGCACCTGGTGTCCGACATCGGGATCCGCACGATCCTGAAGCAGCACCTGAGGTTCGGGCGGTTGCAGGACGCACCCACGCCGCTGCACGTGGTGGCCACCGACGTGCTGTCCGGACAGGATGTCCTGCTGTCGTCGGGTGACGCCGTCGACGCCATAGTCGCCAGTGCGGCCATTCCCGCGGTCCTGCCGCCGGTCCGGATCGGCGGACGCGATCTGGTCGTCGGCGGCGTGGTGAACAACACACCGCTGTCCTATGCGGTGGAACTGGGCGCGACCGAGGTGTGGGTGCTGCCGACGGGCTACTCGTGCGCCATGCCACAACCGCCCCGGGCCGCGCTGGCGATGGCGATGCACGCGTTCACGCTGGCGATCAACCGGCGGCTGGCGACGGACGTCGAGCGGTTCGAGGCATTGGTCGAACTGCATGTGGTGCCGCCGTTGTGTCCGGTGCGGGTGTCGCCGATCGACTTCTCCCGCTCGGGTGAACTCATCGAACGGTCGCTCGAGTCGACGCGACGCTGGTTGCCGACCACCCGCCCCGAGGTGGGGCAGGCCGAGCTGCTGGAACCGCACCGCGACTGCGGCTGAATCCGCCGCGCCGGGTCCCTACTTGAGCACGTTGACCGCACGCGCGATGACGAGCGCGGTCGTCGAGATCGACACCAGCGACTGCAGCGTCATCATCATCTTGGCCCACCGGGACAGCGGCATGGTGTCGGTGGGGGAGAACGCCACGACGTTGGTGTAGCTGACGTACAGGTAGTCGACAAATGTTGGGCGCCAACCAGGTTCGGCGTTCTGCGGATCGCTCATCTTGGGGAACTGGAAGTCCGGGTACGGGTCGTCGCCGGACCGCCGGGCGAACGGCCCACCGCGGTCCAGCTCCCAGAACCAGATGCCGAACACGATGACGTTGGTGATGAAGATCGCCGCGCCGCTGCCCAACAACAGCCCGGCGTTGTTGGAGACCTGACCGGACAGGATGTGGACGTCGAGGACGATCGCCGACGTCGTGTTGTCGGCGGTGATGGCCGCCGTCAGCAGCCACATCGCCCACTTGCCGACGGTGGTCTCCCGGGACATCCGCACCGGGTTGATGATCAGCAGCACGACCACGAGCAGGAGTTCCAGGCCGATCAGCGGCCAGCGGGGCACCACGGTGTACTGCTCGGGGACGGACCATTGCAGCAGCACCGCGCCGAGGATGGCGGCGATCACCGGTAGCCGGTTCTCGGGCGCGCCGGGCCGCAGCCAGGACGGCACGTGGTGTTCAGCGCTGCTCGTCAGGCGGTGGGTGCGCTCGACGAATGTCCTGACCGCCGGCGGCAGGGGTTCTGGAGTGGGGTCCATGCGCTCAGTTTTGCACCGAGATGACACCATTAGACGGTGTCTGCCGAGCTGAGCCAGGGAACCCACAGGACGTCGCCGCTTGCCGCGGCCGACATCGATGCGGCTGCCCGGCGAATTTCCTCGGTGGTCACCCGCACCCCGCTGCAGTACAGCGATCGGCTGTCGGCGCTGACCGGCGCCCAGGTGTACCTCAAGCGTGAGGACCTGCAGGCGGTGCGTTCGTACAAGCTGCGGGGTGCCTACAACCTGCTGATGCAGCTCTCCGACGAGGAGAAGGCCGCCGGGGTGGTGTGCTCGTCGGCGGGCAACCACGCCCAGGGTTTCGCGCTGGCCTGCCGCTCGATGGGTGTGCACGGCCGCGTCTACGTCCCGGCCAAGACCCCCAAACAGAAGCGGGACCGCATCCGCTACCACGGCGGTGACTTCATCGAGCTGATCGTCGGCGGCGCCACCTACGACCTGGCCGCCGAGGCCGCGCTCGAGGACGTCGCCCGGACGGGGGCCACGCTGGTCCCGCCGTACGACGACCTGCGCACCATGGCCGGGCAGGGCACCATCGCCGTGGAGATCCTCGAGCAGCTGGACGGCGAGCCCGACCTGGTGATCGTGCCGGTCGGCGGCGGCGGCTGCATCAGCGGCATCACCACCTACCTGACCGCGCACACCAAGGCGACCGCCGTGCTCGGCGCCGAGCCCGCCGGTGCGGCGTCGATGATCGCGGCGCTGGCCAAGGGCGAGCCGGTCACGCTGGAGCACGTCGACCAGTTCGTCGACGGTGCGGCGGTGGCGCGGGCCGGGGAGCTGACCTACGCGGCGCTCGCCGCGGCCGGCGACATGGTGTCGGTGACGACCGTCGACGAAGGCGCGGTGTGCACCGCGATGCTCGACCTGTACCAGAACGAGGGCATCATCGCCGAGCCCGCGGGCGCGCTGTCCGTGGCGGCGTTGATGGAGAACGGCGTCGAGGCCGGCTCGACGGTCGTGTGCCTGATCTCCGGTGGCAACAACGACGTCTCGCGCTACGGCGAGGTGCTCGAGCGGTCACTGGTGCACCTGGGTCTCAAGCACTACTTCCTGGTGGACTTCCCGCAGGAGCCCGGCGCGCTGCGGCGGTTCCTGGACGAGGTGCTCGGGCCCAACGACGACATCACCCTGTTCGAATACGTCAAGCGCAACAACCGGGAGACCGGCGCGGCGCTCGTCGGCATCGAACTCGGGTCGGCCGCCAACTTCGACGGACTGCTCGAGCGGATGCACAATTCGGGCATCCACGTGGAGCCGTTGGAGCCGGGGTCACCGGCTTACCGTTACCTGACCTAGGGGCGTCGACGGAGGACCGCGAAGCTGTGGCCGGGCAGTGTCGTGGCGGTTGTCCCGATCTGAGGCTCGGCCGAGGACAGGACCGACTCACCGGTGACGGGTACGGCAACGGGCTGTTCGCCGAGGTTGCACGCCACGGCGAACGCACCACGGTGCATGACGATCCAGCGGTCGGCCTCGTCGAACTCGACGCGCAGGTGGTCGAGCCAAGGGTCGGCGAAGTCGGGTTCGGTGCGCCGCAACGTGATCAGGTCGCGGTAGAGCTGCAGCAGGCGGGCGTGCTCGCCGGTGCCGACCTCGTCCCAGTCGAGTTTGGAACGCTGAAACGTCGCCGGATCCTGCGGATCGGGGATGTCGTCGGCGGCCCAGCCATGATCGGCGAACTCGGCCTTGCGACCCTCGGCCGTCGCGCGCGCGAGTTCGGGTTCGGGATGTGAACTGAAGAACTGGAACGGTGTCGACGCGCCCCACTCCTCGCCCATGAAAAGCATTGCCGTATAGGGCGATCCGAGGACCAGCGCGGCCTTGATCGCCAGCTGCCCGAAGTCGAGGTTCTGCGACGGGCGGTCACCGATCGCCCGGTTGCCCACCTGGTCGTGCGTGCAGGTGTAGGCCAGCAGCCGGGTGGCCGGAATGCTCGTGGTGTCCAGGGCCCGGCCGTGGCGCCGGCGCCGGAACGACGAGTAGGTGCCGGCGTGGAAGAAGCCGCGGGCCAGGGTGGTGGCGAGCGTCTGCATGGATCTGAAGTCGGCGTAGTAGCCCTGTCGTTCTCCGGACACCGCGGTGTGGATGGCGTGGTGGATGTCGTCGTCCCACTGAGCGGCGAGTCCGTAGCCGCCCTGGTCCCGCGGGGTGATCAGCCGCGGGTCGTTGAGGTCGCTTTCGGCGATCAGTGCCAGTGGGCGGCCGAGTTCGGTTGCCAGCGCATCGGTTTCGGCGGCCAGCTCTTCCAGCAGGTGAACGGCTGTGGTGTCGACCAGCGCGTGTACCGCATCCAGCCGCAGGCCGTCGATGCCGAAGTCCCGCATCCAGCGCAGGGCGCAGTCGATGATGTACCGGCGCACCGGATCGGAGTCGGCGGCGGCGATGTTGATCGCCTCGCCCCACGGCGTCCGGCCCACGGTCAGGTACGGCCCGAACTTGGGTAGGTAATTCCCCGATGGGCCGAGGTGATTGAACACCGCGTCGAGCAGCACGCCCAGGCCCCGCTGGTGGCAGGCGTCGACGAAGCGCACGAGACCCGAAGGGCCGCCATAGGGTTCGTGCACGGCGTACCACAGCACGCCGTCGTAGCCCCAGCCGTGACTGCCGCTGAAGGCGTTGACCGGCATGAGTTCGACGAAGTCCACGCCGAGGCCGACGAGGTGGTCCAGCCGTTCAATGGCGGCGTCGAACGTGCCGGCCGGGGTGAACGTTCCGACGTGCAGTTCGTAGATCACCGTGCCGTCGATGGTGCGGCCGGGCCAGGGGGCCGGCGGCGCGGACGTCCACAGCTGTGAAAGTCCGTGTACGCCATCGGGTTGCCGCGGCGAGCGGGGGTCGGGCAGCGGTTCGGAGTCGTCGACGACGAAGCCGTACCGGGCATCGGCCGGCACGTCGACGGTGACGCGCCACCACCCGTCGTCGGAGCGGGTCATGGGGTGGCGGGCCCCGTCGGCGTCGAGGGTCACGTTGTCGGGCGTGGGCGCCCAGACCGAGAATTCGTGGTCAGCCACGGGCTTTCTCCAGAAGTACGCCCGGCAGTTCGGCGAACAGTGCGTCGGCGGTGACGGTGCCCGACCAGGTGCGGCCGGTCAGCCGGTCGGTCCAGTCGCCAGCCGGTAGTGCGAGAGTGGTTTCGGCGCAGTCGGATTCGTCGAGCTTCAGTGTCCAGCGGGGGACGACCACCAGGACATCGGTACCCCGGTGGAACGCGATCACGTGGTCGGCGGCGGGACCGTCGGCGGTGACGGGCGTGTACTCGCCCGACAGGTACGTCGCCGGCCGCTCCCGGCGTGACCGCAACGCTGCCGCGACGACCCGAATCTTGGGGTGGTGCAAGGTATCGAGCTCACTCCGTCGGAGAGCGAAATCCACCGGACGGCGGTTGTCGGGGTCCACCAGGCTGTCGTCGAAGAGTTCGGTGCCCTGGTAGATGTCGGGGACGCCCGGCACCGTCAGCGCGAGCAGCTTCTGCGCGACGGCGTCGCAACGCGCGGCTTCGTCGAGCTGACCGACGAACGTGGTGACCTCGCCCGCGATCGGCCCGTCGATCAGCGCATCGATCCAGTCGTGGACAGCATCTTCGAATTCCCGGTCCGGCTGTTCCCAATTGGTGTGCAGCTCGGCTTCGCGGATCGCCTTCTCCGCATAGGAGTGCAGCCGCGCGCGGACGGTGTCTCCGACTTCGCCGGCGGCCGGCCACACGCCGATGATGTTCTGCCACAGGAACAATCCGGTGCCCTCGTCGGGCGGCACGCACACCGTGTTCCAGCGGTTCACGCGCTGGGCCCATGGCTCGGCGCATTGGGACAGCACCGTGATGCGGGCCCGCACATCCTCGCCGCGTTTGGTGTCGTGGGTGGACAGCGTCACCATGGTCGTCGGCCAGTCGCGGGCGCGCGCGGCGGCGCGCTGGTGAAACTCGGCCGTGCTCATCCCGAATCGCTCCGGTGTGCCACCGACCTCGTTCAGCGACACCAGCCGAGCGTCACGGTAGAACAGGGTGTCCTCGATCGCCTTGGCCGTCGTCGCACCGCACAACTGCTGCAACCGGGCCGCCGGTTCGGGCTGCTCGAGTGCGGTGACGACCAGTTGCAGAGCCGATGCCAGTTCTGGTGCCGCTTCGATGGTTTCGTTGATGGCCTCGGGCAGGACCGCGGACAGCACCCGGTAGTCGGTGCGGTACACGCCGACGCGGCTGACCAGTTGGGCGATGGCGGTCGGTAGCGCAGGGTCGTCGGCCCCGGCTGCCCGCACGATCGCGCGATGCAGCCGGGCCAGTTCGCTCGCCAGCGTCTCGGTGGCGACCCTGATCTTGAGTTCCTCGGCATCGGAACGGGTTTCGCGGGCCAGCTCGGTGAGCGTGGCGGCCCCGTCGGGGTCGACGAAGAGTCCGCCGATCTCCCGAAGCGCGTCATAGCCGGTGGTGCCCGCGATGGGCAGGCCGGGGTCCAGCGGCTCGTCGGCGGCCAGGATCTTCTCGGCGACGATCCAGGCGTCGTCTCCGGCCAGTTCGCGCAGCCGGGCGAGATAGCCTGCGGGATCGGTCAACCCGTCGATGTGGTCGACCCGCAGCCCGTCCACCAGGTGCTCGCGGAACCAGCGCCCGATCTCGGCGTGGCTGGCGTCGAACACGTCGAGGTCCTCTTGGCGCACCGCCGCCAGCGAGGTGATGGAGAAGAACCGCCGGTAGCCACAGGAGCCGGACTGCCAGCCCGTCAGCCGGTACGCCTGCCTGGCGTAGACCTCGGCGGCTGTGCCCGTGCCGGTGCCGGGACGGATCGGCCAGGTCCGGTCACCCAGTCGCAGCACGTCACCGTCGACGGCGAGATCGTCGACGTCAGAGTCGGAACCCAGCACCGGCAACACGATTCGGCCGTCGGGGTCCAGGTCCCAGTCGATGTCGAAGTACCGGGCGAAGCGCGATGCCTGGCCGTGGGTCAGGACGTCCCACCACCATGGATTCTGCTCGGGCTGTTCGACGCCGACGTGGTTCGGCACGATGTCGATGACGAGCCCCATGCCGCGCGCCCGCGCCGCGGCGGACAGCCGGGAAAAGCCCTCTGGCCCGCCGAGTTCCGCCGACACCGCGGTGGGGTCGGTGACGTCGTAGCCGTGCGTCGAGCCGGTCACGGCGGTCAGGACCGGCGAGAGATACAGGTGCGAGACGCCGAGATCGTCGAGGTAGGGCAGTAGCGCCACCGCGTCGTCGAAAGTCATTCCGTCGCTGCGCATCTGCAGCCGGTACGTGGCGACTACGGGCGAGACCGGCACTGTCATCACGCCGTCTTACGCAACACCAGTAGTGAACGGGCCTGCAGGGAGATCGTCTCACCGGCGGCCGCCACCAGTTCGGTGTGGCCGTGTGGGTCCGCGGTGTCCAGCGCGGCCGCCCAGCTCGCTCCGTAGTCCGCGCCGGGAATCACGAAATCGAGTGCCTCGTCGTGGGCGTTGAAGCACAGCAGGAACGAGTCGTCGGTGACCCGTTCACCGCGGGCGTTGGGTTCGGGTATCGCGTCGCCGTTGAGGAACACCGTGATGCTCTTGCCGAAGCCGGAATCCCAGTCCTCGAGCGTCATCTCGTCGCCGGCGGGGGTCAGCCAGGCGATGTCGCGCACCTGCCCGGTGCTGCGCACCGGTTGCCCGGCCAGGAACCGGCGGCGCCGGAACACCGGGTGCTTGCGCCGGAACGCCACCACGGTGCGGGTGAATTCCAGCAGCGCCGCGTTGGTCTCGCACATGGTCCAGTCCATCCACGACAGTGGGTTGTCCTGGCAGTAGACGTTGTTGTTGCCCTGCTGGGTGCGCCCGATCTCGTCACCGTGGCTGATCATCGGGGTGCCCTGCGACAGCATCAGCGTCGCGAAGATGTTGCGGCGCTGCCGCTCCCGCAGCTCGAGGATCTCGGGGTCGTCGGTCGGGCCTTCGACGCCGCAGTTCCAGGAGCGGTTGTGGCTCTCGCCGTCCCGGTTGTCCTCGCCGTTGGCCTCGTTGTGCTTCTCGTTGTAGGACACCAGGTCGGTCAGCGTGAAGCCGTCGTGGCAGGTGACGAAGTTGATGCTCGCGCTCGGCCGCCGGCCGGTCGCCTCGTACAGGTCCGAGGAACCGGTCAGCCGCGAGGCGAACTCGCCCAGGGTCGCGGGCTCGCCCCGCCAATAGTCGCGCACAGTGTCGCGGTATTTCCCGTTCCACTCGGTCCACAAACCTGGGAAGTTGCCGACCTGGTAGCCGCCCTCGCCGACATCCCACGGCTCGGCGATCAGTTTCACCTGGCTGATCACCGGATCCTGTTGCACGAGATCGAAAAACGCCGAGAGGCGGTCCACGTCGTAGAACTCCCGGGCCAGCGTGGAGGCGAGGTCGAATCGGAAGCCGTCGACGTGCATCTCCAGTACCCAGTACCGCAGCGAATCCATGATCAGCTGCAGGGTGTGGGGGTGGCGGGCGTTGAGGCTGTTGCCGGTGCCGGTGAAGTCCTTGTAGAGCGAGAGGTCGTCGTCATCGAGCCGGTAGTAGGCGGCGTTGTCGATGCCGCGGAAGTTCAGCGTGGGGCCGAGGTGGTTGCCTTCGGCGGTGTGGTTGTAGACCACGTCGAGAATGACTTCGATGCCGGCTTCGTGGAACGACTTCACCATGGTCTTGAACTCGGCGACGGCGCTGCCGGCATGCTGGTTCCACGAGTACTGGTAGTGCGGCGCGAAGAAGCCGAACGTGTTGTAGCCCCAGTAGTTTCGCAGCCCGAGGTCCAGTAGCCGGTGGTCGTGCAGGAACTGGTGCACCGGCATCAGCTCGATGGCGGTGACGCCGAGCGACCGCAGATGCTCGATGATCGCCGGGTGGGCGAGTCCGGCGTAGGTGCCGCGCAGTTCCTCGGGGATCGCCGGGTGCGTCTGCGTCATGCCCTTGACGTGGGCCTCGTAGATCACCGTCTCGTGGTACGGCGTCCGCGGCAGCCGGTCGTTGTCCCAGTTGAAGAACGGGTTGATCACCACGCTGGTCATGGTGTGCCCCAGCGAATCAACGCCTGCGGGTTCGCCGGTGGCCGACGGCTCGGCCAGATCGTACGAGTACAGCGCCTGGCCGAAGTCGAAGTCGCCGTGGAAGGACTTGCCGTAGGGGTCGAGCAGCAGCTTGCTCGGATCGCAGCGGTGTCCGTTCGCGGGGTCCCACGGCCCGTATACCCGGAATCCGTAGCGCTGCCCGGGCGTCACGGCCGGCAGGTAGCAGTGCCACACGTAGCTGTCGACCTCGTCGAGGTTGACGCGTTCCTCGGTGCCGTCCTTCGCGATCAGGCACAGCTCGACGCGCTCGGCGACCTCCGAGAACACCGAGAAATTGGTGCCGGAACCGTCGTAGGTCGCACCGAGGGGATAGGCGCTACCCGGCCAGACGCCAACAACCATGAAGGCAGCTCACCACCAGCCGGTGGCAGCCCCGACCTGGCGGCCGAGTTCGGCGGTCATGGTGCGCATGTAGGTGGCGGACAGGTGATGAGAGTCGTGGTACAGCAACACATTTCCCTCCACAGCGCGGCAGATGTCAGGGCGGCACACCGCGTCACTCATGTCGAGCGGTTTCAACAGTGGGAACTGCGCGACGAAATCGAGGGTCGGGTTGTGGTCGGACAGTACCTCGGAGCGGGCGATGCCGCAGGACGTCGAATTGCCGCCGCTGGCAAGGCAGTCGGCCGGGAAGAACGGCTTACCGTCCCGGACCAGCCACGGAGTGTCACGCATGGCCAGAATCGGGATGTTCGCATCGGACAGGCGCTGCCAGATACCGATGTACGTGCCGGGCATCACGTCACCGGACTTGATGTTCCAGGGGCGTGTCGAGGTGGTGAAGACGAAGCTCGGGTGGTCGGCCACCAGCTTCGGCATGACGAGTTCGTTCCACTCGTAGCACTTCGGGTATGGCCGGTTGTCGCCCATCACCAGTGGGTTCTGCTCGGTCGACAGTGGGCAGCCCATCTTCAGATAGGTGACGACCTTGAAGTGATACCGCTTGCCGAGCAGGTCCAGTGCCGTGATCCAGTGTTCGGCGTGCGAGCCGCCGGCCAGCGCCACGGTGCGGGTGGCCGCGGTGTCGCCGTACGAGCAGTTGCGGATCGACAGGTCGTCGAAGTCGGCGATACAGCTGTCTGCGGTTGTGGCCGGCACGTCGTCCTTGGCCTCGAGCACCGTCGGGCGGAAGGGCAGTTTGGGCACCTTCAGGTGCCGCAGCAGCGAGCGCGCTCCCGGGTAGTCGACGGGGTTGAGCGTGGCGAGTTCCTTGCCGTTGGCCCGCTCGATGTTCATGTGTTCGCGCCAGGTGAAGGCCGTCGCGGTGAGCGTCACACCCATCACCGCGACAAGCGTCCCCAGCACCGCGGTGGGCCGCCGCAGCCCGGCGAGTCCGGGTGAACCCGCCGTCGACGGCCGGCGCAGCGGGTTCTCCACGTAGCGGGTGGTGAGCCACGCCAGCACCCCGGAGACGAGCAGCACGGCGGTGCCGTCGACGAAGTGGGCCCGGCTGTGGCCGCTGTAGGCCAGCCAGAAGATCAGCAGCGGCCAGTGCCAGAGATACAGCGAGTACGCCATGGTGCCCAGCGACAGGAACGGGCCGGTGGCCAGGAGCCGGTTCGGCGCCGGCAGCCGCTCGGTGTGATTTGCGGCACTGAGGATGAAAAGCATGGTCGCGCCGACCGGAACCAGCGCCCACGGGCCGGGGAATTCCCGCACGCCGTCGATCAGGGCGCCGCACGACAGGATGGCCGCCAGCGCGACGGCCGACACCACGTTGCGCAGCCACATCGGCCACCGGACGGACGGCACCAGCGCGCCGACGAGAGCGCCGAGCAGCAGCTCCCAGGCCCGGGCGAAGCTGTCGTAGTAGGCGCTGACCTGGTCGGCCTGGTGCGCGAAGATCGCGTAGACGAACGACGCGACGGTCAGCACGCTGAGCAGCGCGATGAAGGCCGGCCGGAGCCGGTCGCCGAGCCGGCGCCGGAACAGGTAGGCGAAGCCGAAGATCAGCGCCAGGAACGCGACGTAGAACTGGCCCTGCACCGACATCGACCAGAGGTGCTGCAGCGGGCTGACGGATTCGCCGGCGCGCAGGTAGTTCGACGCGGTCTCGGCGAGTTCCCAGTTCTGGTAGTAGCCCAGGCTGGCCAGGCTCTGGTCGGCGAACGTCTCCCAGCGGGTCTGGGGCTGGATCGCGATGGTCAGCACGGCGCCCGCGGCGAGCACGACGATCAGTGCCGGCAGCAGGCGACGGACCAGGCGGCGCAGCTGCGGACCGGGGGACAGCGGCGCGTCCGGGGTCAGCGCGATCCGCAGGAGTTTGCCGCCGAAGAAGAAGCCGGACAGTGCAAGGAAGACGTCGACGCCTCCGGAGACGCGGCCGAACCACACGTGAAAGGCCGCGACCATGGCGATGGCGATGCCGCGCAGGCCGTCCAGGTCGTGGCGGTAGAACGCGCTCGGCGCATTGCCCGCCGTGGCGTCCGCACCGCTGTCGGTGACGCGCGCGGCGTTGCCCGACCCGGGCTGCGACGCCGGCCGCGGTGCTGCAAGAGTCGTCATGGTCGGATGTCAATCTACCCAAGATCCAGGCCACGTTCATGTAACGGCGAGTCGCCCGCGTGCTGAGCACGCCCGTTTCGACGTGCTCGGCGGGCGATTAGGCTCGGTCCTCGTGCCAGCGCTGAACCCTGCCGAAATCTCGGCGATCGACACCGCCCACATCTGGCATCCGTACAGCACCATCGGCGCCGAGGCTTTGCCGGCGGTGGTTGCCACCGAGGCGCACGGCATCATGCTGACCCTCATCCATGAGGGCCGGCCGGTGCAGGTCATCGACGCGATGAGCTCGTGGTGGACGGCGGTGCACGGGCACGGGCATCCGGTGCTCGACGCCGCGATCACCCGGCAGCTGAGCCGCATGAACCACGTCATGTTCGGCGGCCTCACCCATGAGCCTGCGGCGCGCCTGGCGCAGCTGCTCGTCGAGATCACCCCGGCCGGTCTCGACACGGTGTTCTTCTCGGACTCCGGTTCGGTCTCCGTCGAGGTCGCCGCGAAGATGGCGCTGCAGTACCAGCGCAGCCGCGGCCGTCCCGGCCGGCACAAGCTGATGACGTGGCGCGGGGGCTACCACGGCGACACCTTCACCCCGATGAGCGTCTGCGACCCCGACGGCGGCATGCACTCGATCTGGACCGATGTCCTGATGCCCCAGATCTTCGCGCCGCGGGTGCCCACGGAGTTCGACCCGGCCTACGTCGCGGCCTTCGAGGCCCAGCTGGCCGCCCATGTGGATGAGCTCGCAGCCGTCATCGTCGAGCCCGTCGTCCAGGGCGCCGGCGGCATGCGGTTCCACGATCCGCGGTACCTGACGGCGTTGCGCGACATCTGCACCCGGCACGACGTGCTGCTGATCTTCGACGAGATCGCGACCGGTTTCGGGCGGACGGGTGAGCTGTTCGCCGCGGACCACGCCGGCGTCAGCCCCGACATCATGTGTGTCGGCAAGGCGCTGACCGGTGGCTATGTGACGCTGGCGGCGACGCTGTGCACCGCCGAGATCGCGCGGGTGATCAGCTCGGGCGAGCCGGGAGCCCTCATGCACGGGCCGACGTTCATGGCCAACGCGCTGGCGTGTGCGGTGTCGGTGGCGGCCGTCGAGCTGCTGTTGAGCGAGGACTGGAAGACGCGCGTGGCGACCATCGCCGACGGGCTGCGACGGGGTCTGGCACCGGCCGCCGACCTGCCGTCTGTCGCCGACGTGCGCGTGTTGGGCGCCATCGGCGTCGTCGAGATGCGCGAGCCGGTGAACATGCCGCTGGCCACGGTCACCGCGATCGAGCACGGCGTGTGGCTGCGGCCCTTCGGCAAGCTGCTGTACGTGATGCCGCCGTTCATCTGCACGTCCGACGAGATCGACCAGGTCACCTCTGCTGTGGTCGCCGTTGCCCGTGCGTTAACCTGAACACCGTTCAATTGCACTGGAGTCAGGAGAGCGCGCCGATGACTGATCACTCGCCGCTGGCCTGGCTCGCCGAGGTCGAACGCCAGCGCCGGGCCGCGGGGCTGCGCCGGTCGCTGCGGGTCCGGCCCGCGGTGGCCACCGAACTGGACCTGGCGTCCAACGACTATCTCGGTCTGACGCAGCATCCCGACGTCATCGCGGGCGGCGTGACGGCGCTGCACACCTGGGGCGCGGGTTCCGGCGGATCGCGCCTGGTCACCGGCAACACCGAACTGCACGAGGAGTTCGAGGCCGAGCTGGCCGACTTCATGGGCGCCGAGTCGGCGCTGGTGTTCTCGTCCGGCTACACCGCCAACATCGCGGCGGTGGCGGCGCTGTCGGGGCCGGGCGCACTGGTCGTCTCCGACGCCTACAGCCACGCCTCACTCGTGGACGCCTGTCGGCTGTCCCGAGCCCGTGTGGTGGTGTCCCCGCACAACGACGTCGGCGCCGTCGAGACCGCGCTGGTGAGCCGGTCCGAGGAGCGGGCCGTCGTGATCACCGATTCGGTGTTCTCCACCGACGGCGCCCTCGCGCCCTTGCGTGCCCTGCATGAGGTCTGCCGACGGCACGGCGCGCTGCTGATCGTCGACGAGGCCCACGGTCTCGGCGTGCGCGGCACGGGCGGCCGCGGCCTGGTGCACGAGGTCGGTCTGGCCGGCGAACCCGACATCGTGGTGACGACGACGCTGTCCAAGTCGCTGGGCAGCCAGGGTGGCGCGGTGCTCGGGCCCGCCGCGGTGCGGGCGCACCTCATCGATGCCGCGCGCACGTTCATCTTCGACACCGGTCTGGCTCCGGCCGCCGTCGGCGCCGCCCAGGCCGCGCTGCACGTCCTCATCGCCGAGCCCTGGCGGGCGCAGGCGGTGCTGACGCACGCCGCGACGCTGGCCCGGTTCGGCGGCGCCGTCCACACGCCCGATTCGGCCGTCGTCTCGGTGATCCTGGGTGACCCCGAGATCGCGCTGGCCGCGGCGTCGGCATGCCTCGACCGCGGGGTACGGGTTGGCTGCTTCCGGCCCCCGTCGGTGCCGGCCGGCACCTCGCGCCTGCGCCTGACGGCGCGCGCATCGCTCGACGACACCGAACTGGATTTGGCCGGGCGGGTGCTCGGCGAGGTGCTCGCGCTGGTGCAGTCGTGACGCTGCTGCTGGTCGCCGGGACCGACACCGGCGTCGGCAAGACCATCGCCACCGCGGCGCTGGCCAGTGCCGCCCGCCAGGCCGGTCTGGACGTCGCGGTGTGCAAGGCGGTGCAGACCGGCATCTCGCCGGCCGCCGGCCACGGCGATGACGATCTGGCCGAGGTGGGTCGCCTGGCGGACGTCACGTCGCTCGTGCCGGGCTGGCGCTATCCCGAACCGCTCGCGCCCGTCGCCGCCGCCGAATTGGCCGGCATGGACCTGCCGACGCGCGACGAGCTGGTCGCTCTGGTCCGCAACGTCGACCGACCCCGTCAGCTGACCCTCGTCGAGGGCGCCGGGGGACTGCTCGTCCAACTCGGTGCCGACGGCACGACGTTGCGCGACCTGGCCGTCGAACTCGGGGCCGCGGTCCTGGTCGTCGTCGCACCGGGCCTGGGCACCCTCAACCACACCGGTCTGACCGTCGAGTCGCTTGCCGCACACGGCATCGCGTGCGCCGGACTGGTGATCGGCAGTTGGCCGCAGGAGCCGGGGCTCGCGGAGTCGTCCAACCGGGGTGCGCTCGAGGACATCGCGCCGGTGCGCGCTGTGCTGCCCGCCGGCGCTGGCCGGTTGTCGCCCGGTGACTTCGCTGCCGTGAGCGCGAAAGCGTTTGATCCGCAATGGGTTTCGAGTCTGGTCGGCTGACGTGGTGCACTCGGTCGAGCTGCTGTTCGACCTCGACACCGAGGCCGTGATCAGGCGCGCCTGGGACGATCTGCACGCGGCGGGGATCGCCGCTCAGCCGCCCGCCGCTCGCCCGCACGCCACCTTGTGTGTCGCCCAGCGGATCGACGAGGCGGTGGTGCCGGCGTTGGCCGGTGTCGCCGGGAGGTTCCCGTTCCGGGCCCGTCTCGGCGCCACGCTGGTGTTCGGCCGCTCCGCCGGAGTTCTGGCCCGTCTCGTGGTGCCCAGCGCTGACCTGCTCGACCTGCACGCCGAAGTCTGTGCGCTCGCCGCGCCGTATCTACGGCCGGGCCCCATGCCGCACACCGAGCCGGGTGACTGGACGCCGCACGTCACGCTGGCGCGTCGCATCCCGCCGGACCGGCTTGCCCGAGCGCTCGGTGTCGCCGGCCGGCCGGCGGAGATCAGCGCCACCGCGACTCGACTGCGGCTGTGGAACGGCGACACCCGCACGGAGATTCTGCTCGGCTGACGTGCCCGTGCCGGCCGGAAACGTGCGTGACGTCAAGCACGAGGCGGTTGCCGCCACTTTGGCTGAAGCCAGGGACAGTTTCTGTGCGTCAGACGTCCCTGAGTTCAGTGACCCCCGGTGGATCGCTCGTCGATTGAAATCACGTACTTTCCAACGGGATTCGTTTGCGGTCGGGAGTGGGAGTGACCCCGACAGCCCGCCTCAGCCGCGGCGGCTGACGGCGTGGGCCGCGAGCCCGTCGACGAGCAGACCGAGGCCGAAAGTGAAACGGCCACCGGCATTTTCGGACCACACCGTGTCGCTGTCGGCCACCGTCGCGCCGGCCGCGTCCCACTGGATGCGGGACTGCTCGTCGGCGGTGAAGCCCAGCACGTAGTAGACGATGGTGCGCGCGGCGAGGTCGGCGTCGTGCGCCGTCAGCCCCGATTCGACACAGGCGTCGGTGAGGGCCGCCACGATGCGGCTCAGCTCGGCCGATCGCCCGGCGGAGAAACTGGCCGACACCAGCTCGGCGCCGTCGGTCGCCGACAGCAGCGCGTCGCGCAGCGCCGAACACAGGCCGACGATGCGCTCCGGCCATTCGCCGCCGGCCGGAACGGTCGCCGCGGTGGCCAGCAGGCGGTCGGCGACGGCGCCCAGCAGCTCCTGCTTGTCGGCGAAATGCCAGTACAGAGCGCCAGGGCTGACGCTCAGTTCACGCGCCAGCCTGCGCATGGTCAGGTCGGCGATCCCGTAGTTGTCCAGGATTTCGGCGGCCTTGGCCACCACGTCGCTTCGGTGCAGTTGCACGTCTGTATCCTAAACACCGTTCAAGTTGTAGGCCGCAGTCGGCCTGAAGTAAGGAGTGCCGATGACTCAGGCCGCGACCGATGTTTTGGGTGTAGCCCGCGAGCAGGTGCTCGAGCGTGGCGAAGGCCTGAGCCAGGAGCAGGTGCTCGAGGTTCTGCAGCTGCCCGACGACCGACTGGAGGACCTGCTGGCCCTCGCGCACGAGGTGCGCATGAAGTGGTGTGGCCCCGAGGTCGAGGTCGAGGGCATCATCAGCCTCAAGACCGGCGGTTGCCCGGAGGACTGCCACTTCTGCTCGCAGTCGGGTCTGTTCGCCTCCCCGGTGCGCAGCGCCTGGCTGGATGTCCCGAGCCTCGTCGAAGCCGCGAAGCAGACTGCCAAGACCGGTGCCACCGAGTTCTGCATCGTCGCCGCGGTGCGCGGGCCCGACGAGCGGCTGCTGGCCCAGGTGGCCGCCGGCATCGAGGCGATCCGCAACGAGGTCGACATCCAGATCGCGTGCTCGCTGGGCATGCTCGATCAGGAGCAGGTCGACCGCCTCAAGGCCATGGGTGTGCACCGCTACAACCACAACCTGGAGACCTCGAAGTCGTACTTCCCCAACGTCGTCACGACCCACACCTGGGAAGAGCGCTGGAAGACGCTGGAGATGGTCCGCGAAGCCGGCATGGAGGTCTGCTGCGGCGGCATCCTCGGCATGGGCGAGACGCTGGAGCAGCGTGCCGAGTTCGCCGCGAACCTCGCGGAGCTGAACCCACACGAGGTCCCGCTGAACTTCCTGAACCCGCGCCCGGGCACCCCGTTCGGTGACCTCGAGGTGCTGCCGGCCGCCGACGCGCTGCGCGCCGTCGCCGCGTTCCGTCTGGCCATGCCGCGCACCATGCTGCGCTTCGCCGGCGGCCGCGAGATCACGCTCGGCGACCTGGGCGCCAAGCAGGGCATCCTGGGCGGCATCAACGCCGTCATCGTCGGCAACTACCTGACGACGCTGGGTCGCCCGGCCGAGTCGGACCTGGAACTGCTGGACGATCTGCAGATGCCGATCAAGGCACTGAACGCCACCCTGTAGAACTAGACGTGATGACCAGAGAATTGCCCGCACCCGTCAGTGCCGGCAAGTTCAACGTGTACACCGGGGTCGCGGCGGATGCCGTCGACGGCGCCGTCATGCCGACCACGGCTCAGCTCGGTCTGGAGGCGCCCCGCTGGTGCGCCGAATGCGGCCGACGCATGGTGGTGCAGGTGCGCCCCGACGGTTGGTGGGCCAAGTGCTCGCGGCACGGGGTGGTGGACTCGAAGGACCTGGAAACTCAACGGTGACTCAGCCCGCTGAAACAGCCTCGGCGCCAACGCTTTCGCATCGCGCCGTGGCGCTGCGGGTCGTCATCGGCCTGGCGCTGACCGGTGCGCTCGGCGGCGTGGTGTGGGCCTTTCTCGCGCCGCCTGTCGACGCCGTCGTCGCGCTGACCAAGAAAGGTCAGCGCATTCACGGCTACTTCGGCGACGAATCGGACCGGGTGTTCCTGGGCGGTGCGTTGGCGGTCGGTCTGCTGACGGTGATCGCCGTCGTGGCCGCGACATTGGTGTGGCAGTGGCGCGCGCATCGCGGGCCGCTGCTGGCCGGCGCGCTGGCGCTCGGCAATGTGGCTGCCGCGGGCGCGCTCACGGGCGTGGGCGCTGTCGTCGCGCATTGGCGTTACGGGACACCGGATCTCGCGGGCGCGCCGTTGTCTCCCGAGCATCGGGTGGGTTACCTCGTCGAGGCGCCGCCGGTGTTCTTCGGCCACTCGCCGTGGGTCATCGCCACAACGTTGATCTTCCCGGCCGGCATTGCCGCGCTGGTCTACCTGTTCTGCACACTGGCGACCAAGCGCGACGACCTGGGCGCCTGGCCGCCGGTGGAGCCGGCGCCGGTCCGGCTACCGGCCGCCGCCGCTCCGGTGGCTACCGACGCCCAATCGGAAGTCCCAGCAGAACCTTCGTGCTGACGACGCCCAGCTTGAGCAGGCCGAGGTAGGTCGCCGGGTTCAGCAGGGCCGGCCACGACGTACGCACCGTCGGGCCCAGCGGCTTGCCGTCGAACCGTTCGGCGAGCCAGTTCAGCGTCATCGGCGCGGCCAGCGGGTGCAGCGCAATGTGCTCGCTGAGGATGTCGCGGTGGTAGGTCACGTGCGAGCCGCCCATGACGTAGGTGTCGGTCAGCTCGTCGATGTTGCCGACGGAGATGATCTGGTCGTACACGGCCTGCATGATGAGCAGTGGCGGGGTCGGCGCGGTCTTGCCGAGCTTGATGCTCTCGAAGACGTGCTGGACCTCGGGTGTGTCGAGCACTTCCTGCAGCGGCGACTTCAGCAGGCTGTCGAAGTCGAGTCCGGCGTGCCGGAGAACCGCCTCGCCGGTGGTCATGCCCTCGATGTTGCGCAGCATGGTCTTGCCGGCCTCGGTCGCGTGCTCATGGATGATGCGCTTGAGGCCGGGGTAGATGTGCATGAGCGCCGCGATCACCGTGGCGGGCAGGCCGGCTTTGGAGGTGCCGTTGAGCCGGCGGAACACCTCGGCCAGGTCGCCGACGGGCGAGCCGAGGGCGGCGCCGACGACGTTGAGCTCGGGCGCGTAGTTGGCGTACTCCTCCGCGGCCCAGGCGCTGGCGAGGCCACCGCCCGAGTAGCCCCACAGGCCAATCGGCGCGTCGGCGTACAGGCCGAGCGATTCGGTGTTGAGGGCGGCGCGGAGGCCGTCGAGGATGTGGAATCCGGGCTCGTGCGGGGCGCCCCAGATGCCGTCGGTGCCTTCGTGATCCGGGATGGACACTGCCCAGCCCTGCGCCAGGACCGCGGCGATGAGCATGTATTCGAGCTGCGCCACCGAGCCGAGGGCCCGGGCGCGGCGGCGCAGGGCGTAGGACGGGAAGCAGGCGTCGGAGACCGAGTCGATGGCGCACTGGTAGGACACGATGGGGCAGCGGGTGTCGGGGTTGTGGCCGACCGGCAGCAGAACGGTGGTCACGGCGGCCTGCGGGCTGCCGCTCAGGTCGGTGCTGCGGTACAGCAGCTGGGTGGCGGTGACGCCCTGAGGGATGACGCCCATGAATCCGAGCTCGACGTCGCGGGACCGCAGGACGGTGCCGGGTGCGGTGAGTTCGAAGCCGACGGGCGGCACGTAGAACGCGTCGTCGCTGGGCCGCAGCGGGCGGATGCCGGACTGGAGTTCCTCGTGGTACGGCTGGCCGATCCACTCGGCGTCGAACGCCCTGGCTGCATTGCCCATGGTCATCGGGAAATCATGTCTTAAGGAACCCTTAAAAACCAATTCCGGCTCGCGAAATGTGGCCGGAAAGTGACCTACGTCACGGTGCGTAGAGCGACTAACTAGGTGGGCGTAGCGCGGCGAACTCGTCGGTGACGCGGTATGTCGAGTCGGTGAACCGGTACAGCGCGGCCGGTCGGCCGCCGCTGCGGCCGGAACGGGCCGTCGTGCCGGTCGGGGTGATGACGCCGCGGCGGGCCAGCACGCGCTGCAGATTGGTCGGGTCGACCTGGTGGCCCAGCGTGGCGGCGTAGATGTCCCGCAGGGTGGTGAGGGTGAATTCCTTTGGCGCCAAGGCGAATCCGATGTTGGTGTACGACATCTTGGCGACCAGCCGGGCGTGCGCGTGCGTGATCATCGGGCCGTGGTCGAAGGCCATGGGTGGCAGCGCGGATACCGGATGCCAGCGCGTGTCGCCCGGCAGTTCGGGTGTGGCGGGGGAGGGCACCAGGCCCAGGAAGGTCGACGCGATGGTGCGCGGGCCGGGCACGCGCTTGGGCTCGGAGAAGACCGCGAGCTGCTCGAGGTGCGTCAGTTCGCGCAGGTCGACCTTCTCGGCGAGCTGGCGCCGGACGGAACTGACCATGTCTTCGTCGTGCCGCAGCTGGCCGCCGGGCAGGGACCACGCGCCGCGTTGCGGCTCCATGGCGCGCTCCCAGAGCAGCACGCTGAGCTGCGGCCTCTTGCTGTCCAGGTCGCGCACCTGGAAGACGACGGCGAGCACTTCATGCGCACTACCCACATCCGTCACGTTTTCGATTTTAAGTCGAAAACGTGGGAGAGCAAAAGCGGCCGCCGGGGTGGTGGTCGTCGGCCGAATCGCACCAGGCGACGGCAAATCCGGCGCGCGAATGGCGTTGCTCGCTGACAGGAATAATGTCCGCCGCGCCGTTAGACTCATGCGCGAATACAGCAAATTTTCGTATTCGTCCCGCGGGGGAAAGGCCGGTGGGGGCCGTGCGCAATATCGGCATTCAGCCAACGGATCCGCTCGGGTGGGCGTTCGCCTTCGCGGAGCTGGGCACACTCGGTCCACGCCTGCTCGTGCGAAACCGCAGGTCTGTTGACCCGATCGTCGGCACCGGTGCCGCCAACGTGTCGTTGACGAGTTATGGCAAGCGGATTTCCACCGTGTGGCAAACGATCGAGACCATCGGTGCCGGCACCGTCAAGCCGCACCGACTGATCCTGTGGCTGGATGACCGCGACGCGTACCTCGATCCGCCGGCAACGCTGAAGCGATTGCAGGCACGTGGGCTGGAAATTCGTCATTGCCGCGACTACGGGCCGCACAAGAAGTACTTCCCGTATCTCAACGAGATACTGCCGGAGGAACCCGACTGCACGCTCGTCACCGCGGACGACGACGTCTACTACCCGCCCAGCTGGCTCGCGGAGCTGCTGGCCGCGCATCGGCCCGGCGAGGTCACCGCTTTCCGGGCGCGGATCCGCAGCGACGGTCCCTACCGCACCTGGCCGATGTGCACGACGACCGAAGCCTCCGAATCGGTCTTCGCGACAGGCGTATCCGGTGTTGCCTACCCGCCGGAACTGCTTGGGGCACTGCGGGATCGGGGGGACGTGTTCGCCCAGGTGTGCCCCCGCGCGGACGATTACTGGTTGCACTACGCCGCCGTGTCCACGGGAATCCCGATCCGTCAGGTGCGTGATGTCGCGGCGTACTTCTGGCCCATCGTGCTGGTTGCCAGTCGGGGACTGTGGGACGGCAGCGGAACGGCGAACGACGCCATCGCGGTCCGGACGCGGCAGACCTGGCAGAACTTCCGGAACCGCCCCGACGCCGAGTGAGGTCCGGCCGGCCGCAGCTGTCTTTACTGGTCAAGCCAGGTGAGGTTCAGGCCGGCTGCTGTCGCACGCGGTACACGAAGGTGAACATCTCGTGTGCAGTGCTAGTATGTGGCATGTTTTCGATCATAAGTCGAAAACCTGGCCAGGTTCAAAGGAGACGGCCATGACGGTTCTGGACCGTGCGGCGGAGTTCGAAGGTTTCGGCGACGTGGTCGCCGACGCGCAGTGGGCAGACGAGGTGCGTCGCCTCGCCAAGGAGCGCAACGCCACAATCCTCGCGCACAATTACCAGCTGCCCGAGATTCAGGACATCGCCGACCACGTGGGTGACTCGCTGGCGCTGTCCCGCATCGCCGCGGAGGCCGCCGAGGACACCATCGTGTTTTGCGGCGTGCACTTCATGGCCGAGACCGCCAAAATCCTCTCGCCGGCCAAGACCGTGCTGATCCCGGACCAGCGGGCGGGCTGCTCGCTGGCCGATTCGATCACCGCCGACGACCTGCGGGCCTGGAAGGCCGACTACCCGGACGCCGTTGTGGTGTCCTACGTCAACACCACCGCGGCCGTCAAAGCCCTCACCGACATCTGCTGCACGTCGTCGAACGCCGTCGAGGTCGTCGCCTCGATTCCCGCGGCCAAGACCGTGCTGTTCTGCCCGGACCAGTTCCTCGGCGCGCACGTGCGCCGGATGACCGGGCGCGACAACCTGCACATCTGGGCCGGGGAATGCCACGTGCACGCCGGCATCAACGGTGACGAGCTCGCCGACCAGGCCCGCTCGCACCCCGATGCCGAACTCTTCGTGCACCCCGAATGTGGTTGTGCCACCTCGGCTCTGTACCTCGCGGGCGAGGGCGCCGTGCCCGACGACCGGGTCAAGATCCTGTCGACCGGCGGCATGCTCGACGCCGCCCGCGAGACGCACGCCAAGCAGGTCCTCGTCGCCACCGAGATCGGCATGCTGCACCAGTTGCGCCGCGCCGCACCGGAAACCGAGTTCCTCGCCGTCAACGATCGGGCGTCCTGCCCGTACATGAAGATGATCACGCCGGCCGCGCTGCTGCGCTGCCTGCGCGACGGCGCCGACGAAGTTCACGTCGATGAAGATGTCGCAGCCGCAGCTCGGTTGAGCGTGCAGCGCATGATCGGGATCGGGCAGCCCGGCGGCGGGGAATAGCGTGAGCGCCCACGTGGGCCGTCGGCCGGCTGCTTGCGGCGGACGTGGCTACTGGCGTCAGCGGGCCGACGTCATCGTCGTCGGCACCGGGGTGGCCGGCCTGGCGGCGGCGCGCGCCGCGCAGCTGGCCGGTAGCCGGGTCGTGGTCGTCGGCAAGTCCGGCGAGACGGCGACCGCCTACGCCCAGGGCGGGATCGCGGTCGTCATCCCCGACACCGATGACTCGGTGCAGGCGCACGTCGCCGACACCGTCGCCGCCGGGGCCGGCTTGTGCGACGTCGACGCCGTCACCTCGATCGTCGCCGACGGCTATGCCGCCGTGCGGGAATTGGTCGGTGCCGGCGCGATTTTCGACGAAGTCCGGCCGGGGGACTGGTCCCTGACCCGCGAGGGTGGGCACAGCCGGCGGCGCATCATCCATGCCGGCGGTGACGCCACCGGCGCCGAGGTCCAGCGTGCCCTGGCCGCCGCGACGAGGACGCTCGATATCCGGCCCAATCATGTTGCGCTGCAGGTGCTGCACCACGACGGAGCAGTCAGCGGGCTGCTGGTCCTGAGTCCCGAAGGACCCGGGGTGCTGACGGCGCCGTCGGTGATCCTGGCGACCGGTGGACTGGGGCAGCTGTACACCGCGACGACCAACCCGGACGGTTCGACGGGCGATGGCGTCGCCCTGGCGCTGCGGGCCGGATTGCCGGTGCGTGACATCGAATTCATCCAGTTCCACCCGACCATGCTGTACACCGGCGCCGCCGGGGGCCGGTGCCCGCTGATCACCGAAGCGCTGCGCGGCGAAGGCGCCATCCTGCGTGACCGCCGCGGCGATTCGGTGACCGACGGCGTGCACCCGATGGGTGACCTGGCCCCGCGTGACGTCGTGGCCGCCGCCATCGACGCCCGCCTCGCGGCCACCGGCGACGACCACGTCTACCTCGACGCCCGCGGCGTCCCCGACGTCGCCGCCCGGTTCCCGACGGTCACGGCCGCGTGCCTGGCTGCGGGTATCGACCCTGCGCGCCAACCGATTCCGGTGGTGCCCGGTGCGCATTACAGCTGCGGTGGGGTGGTCACCGACGTGTACGGCCGCACCGAGATGGCCGGCCTGTACGCAGCCGGTGAGGTCGGGCGCACCGGCATGCACGGCGGTAATCGGCTGGCCTCCAACAGCCTGCTGGAAGGGCTGGTGGTCGGTGCCCGAGCCGGTCGTGCGGCGGCCGAGCAGGCCCGCCAGGCCGGCGGAAACCGGGTGCCGGAGCCGGATCTGGGCAAGCGGCCCGCGTTGGATCGCGATGCGCTGCAACGTGACATGACGAAGTACGCATCGGTGGTGCGCGACGCCGCCGGACTGGGGCAGTTGAGCGAGTTGCTCGCCGGCGCCCGCGGTGCGGCCATGTCGGACCGGGCTGCCGTCGAGGATGCGGCCTTGACCGTGACGGCGTCGGCGGTGGCCGCAGCTGCGGCCGCGCGCGCGGAATCCCGTGGCTGCCACCACCGCAGTGACCATCCGGATCGCGATCCGGCGTTCGGGATGTCGATCGATGTGCGGCTGGACGCCGCCGGGCGTGCGGTGGCCGCCCTGCCGATAGGAGCGTGTAACTGATGGCATTGACCGCAGCGGAACTGGCAGACGCGCACGCGATCATCGATCGCGCGCTCGATGAGGATCTGCGCTACGGACCGGACGTCACGTCGGCGGCGACGGTGCCTGCCGACGCCACCACGGTCGCGTCCATGGTGTCGCGACAGCAGGGCGTCATCGCGGGCCTGGACATCGCGGTTCTGGTGCTGGACAAGGTGATCGGCGAGGGTGCCTACCGGATCCTGGACCGCGCCGAGGACGGTGCCGAGGTCAAACCCGGCGACGCCGTGCTGACCGTCGAAGCCCCGACGCGAGATCTCCTCACGGCCGAACGCACCATGCTCAACATCGTGTGCCACCTGTCGGGGATCGCCTCGGAGACGGCCCGCTGGGTGCAGGAGGTGGCGGGGACCGAAGCCGCGATCCGCGACACCCGAAAGACCTTGCCCGGACTGCGGTTACTGCAGAAATACGCGGTGCGCGTCGGCGGCGGGGTCAACCACCGGCTGGGGCTCGGCGATGCCGCGCTGATCAAGGACAACCACGTCGCAGCCGCCGGGTCGGTGCTCGCGGCACTGCAGGCGGTCCGTGCGGCGGCGCCCGGGCTGCCGTGCGAGGTCGAGGTGGATTCGCTCGAGCAGCTCGACGAAATCCTCGGTGAGAATGTCGAATTGGTGCTGCTCGACAACTTCCCGGTCTGGCAGACGCAGATCGCGGTGCAGCGCCGTGACGCCCGCGCGCCCGGCACCAAGCTGGAATCGTCGGGCGGGCTGAGCCTGGACTCTGCCGCGGCCTACGCCGCGACCGGCGTGGATTTCCTCGCCATCGGCGCTTTGACGCATTCGGTGCGGGTGCTCGACGTCGGCCTCGATACCTGACTCGGCCGCTACTATCACGAGCATGGCGGAAGACGAGAAGACCGAAGACAAGACCACCACGCTGAGCAAAGCCGCAAAAGATACCGATGAGACGTCGGGTTCGACGTCCGTCACCCAGATCATCGCGATTGCGGCCGTGGTCATCGGCCTGATCGCCGTCGCTGTCGGCGGCTACGCGCTGTACGCGGTGAAGCACCAGGCCAAGACGTACACCGAGGCCGAGCAGGACACTGCCAAGATCGCGCTCTGCGACGCCATGAAAACCGTCAGCAAGGGCATTGCGATCAACACCAACCTGGCGGTCCCCGGCGGGCCGGACGACACGACGGGCGCTCTGGCCGTGGCGGCCAACGCTCGCCTGGCGCTGATCACCGGCGGCCAGTACCTGTTGAACCGGATCGATCCGGCCGCCCCCGCCGACCTGGCCACGGCGGCGCGCAAGTACGCCAACACCCTGTTGGACATCGGGGCCGCGGCGACGGCCGGCTCACAGACCGACGATCCGCAGCAGAAGGTGCGCCTGGACGACGCCGGCGCCGACAGCAAGCAGATCAGCGACATCTGCAAGTAGCCGCTGACCTATCCGGGGGCCACGCCGAGATTCGGCGTGGCCCCCGGTGCGTCAGTGGGCGATGTCGGCGACGAAGACGCCGCTGCGCTTGGCGACCAGCTGCGCGATCCGCGGCAGTGACGGGTCGACGGTGCCGGCAGGCAGGACGCGAGGGTTGACGACATGCAGATCGGTGCCCGAGACGCACATGTCCGCTTCACCGGCGGCCAGCACGTTCTTGACCCAGTTGGTCTTGCCGTGGAGCAGCCCGATCGCCAGCACGTCGCCCTTGCGGAACGAGTTGACCGTGGTCTCGAACTGCTTGCCCGATTTGCGACCGCGGTGCTTGACCACGGTGAAGCCCGGCAGCTTCTTGGCCAGCGGCGACACCACCGGGTTGATGTACTTGATCTGGAAGTTCTCCAACCACACCGGGAAGATCATCGGCACGCCCGCGGCGTTGTTGGGGTGGTCCTGACGGCTTGACATTGACGCCTCCGTATTCGATTTGGCCTGCTCTGGGACAATAGTGGGGTGAACACTGCAGTGAAGCTCGCGCGTATCGATTTGCGAGGTCAGCAGCTGTCCGCGGCGCAGTTGCGAGCGGTGCTGCCCCGGGGCGGTGTCGACGTGGATTCGGTGCTGCCCAAGGTACGCCCGATCGTCGACGCCGTGGTCGAGCGCGGCGCGGTGGCGGCACTGGAGTACGGCGAGTCGTTCGACGGGGTGCGGCCGGCGGCCGTGCGCGTCCCCACGGCTGAGTTGGACGCCGCGCTGACCCGGCTGCCCGCCGATGTGCGGGTGGCACTCGAGGTCGCCATCGAGCGGACCCGCGCCGTGCACGCCGACCAGCGCCGCACCGACACCACCACGACCCTGGCCCCGGGCGCGACCGTCACCGAACGGTGGGTCCCCGTCGAGCGGGTCGGGCTGTACGTGCCCGGCGGCAACGCCGTCTACCCGTCGAGCGTCGTGATGAACGTCGTCCCGGCCCAGACCGCCGGCGTCGACTCGCTGGTGATCGCCAGCCCGCCGCAGAAGGACCACGGCGGTCTCCCGCACCCGACCATCCTCGCCGCGGCGGCACTGCTCGGGGTCGACGAGGTGTGGGCCGTCGGCGGTGCCCAGGGCATCGCGCTGCTGGCCTACGGCGGCGTGGACACCACCGGCGAAGAGCTGGCGCCGGTCGACATGATCACCGGCCCGGGCAACATCTTCGTCACGGCCGCCAAGCGCATCTGCCGCTCGCAGGTGGGCATCGACGCCGAGGCCGGGCCGACGGAGATCGCCATCCTGGCCGACCACTCGGCCGACGCGGTGCACATCGCCGCCGACCTCATCAGCCAGGCCGAGCACGACGAGATGGCGGCCAGCGTGCTGGTCACCACCAGTGAGAAGCTGGCCGACGCCACCGATGCCGAGGTGGCCGCGCAGGTCGCCACGACGCTTCACCGCGAGCGGGTGACGGTCGCGCTCAACGGCAAGCAGTCCGCCATCGTGCTGGTCGACGATCTCGACACCGGGGTGCGCGTGGTGAACGCCTACGCCGCCGAGCACCTGGAGATCCAGACCGTCGACGCCGCCGAGGTCGCCGGCCGAATCCGTTCGGCGGGTGCCATTTTCGTCGGCGCCTGGTCACCGGTGAGTCTCGGCGACTACTGCGCCGGGTCCAACCACGTGCTGCCCACCGCCGGTTGCGCGCGGCACTCCAGTGGCCTGTCGGTACAGACGTTCCTGCGGGGCATCCACGTCGTCGACTACACCGAGGCGGCGCTGAAAGACGTTGCGGGTCACGTGATCACGTTGGCCACGGCAGAGAACCTGCCGGCGCACGGTGAGGCCGTACGCCGGAGGTTCGAAAGCTGATGAGCCGCAAGATATCTCTGGCCGATCTACCCCTGCGCGACAATCTGCGGGGCAAGTCGCCCTATGGTGCGCCGCAACTCGTCGTGCCGGTACGGCTCAACACCAACGAGAACCCGCACCCGCCGACGCAAGCGCTGGTCGACGACGTCGCCGCCTCGGTCGCCGAGGCGGCCGCGGAGTTGCACAGGTACCCGGACCGTGACGCCACGGCATTGCGCACCGATCTGGCCGCCTACATGCAGGCGCAGACGGGTGTCACGCTGACAGCGGAAAACCTCTGGGCGGCAAACGGTTCCAACGAAATCCTGCAGCAGCTGCTGCAGGCGTTCGGTGGGCCGGGCCGCAGCGCCCTGGGTTTCGTGCCGTCTTACTCGATGCACCCGATCATCTCCGACGGCACCCAGACCGAGTGGCTGTCGGCGACGCGGGCGACCGATTTCGGGCTGGACGTGGATGTGGCCGTCGCGGCGATCCGCGACCAGCAGCCCGACGTGGTGTTCGTGACCAGCCCCAACAACCCCACCGGGCAGAGCGTGCCGCTCGACGACCTGCGCCGGCTGCTCGACGTCACGCCGGGTGTCCTGATCCTGGACGAGGCGTACGGCGAATTCTCGTCGCAGCCGAGCGGCGTCGCGCTGCTGGCCGAATACCCGGCCAAGCTCATCATCAGCCGCACCATGAGCAAGGCGTTCGCCTTCGCCGGTGGGCGGCTGGGCTATCTGGTGGCCGATCCCGCAGTGATCGACGCGATGCTGCTGGTGCGGTTGCCCTACCACCTGTCGGTGCTGACGCAGGCTGCCGCGCGCGCGGCGCTGCGGCATGCCGACGAGACGCTGAGCAGTGTCGCCACCCTGGCGGCGGAGCGCGACCGGGTGGCAGCGGCGTTGTCCGACATGGGCTTCCGGGTGATCCCCAGCGATGCCAACTTCATCCTGTTCGGCGAGTTCGCCGACGCCGCGGTGACCTGGCAGCGCTACCTCGACGCGGGCGTGTTGATCCGCGACGTCGGGATCCCCGGATTCCTGCGCACCACCGTCGGTTTGGCCTCGGAGAACGACGCCCTGCTGGAAGTCAGCGCCAAGCTCGCCGCATCGGAACCAGCCCCACAAGGAGTTTCATGACCCGCCGCGCCCGCGTCGAACGCACCACCAAGGAGTCCAGCATCGTCGTCGAGATCGATCTCGACGGCACCGGCCAGGTCGACATCAGCACCGGGGTCCCGTTCTTCGACCACATGCTGACCTCTTTGGGCACGCATGCCAGCTTCGATCTGACGGTGCATGCCAAGGGTGACGTCGAGATCGAGGGCCACCACACCGTGGAGGACACCGCGATCGTGCTGGGCCAGGCGCTCGGCCAGGCGCTGGGCGACAAGAAGGGCATCCGCCGCTTCGGTGATGCGTTCATCCCGATGGACGAGACGCTGGCCCATGCGGCCGTTGACGTTTCGGGCCGCCCGTACTTCGTGCACACCGGCGAACCGGAGTCCATGGTGTCCTTCACCATCGCGGGATCGTCGGTGCCGTACCACACGGTGATCAACCGGCACGTGTTCGAGTCGCTGGCCTTCAACGCGAAGATCGCGCTGCACGTGCGCACGCTGTACGGCCGCGACCCGCACCACATCACCGAGGCCCAGTACAAGGCCGTGGCCCGGGCCCTGCGCCAGGCCGTCGAACCCGACCCGCGCGTGGCCGGCGTGCCGTCGACCAAGGGCACTCTGTGACAAAGAAGCTGGTTGTTCTGGATTACGGCTCGGGCAATCTCCGGTCCGCGCAGCGTGCACTCGAGCGGGTGGGCGCCGATGTCGAGGTGACCGCCGATGCCGCTGCCGCGGCTGCCGCCGACGGTCTCGTGGTGCCCGGCGTGGGTGCCTACGAAGCCTGCATGACAGGTCTGCGGTCGATCGGTGGTGAGAAGATCATCGCCGACCGGCTGGCCGCGGGACACCCCGTGCTGGGTGTGTGCGTAGGCATGCAGATTCTGTTCTCGAAGGGTGTCGAGTTCGGCGTGCAGACCGAGGGCTGTGGTCAGTGGCCCGGCGAGGTCACCCGGCTCGATGCGCCGGTGATCCCGCACATGGGCTGGAACACCGTCGACGCTGCGGCCGACAGCGTCCTGTTCAAGGGGCTCGACGCGGGTACCCGGTTCTATTTCGTGCATTCCTACGCCGCCCAGCAGTGGGGTGGCCATGCCGACGCGAAGGTCACGTGGGCCACGCATCACGTGCCGTTCATCGCGGCCGTCGAAGACGGCGCGTTGTCGGCGACACAGTTTCATCCGGAGAAGAGCGGCGACGCAGGTGCGACGCTGTTGGCGAATTGGGTTGAGGGGCTATGAGTTTGATTTTGTTGCCGGCCGTCGACGTGGTCGACGGCAAGGCGGTGCGGTTGGTGCAGGGCAAGGCCGGCAGCGAGACCGATTACGGTTCGGCGCTGGAGGCGGCGCAGACCTGGCAGCGCGACGGCGCCGAGTGGGTGCACCTGGTGGACCTGGATGCCGCCTTCGGCCGGGGCAGCAACCGTGAACTACTGGCCGAGGTGGTCGGCAAACTCGATGTGGCGGTGGAGCTTTCCGGCGGCATCCGCGATGACGCCTCGCTCAAGGCGGCCATGGACACCGGCTGCGCGCGCGTGAACATCGGCACCGCGGCGCTGGAGAGCCCGGAGTGGTGCAAGCGCGCCATCGGCGAGTACGGCGACCGCGTGGCCGTCGGCCTCGACGTGCAGTTCGAGAACGGCAGCTGGCGCCTGCGCGGCCGCGGCTGGGAGACCGACGGCGGCGACCTGTGGGACGTACTGGAACGTCTTGATAGCGAAGGCTGCTCGCGCTACGTCGTCACCGACGTCACCAAAGACGGCACGCTGACGGGCCCGAACCTGGACCTGCTGAGCACCGTCGCCGGCCGCACGAAGGCGCCGATCATCGCGTCGGGCGGCGTGTCGAGCCTGGACGACCTGCGGGCCATCGCCACCCTGACCGGGCAGGGCGTCGAGGGCGCCATCGTCGGAAAGGCCTTGTACGCCGAGCGGTTCACGCTGCCCGAGGCCCTGGCCGCGGTGAAGTGATCGAACCGGCGAGGTTGGCAGAGCTGGTCGCGGCCGCGACCGGCATCCTCGACGATGCCGTCGCCCCGTTCATCGCCGGCCACCAGGCCGACGCGGCAGTTCGCAAGAAGGGCAACGACTTCGCCACCGAGATCGACCTCGCCATCGAGCGCCAGGTCGTCGCGGCACTGACGGCCGCGACCGGGATCGGTGTGCACGGCGAGGAATTCGGTGGCGAGCCCATCGATTCCGAGTTGGTGTGGGTGCTCGACCCCATCGACGGCACGTTCAATTACGCAGCCGGATCGCCCATGGCGGCGATCCTGCTCGGCCTGCTGTGGCGGGGCACTCCCGTCGCGGGGCTGACGTGGCTGCCGTTCATGGGTCAGCGGTATGTCGCGACACTGGATGGCCCGGTCCGCGACGGGGATTCGGTGCTGCCGCCGCTGACGCCGACCACCCTGGGTGAGTCGATTGTCGGCATCCAGACGTTCAACATCGATTCGAAGGGCCGGTTCCCCGGGCGCTGGCGCAACGCGGTCCTGTCGAGCCTGACCCGGGAATGCTCACGGGTACGGATGCACGGTGCGACCGGTCTCGACCTGGCCTATGTCGGCGCCGGCATTCTCGGCGGCGCAATCAGTTTCGGCCACCACATCTGGGACCACGCCGCCGGCGTGGCGCTGGTGCGGGCCGCCGGCGGCATCGTCACCGACCTGGCCGGGGAGCCGTGGACCGCCGATTCGAAGTCTGCGTTGGCCGCCGCGCCCGGTGTGCACGAGAGGATGCTGGACATCGTGAAATCCGTTGGGCTTCCGGAGGATTACCTGTGAGTCTCGCAACGCGCGTCATCCCCTGCCTGGACGTCGACGGCGGCCGGGTGGTCAAGGGCGTCAACTTCGAAAATCTGAGGGACGCCGGTGATCCCGTCGAGCTGGCCGCCGCGTACGACGCGGAGGGCGCCGACGAGCTGACGTTCCTGGATGTCACCGCATCGTCGTCGGGCCGCTCGACCATGCTCGAGGTCGTACGCCGTACCGCCGAGCAGGTGTTCATCCCGCTGACCGTAGGTGGCGGCGTGCGCTCGGTCGAGGACGTCGACACCCTGCTGCGCGCCGGCGCCGACAAGGTCTCGGTCAACACCGCCGCCATCGCCCGGCCCGAGCTGCTGTCGGAGCTGTCGCGCCAGTTCGGTTCGCAGTGCATCGTGCTGTCGGTGGATGCCCGGACCGTGCCGGAGGGCTCCCAGCCGACCCCATCCGGCTGGGAGGTGACGACCCACGGCGGCCGTCGCGGTACCGGCATCGACGCCGTCGAATGGGCCATGCGCGGAGCCGAACTCGGCGTCGGGGAGATTCTGCTGAATTCCATGGACGCCGACGGCACCAAGGCCGGGTTCGATCTGGCGATGCTACGGGCGGTGCGTGCCGCGGTGAGTGTGCCGGTGATCGCCAGCGGGGGAGCCGGAGCCGTCGATCATTTCGCCCCCGCGGTGCAGGCCGGTGCCGATGCGGTCCTGGCGGCCAGCGTCTTTCACTTCCGCGAGCTGACCATCGGTCAGGTGAAGGAAGCGATGGCGGCCGAGGGGATCGTCGTTCGATGAGCGAAGCGACATCGGCGAATGGAGGTCCGGTTCGATGAGTGCTCTGGACCCCGGGATTGCCGCCCGCATCAAGCGGAACGAGGCCGGGCTGTTCACCGCCGTGGTGCAGCAGCGCGGCACCGGCGATGTGCTGATGGTCGCCTGGATGGACGACGACGCGCTGGCCCGCACTTTGGAAACCCGTGAGGCGACGTACTTTTCGCGGTCGCGCGGCGAACAGTGGGTCAAGGGCCTGACGTCGGGCCATACGCAGTACGTGCACTCGGTGCGGCTGGACTGTGACGGCGATGCCGTGCTGCTCGAGGTCGACCAGGTCGGTGGGGCCTGCCACACGGGCGACCACAGCTGCTTCGACGCCGACCAGTTGCTCGCCCCCGAGTGATTTGTGCACGAAAATCCGCGGCCAGCGCGGAAAATCGTGCACAAATCACGTAGGTGGGGGCAGGTGCCGCTCGACGAGCGCCCGTCCCTCGGCCCGCAGGGCATCGTCGACATCGACCCCGAGAACCCGTAGGGCGGCATCGGCGATGGCCTCCGCCACCCTTTCCCCGGCCACGTCGTCACCGGTGATGTCCGGATCGTCGACTCGTTGCGCGATGACCGTCTCGGTCAGCCGCACCGGCAGGCCGCAGCGGAACTCGTCACGGCCACCCACGGCGTCGACCGCCAACTCGCGGTACACGGCATGCAACTCGCGGCGCCGGCGGTGGAAGCCCTCGATGCCGTCGACCTCCGGTAGCAGATAGAGCCGGCCCAGGTTCCACGGCACGGACAGCAGGTTGGCCGCGTCACCGGCCGTCACTGCCCACAGGGCGGCCTTGGGATCGTCCACCGACCGCGTCACGCGCCGCGCGAACTCCAGCGACGGCACCACTGTCGCATCGAGCAGTGCTTCGAGGATGGCTTCCTTGTTGGGGAAGTGGTGGTACAGCGAGGCCTGCCGGATGCCGACGGCCTCGGCGATGGACCGTGTCGACGTCACCGTGAAGCCCTGCGTCACGAACAGTTCTCCGGCGGCATCGAGGATCTGCTCGACGGCGGTGCTGCCGGGGCGTAGGGCGTCGCGATGGCGGGGGCGGCCGGGGCGGCTCATGCCACTACTGTGCCACCTGCGGTCATCCGCGCAGCGCCGGCTCGCACGAAACCCAACTGTTACATCGCGACCCACGGCGGAAACGTCGGTGACCCCTCTGCGTCACGCTTCCCGTTAATTCTGTCAGTTGACAGGTATTAACCTCGCAGAATCGGGATCGGATGACATTGACCAACACGTCGCCGGCAGATCACGACGATCTCGCCGAGTTCGGCTACGACCAACAACTGCACCGATCGCTCGGCAAGTTCGCGTCGTTCGCGGCCGGCTTCTCGTTCGTCTCGATCCTGACCACGATCTTCCAATTGTTCGGCCTCGGATACAGTTTCGGCGGTCCGGCGTTCTTCTGGACGTGGCCGGTGGTGTTCATCGGACAGTTCGCGGTGGCCTTGTGCTTCGCCGAACTCGCGGCGCGCTACCCGATCTCGGGGGCGATCTACCAGTGGGCCCGTCGTCTCGGCGGTGAGGTCGTCGGCTGGTTCGGCGGGTGGTTCATGATCCTCGCCCAGATCATCACGGCGTCTGCCGCGGCCATCGCGCTGCAGGTGGTGCTGCCGGCGGTGTGGTCGGGCTTCCAGATCATCGGCACCGACACCGCGCTCACGTCGGCGGACGGCGCCGCCAACGCCGTGCTGCTGGGTACGGCGCTGCTGGTCATCACCACCACGATCAACTGCATCGGGGTGCGCTGGATGTCGCGGGTCGCGACCATCGGCGTGTGCTGCGAGATCATCGGTGTGATCGCCGTCGTCGGGGTGTTCTTCACGCACGCACAGCGTGGCCCGCAAGTCGTCTTCGACACCGGCGGGGCGGGTTCCGGCTACGGCTGGGCCTGGATCGCCTCGGGGCTGATGGCCGCCTATGTCATGGTCGGCTTCGGCTCGGCCGGTGAACTCGCCGAGGAGACCCGCGACGCGCGTCGGGTCGCCCCGCGCACCATCCGGTCGGCGCTCACCGTCTCGGCACTCGGCGGTGGTCTCATGATCATCGGCGCGTTGATGGCCGCACCGAGCCTGACCGACGGGCGTCTCGCCACCGAAGGCCTGCCCTACGTGCTGGGAGCGGTGCTGTCGTCGCCGTGGGGCACGTTGCTCCTCATCGACGTCGCCATCGCGATCTTCATCTGCACCTTGGCAATTCAGACCGCTGCCACGCGCCTGATGTTCTCCATGGCACGCGACTACCGGCTGCCGTTCTCGTCGCTGCTGTCCCGCGTCAACCCGGCTACCGGGACGCCCATCCCGCCCGCGATCGTGGTCGGCGTCGCGTGTGTCGGTGTGCTGCTGGTGAACGTCGGCAACTCCGCGATCTTCGCGACCCTGGCGAGTGTCTGCATCATCGCGATCTATATCGCCTACCTGTTGGTGACGGCGCCGCTCCTGGCGCACCGACTGCGCGGAATGCGTTGGGACGCCACGGCTACCGACGCCGGCGGCCGGCCGCTGTTCTCGCTGGGCCGCTGGGGTCTACCGGTCAACGTGTTCGCCGTGGCGTACGGCGTGGCGATGGTGATCAACCTGGCCTGGCCACGGCCGGAAATCTACGACCCGACGGGCACCATGCCGCTGCTGGTGTGGGCCGGGCCGTTCACCATCGTCGCCATCGTCGCGCTCGGCGCCCTGTGCTTCCCGTACCGCCGGACCCATCCGCGCCCCGTCGGGTCCCTCTGATCTCCGCCAATCATCCACTGCCGAAAGGATTCTCATGAGTTCTTCGTCCACCACCTCGACCACCGCGGCGGCCCGTGCGCACGCCCGGGCACAGGCCGGCACCCACACCGCAGCCATGCCCGTCGTGCCGGCATCGCTGTGGCCGACACCGCCCGCCGGCGTCGACGCCGACCGCCTGACCTGGGCCGAGACGGTGCCCGGCGGCCGCTACACCAGCAAGGTGCTGGACCGGGGAACCCGGTTGCGGCTCACCGACATCGAGGGCCGCGCGTGCGCGCATTTGTTGCTGTGGCGTGCCGACGCCCCCTGGGAGCGGCTCAACACCGCCGACACCGTCAAGGTGCCGTGGCAGGCGTACCTCGGCATCGGGCATCCGCTGCTCGATGACCAGGGACGGGTCCTGGCGACCATCGTCGCCGACACCTCGGGCCACCACGATGCACTGTGCGGCACCACAACCCGAGCCCAGAACGAAGCTCGCTACGGGGCCGGCACCGCGCACTCGGACAGCCCGGCCGGCCGCGAGCTGCTGGTGCTCGCCGCGCTCAAACACGGCCTCGGACCGCGCGATGTCGGACCCGGGCTGTCGTTCTTCCACGGCGTCCGCGCCGACGATGCGGGTCAACTGGTGTCGACGGGCTCGGCCGGACCCGGCACGGCCATCGAGCTGATCCTGCACCTGCCGGTGATCGTCGCCATCGCCAACACCGCGCACCCGCTCGACGAGGCGCCGGCCTTCGACACCTCCGATCTGGAGGTGCTGGCGTGGTCGGCCCCCGCCGACCTGGCCGACTTGGCCGCCCGCGCCGAAACGATCGGGCCCGAATACGAACGCGCGCATCGCAACACCGAAGACGTCTGGACCGCACTGCACCTCACCGAAGGAGTTTCCGCATGAGCACCGCCATCGACTCGGTTCCTGCGCTGGTGTCCGGCACGACCATCCTCGACGAGATCGTCGAGGCCCGCGGCCCCTGGTCGGCGATCGTCGCGGCCGGCGACGTGCTGACCATCGTCGACCTGCACGGCAATCAGGCCGTGGACACGCTGATCTACGGTGCCCATGACACGTCCCGGCGGTACAGCGCCCAGACCACCATCACGGCGCAACGGTCGTTGTTCGTCAGCACCGGAACGGTGTTGCGGGACAGCGACGGAGCGGCACTGATGACCGTCGTGGCCGACGAGGTGGGCAATCACGATACCGTCGGCGGCGCCTGCTCACAGGAATCCAACACGCTGCGCTACGGCCACCACACCCGGCATCAGCACGCGTGCGTCGAGAACTTCCTCATCGAAGGCGCGCGATACGGGCTCGGAAAGCGTGACCTGGCACCGAATCTCAACTTCTTCATGAACGTGCCGGTGGAGGCCGACGGCACCCTCGGCATCGTCGACGGGCTGTCGGCGCCGGGACTGCGGGTGGCGCTGCGCGCCGACACCGACGTCCTCGTGCTGGTGTCGAACTGCCCGCAGATCAACAACCCGTGCAACGGCTTCGATCCGACGCCGGTGCGGATGATCGTCACCCGCCCGTCCTGATTCACGTTCTCTCGCACCGCGTTCTGCATTCGAAGGAGTACCGGAATGGCGCCATCCGCCCTTACCGTGCTGCGGCCCGGGCCGAGCACCACCGTCCAGGACTGGCCGGGCCGCATCGGCTACTGGCAGGTGGGAGTACCGCCGTCAGGCCCGATGGACGACCTGTCCCTGCGGCTGGCCAACCTCGCGGTCGGCAATGCCGAGGGGGCACCGGGTCTCGAGGCCACGATGGCCGGTCCGACACTGGGATTCGACGAGGCGACGGTCGTCTGTGTCACCGGCGCGCCGGTATCGGTGACGCTCGACGGGATTCCGGCGCGGCAGTGGGCGCCCATCGCCGTCCCGGAGGGCGGCGTGCTCGAAATCGGTGCGGTGCAGGGCGTCGGCATGCGGATCTACATCGCGGTGGCCGGCGGCATCGAGGCCGAGGCGTACCTCGGCTCGCGTTCCACGTTCACGCTCGGGAAGTTCGGCGCGGGCGGGCGGGCCCTCGCAGCCGGTGACCGTCTCGATCTGGGTGTTCCAGGCGGGCGACCGCGCCGGCTCACCGATGAGGAGATCCCGTCGATCGGGCACGAATGGCGCCTCGCGGTCACCGAAGGGCCACACGGCGCGCCGGAGTTCTTCACCCGCGCCGACATCGAAAGCCTTTACGAGGCCACTTATCTGGTGGACCACAACCTCGACCGCACCGGCGTGCGCCTGGTCGGGCCGAAGCCGCAGTGGGCCAGGCCCGACGGCGGTGAGGCCGGGCTGCACCCGTCGAACATCCACGACACCCCGTATTCGGTCGGCGCACTGGATTTCACCGGCGATACCCCCATCCTGCTGGGCCCGGACGGGCCCAGCCTCGGCGGCTTCGTCTGCCCGGTGACGGTGACGTCGGCGGACCGCTGGAAGCTCGGGCAGCTCACGCCCGGCGACCGGGTGCGCTTCGTTCCGGTACGGGCCAGTGCCGCGGCACCGCTGGCGGCGCTGGGGACATCCCGGCGCGCGGCGTCGCCGGTGGTGCGCAGCCCGCGCGGGGACGGCGATGACGGCGTGTTGCACCGCGGCATCACCGGGGACGGCACGACCTCGATGACGTTGCGCCGCAGCGGTGATGACAACCTCCTGGTCGAATACGGCACGATGACCCTGGATCTGGTGCTGCGGGCGCGGGTGCACGCCCTGCACACCGCGATCGCCGCCCACCGGCCCCGGGGGATCATCGATCTGACGCCCGGAATCCGTTCCCTGCAGGTCAAGTTCGACGCGGCGCTCACCGATCACCAGGCGATGACGGCCTTCGTGCTCGACATCGAGTCGGCACAGGGCCCCGTCGACCAGTTGGTGCTGCCCAGCCGCTCGGTGCGGCTGCCGTTGAGTTGGGACGATCCGACCATTCGGCTGGCCATCGAGCGCTACCAGAACGGCGTGCGCGACGACGCTCCGTGGTGCCCGAGCAACATCGAGTTCATCCGCCGGATGAACGGCCTGGAGTCGCAGCAGGAGGTGTTCGACATCGTCCATGCGGCAAGCTATCTCGTGCTCGGGCTGGGGGATGTGTACCTCGGCGCCCCGGTCGCCACGCCGGTCGATCCCCGGCACCGGGTCGTCACCACCAAGTACAACCCGGCCCGCACCTGGACGCCGGAGAACGCCGTCGGCATCGGCGGTGCCTACCTGTGCATCTACGGCATGGAAGGCCCGGGCGGCTACCAGTTGATGGGCCGTACCACCCAGGTGTGGAACCACCGGTTCCCGTTGTCCGCGCCGGGTTTCGAGCCCGAACAGCCGTGGCTGCTGCGGTTCTTCGACCAGGTGTCGTGGTACCCGGTGTCCTCCGATGAGCTCACCGACCTACGGGCCGACGTCGCCGCCGGCCGCGGCACCGTCGACATCACCGACGGTGAGTTCCGGATCGCGGACCATCTGGCCTTCCTGGCGCGGGAGGCCGACGACATCGCCGCGGTACGACAGCGGATGACCGCCGCCCGTAACGAGGAGCGGGCCCGCTGGGAGGCCAGCGGCGAGATCGGCGCACGCAAGAAGCCCGGGAGCGCGACTATCGAGCGGCGAGGAACGAGCCGCGATGAGGAGTGCGACCAATCAGACTCAGCCGCCACAACAGGACAGGAAGTCGCATGACGGACCGGATCAGCGCCGCCTACGCGGCCATCGCACAGCGACCGGAGGCCTTCATCACGGTGCGCGACGAGGACACGGTACGTCAGGAGTTCGCACAGGCGCAGGGCCCGCTGGCCGGCCAGCTGCTGGCGGTCAAGGACAACGTCGACGTCGCCGGTCTCCCCACCACCGCGGCGTGCCCGGGCTACGCGTACATCCCCGATGCCGACGCGCCCGCGGTGGCGGCGCTGCGGGCGGCCGGCGCGGTGGTGATCGGCAAGACCAATCTGGACCAGTTCGCCACCGGGCTGGTCGGCACCCGAAGCCCCTACGGCGCCGTGCGTGACGTGCGGCGGCCGGACCGGATATCGGGCGGCTCGTCGTCGGGCTCGGCCGTCGCGGTGGCCATCGGTGCGGCCGACCTCGGGATCGGCACGGACACCGCGGGATCCGGCCGGGTACCGGCGGCATACCAGGGCCTGGTCGGTATCAAGGGCACCATCGGGCTGGTGTCGACGACCGGCGTCGTCCCGGCCTGCCCGAGCTACGACTGCGTGACGATCCTGGCGCGGGATCTGGCGACGGCGGAGAGCGCCATGGCCGTGATGGCAGCCACGACGCAGCGATCCTGGCCCACGTCGACCCGCTTCGCCGCCCCCGCTGAACCGGTGCTCGCGGTACCCGCCGAACTACCGGCCATGGCTCCCGGCTGGGACGTCGCGTTCCAGCGGGCCGTCGATGTCGCGCGGGACGCCGGGATGCGGATCGTCCCGATCGATCTCGCGGACTTCCTGGCCGCCGCGCGGCTGCTGTACGAAGGGGCGCTGGTCGCCGAACGTACCGAAGCGGTGGGGGACTACATCACCCGTGCCGGTGACGATGCCGGCTTGGACCCGACAGTCACGGCCATCATCAGCGCCGGTGGCGCGCACACCGCGACCGGACTGCTGCGCGACCGTCGTGAATTGGATCGCCTGCGGGAGCGGGCATTCCGGGCCCTGGGGGAGTGCGACGCGCTGCTCGTCCCCACTGCGCCGCTGCAGCCGACGCTCGCCGAGGTGGCCGCCGACCCCGTCGCGGTCAACGCCCGGATCGGCACGTATACCAATTTCTGCAATCTCTTCGACATGTGCGGCGTCGCGGTTCCCGCGGGTGAGGTTGTCGAATCCGACGGCACCACAGCGCAATTCGGGGTCACGGTACTGGGACGGGCCTTCGATGACGCCGTGGTGGCCGACATTGCGGCCCGGCTGGGCGGTGGTGACCGCGGCACGGTGGCGTCCTGGCCGGAACGCGCGGGCGCCGGGGCGCTGACGCTGGTGGTGGCCGGCGCGCATCTGCGTGATCAGCCGCTGGCCGGTCAGCTCCACGATCTCGGAGCGCGGTGGGACGGGCCGGCCCGCACGGCGGAGCGCTATCGGATGACGGCGCTGCCGTCCGGTAAGCCGGCCCTGGTGCGGGTCCCCGACGATGGGCGGTCCTTCGAAGTCGAGCGCTGGTCGCTCTCGCCGGCGGCGCTGGGAACGTTCCTGGCCGCCCTCCCGACGCCCATGGGACTGGCGGCGGTGGAACTCGACGACGGGTCCTGGGAGACCGGGTTCGTCTGCGCCGACGAGGGGGCCATCGCCGCACCCGACATCTCGGAGTTCGGCGGCTGGCGGGCCTACCTCCAGGCCAGGGAGTTCGCCACCCCGTAACCCAGGGATTTGTGCACGATTTTCCGCGGCGTGCGCGGAAAATCGTGCACAAATCACTAGTCTGCAGGGAGTATGACGAGCACACCGTGGACCCTGACCGACGCAAGCCGTCAGGACGGACGCGTCGCGCTGGTCACCGGCGCCGGCAGCGGGATCGGTGTCGAGATCGCCAGGGGGCTGGCCGGGCTCGGGGCGACGGTGGTGCTGGCCGGCCGCAATGCCGACGCCGCTCGGCGGGTGCAGGCCACACTGCCTGACGCGACAACCGAATTCGCGGAACTGGACCTGGCGGATTTGGCATCGGTGCGGCGCTGTGCCGAGAGTCTGCGTGCGCGGCACCGCAGGATCGACCTGCTGATCAACAATGCCGGTGTCATGCATCGGGTGCGCACCGAGACGAAGGACGGTTTCGAGGGGGATTTCGGGGTGAACTTCCTCGGGCACTTCGCCCTCACGGGCCTGCTGCACGATCGCGCCGAGCGCATCGTGATGGTGAGCAGCGTGACCCACCGTCGCGGTGTCATCGACTTCGAGGATCTGCACAGCCGCAAGAAGTTCCGCAGCGCGAAGGCCTACGCCAATTCGAAACTCGCGCAACTGCTGTTCATGTCCGAGTACAACCGGCGGCACCAGGCCATGTGCGTGGCCGCGCATCCCGGCAGCGCCAGGACGGCGATCCTGCGTGACCAGGGATGGCAGCAGTTGGCGTATCACCCGCGGCTGCGGTTCTCCACATCGTGGTTCGTGCAGGACGCCGACGGCGGGGCACTGCCGATCCTGCGCGCGGCCACCGATCCCGACGCCGTTGCCGGTGACTTCTACGGCCCGGGCGGGCGTCTGCAGATGACGGGCGCGCCGGTGAAGGTCGAACTCGCCCCTGCCGCGCGCGATCCGCTTGTCGCGCAGCGCCTGTGGGAGACGGCGGAATCCCTCACCGGCGTCCGGTTCTAACGCGGTACGGCGGGCATGACCTCGTCGACGACGCGGTGCAGGTAGGGCCAGGCGAGCTCGGGCGGTAGACCACCGCAGAGCGGGTGCAGGGACAGCACCCCGTCCCGGGCAATGGCCTCGATCGCCTGGTCCACCGAATAGATGCGGTGGCTGCCGTTTTCGGCACGCAGCGCATCGATGGTCTGCGCGGTGGACAGGCTGACGATGTGCGGGTCGTGATGGCCGTCGGCGTACGTCATCGCATCGTGGAGCAGGTATGGCCCGATCTCGTCCCAGGCCCGGTCCACGTCGTCGGCCACGAAGACCGTCGTCGGGAACCCGGGCCGCGGTTGCTGCATCCGGCCGGGAACGCGGCCCTGCCTTGCACATTCGTCGTAGTAGGCGTCGGCCAGCTCCGGCAGGTTGTTCTGGGCGTTGAACCCGAGCCCGAAGCGGGCCGCGCGGCGTGCGGCCCGCGGCGTGCCGCCGCCATAGGACAGCCGCACCTTGCGCTCGGGTGCGGGCCGGACCAGCACACCGCGTTCGTTGTCGTAAAAGGGCGCTCCGTCAAGGGCTTTGAGTAACACCGTCAGGTGCGCTTCGGCCAATTCGCCACGGCGGTGATAGTCGACGCCGAGCGACTCGAACTCCTCGGGCCGGTAGCCGACGCCCAAGGTGTAGGAGATCCGTCCGCCGCTGAGATGGTCCAGTACGCCGATGTCCTCGGCCAGCCGCACCGGGTTGTACAACGGCAGGATGAGGGCGCTCACGGCGATGGGCACCGATGTGGTGCGGGCGGCCAGTGCCGCGGCCATCGGCAACGGGCTGGGCAGGTACCCGTCTTCGGCGGCGTGGTGCTCGGACACCACCAGCAGGATCAGGCCGCGGGATTCGGCCCACGCGGCCATATCGAGCGCGGCGGGATACAGCGACGACGCCGGCGCGCCACCGGCGGGGGCCCGCATGTCGAACCGCAGGGTGAACACGAAACCCTAACGCGCCGCGGCCAGTAGGGTCGCGAGCTCGGACTCGATGCCGTCGGTGATGGTGGCGGCGTCGGAGACGTGCCGGGAGTCCGCCGTCACCGACAGGCACAGGTTGTTGTTCCAGGACATGGCGATGACGCTGGGACCCATGCCGTGGTACAGCGGCCCAGCCGGATGGAAGCGCAGGGCCGGCAGGTTGAGGAACACCGGATCGTCGACCGCGATGCCGCTGGCATTGGACACGATGACGTTGCACGGCCACGAGATCCGTTCGGCCAGGCCGAACCGCTCGATGGTGCGGAACAGCAGATTGACGGCGCGGCCCGGAGCGTATTCGTTCCACTGCCGAAACAGGTTGACGCCCCGTTGTTCCTGCACTGCTTTGACCGCCCGCGCGTGTTCGGCGACGGCGAGCAGGCGCCGCACCGGATCGGCCACCGTGGTGTTCAGGTTGACGCGCAGCACCGTGGTGGTGCCGATGCCGTCGGTGACGTAGTCGGACGTGTCGGCAGCACGCATCGCATAGGGCACCGCCGCCACCAGAGGCTGCTGCGGACGCCGGCCCTGCCGGTGCAGTACACCGTCCAGGGCGGCGCCCACACAGCTGAGCAGGATGTGGTTGATGGTGACCGAAAACCGTTGGGCCACCGTCTGGAGATCTTCGAGCGGCAGGACGGCGACGGCCGCGGTCGAGGTACCCGACAGCGAACAGTTCAGCGCCGTCCGTGGTGCTTTCACGTCGAGGTGGCGGGCGGCCCACTTGCCACGCAGGACCCGCGCCGAGGTGGCCACGAGCCGGGGGAGTCGCCGGAGGCGCCGCGCCTTACGGGCGGCGGCATCGCGCGCGATCGCCGCCGGCCGCGCCGGAAACGTCGCCGATTCGGGAACGGCCTTGGCGGGCCGGGTACTCAGATCGCCCGGTGTCATCAGACAACCGGTGACCTCGATTGCCGAGTCACCGTCGACGAGGAGGTGATGCACCACCGAGATGAGATACGCGTAGCCGGGGTCGTCGTCTTCCAGAACGTACATGTGCCACAAGGGTTCCCGTCGGTCCAGGTGCATTGCCCGGACCGCGGCCAGCGCCTTGGCCGCACCGACCGCACCTCCGGGCGCGGGCATGGGCAGGGCTGTCACATGCGCCGACACGTCGATCTGCGGCCGGGCCACCAGCATGGGCCGGTCCAGGTTGAACCACGGGTCGTACAGCACCTTGCGGTACGCGGGCATCAGGTGCATGCGGTTGTCGAGGGCCGACACCACGTAGTCCCGCAGATTTCCGATCACCGAACTGCGATCGACGAGGATCAGCGACATGCCGTTGCCGACCTGCAGCCCGGTCTCCTGATAGAGCTGCCAGGCGTCCATCCCGCTGACCCGCTCGGCGCGGGGCATGGCCGTGTTCATGCCGCCGGCGTGTAGAACTGCCGTACCCAGTGGCGGTACTTGCCGATCGGCCCGTCGCCGGGCGTCAGCTTGGGGTGCTCGAGGTACACCTTGTCGTCCCAGATCAGCTGATCACGCTGGACCTCGTAGGCGACGACCTGCAGCACGATCCAGCCCGCCAGGCGTTCGACCGGTGCCAGCAGCGCGCGCACAAGCCGGTTGCGCACATGCCTTTTCGCGGCGATGCCGATGTAGATGTCGACGTTGCGTTCGGCGACCGGCGTGGGCAGCACCATCTGGCGGACCGTCAGGCCGCCCTGGATGGCGATCTCCACCAGGGAGAAGCCGAGGCCGACCAGAACCGACTTGAAGTGGAAGCTGACACCGCCGATCACCGGAATGGGCTTGGTGCCACCGTATTCGGTATAGATGCGCGGACCGTCGATCTCCATCGGTTTGGGTACGACGAAGTCGCGGAACTTGTGGATGGTCGCGAAATGCGCGTGGTCCAAACCATTTTCGTTGACCTCTTGCGGATGGGTCTTGAAATGCAGCTTCTTGGTGGCGATCGGATGCCAGCCCGCATCGGCGGCGGGCAGGTCGAGTTCGAATGCCGGCTGCTGTCCGGGCGGACCGTGGTACACCATGATCATGCCCAGGTGGTTGCGGACCGGCAGCGTCTTGAGTGCCGCGCCGCGCGGCGGCTCTCCGGTCGGCGTCGAGACGCAGGTGCCCGACGGAGCGAATCTGAACTCGTGGAACGGGCAGACCACGGCTTCGCCGTCGACCCAGCCACGTTTCCCGATGTGGGCGCCGAGGTGCGGGCAGTAGGGCTCGGCGGCGGACAGTTCGCCGGATGCAGTCTGGAAGACGATGATCTCGCCGTCGAGGAAGCGCCGCGTCAGCACCGTCCCGGGCCCCAGCTCGTGGGCGAACGCCACCGCGTACCAGCTGTAGGGGTACGGCGGGAACGCGTCCCCGGCCCGGCTGAGGTTCGTCACTTCCGTCGTTGAGGTCATCGCAGCCCTTTCGCTGTCCGCGCGGCGGAGTCGAATCCGATACAGGTGACGCGTCGACGGCGCCGGCGACGGGCATGCGGCAATCCTGCACGTGTCCGTAGATTTCCCCGACTACGTTCCCGCGTCCACGTCGTTGTGGGTGGCTAGTAGAACATGTTCTAGTTCGCAGTAGACCACTAGTTCGACAACCGTCGCAAGAGAACCGAAAGACTCTGTCGCGCACGTAAATTACCGATATTCGGCAAGGTACTGGCCAGTAATACTGCCAATAGCCGGACAGAGCCCGGCTGGTGTGTTAGGCGATTACCCGGCCGGCTTTTGCCCGCGCCGACCACCGGCCGTGGTCGTAACCGACCTCGACCGGATGCGAAAAGGCCTCCGACACATGATCGGTCGTCACAGTCTCGACCGCTGGTCCCACCGCGACCGTGCGGCCGCCGGAGATCAACAGTGCGTGGGACGTCGACGTCGGCAGCTCCTCGAGGTGATGCGTCACCAGGATCGAAGCCATTTCGGGATGTGAATGCTCAAGCGTGTCAAGGGTTTCCAGCAGCTGCTCGCGCGCGGCGACATCGAGTCCGGTTGTCGGTTCGTCGAGGAGCAGCAGCCGCGGCTCGGCGATCAGCGCGCGGGCGATCAGGGTCCGGCCCCGTTCGCCCTGCGAGAGCGTCGGCCACACCGCATCGGCGCGGTGGGTCAGTCCCACCGTCCCGATCAGCTCGTCGGCCCGTGCGATGTCGTCGGCGGTGGGGGTCCAGCGGGCCGCGATGTCGATGGTGCCGGTGATCCCGGTCAGGACCACCTCGCGCACCGTCAGCGGGTACTGCAGCCGGTGCCGGGGATTCACGTGGCCGATCGACCGGCGCAGCGGTGCCAGGTCGGTGCGGCCCATCTGCGCACCCAGGACCCGAACGACACCGGTCGTCGGAAACGTCACGGCACCGCAGAAGCCGAGCAGCGTGCTCTTGCCCGCGCCGTTGGGGCCGAGCAGCGCCCAGTGCTCGCCCTCGCGCACCGTCAGCGAGATGCCGTCGATGATCTGCTTGCCTTCGCGGCGGAAGGTCACGTTGTCGATCTCGAGGACCGGGGTCATGTGAACGACTCCTTCAAAGCGCTCAGGTGGGTGCGGCTCGCGGCGGCTGCGGCGTCGGGATCGCGCGCGACGATGGCGTCGGCGAGTTGTTGATGCAGTGCGTGGTCGCACGGCTCTGATGCGATCGGGCGGATCTTCAGCATGTCGATCATGGCCAGCCGCAGCCGGGGCAGGAATGCGTCGAACAGCTGGGTCAGCACGTCGTTGTGCGCCGCGGCGATCACGGCCCGGTGAAAGGCCATGTCGGCGTCCACATGTTCGGGGACCGACTGGCCGGTGACGCCGCGGGCGGCAAGGGTGCGCCGGATGGTGCGCAGATCGGCCGGTGTGCGCCGCGTTGCGGCGAGCGCGGCGCCCTCGGCCTCGATCGCGATGCGAGCCTCGATCACCGAGGCCACGTTCGCGCTGCGCAGCACGGTGTCCCAGTCGTCGGTGACATCGAGGGCGGTGACGAAGACGCCGGCGCCCTGGCGGCTGTCGAGGACGCCCTTTCCGGCCAGTTCGCGGATGGCCTCACGCAGGGTGGACCGGCCGACGCCGAGCTGGGCGGCCAGCATGGTTTCGCCCGGAAGTCGTTGTCCCAGTGCCCATTCACCGTCTTTGATGCGCGTCAGCAGCAGCTGGGCGGCTTGGGCTGCCAGGGGTTGACGCGATACCTGCGAGACCATGAAACCTCTCTACTTGTCTGAGGAGTTGTGTATAGTCTAACCATCATGACGCGCGTGCTTCTCCTTGGCTGCCGCGGCGGGGTCTGAAACGACCGGCCCCCTGCCGTGGGGCTCTGTCGCGACCGGTCACCTCCAAACCTGACCGAGAGCAGACCACTCATGAACACCTCCTGGAACCGCCAACAACCGTCAACCATGCCGTGGCACCGTTACACCGATGCCTTCAATCGCGTGGACATTCCTGTGGTCCAAAGGGATTGGCCAAGCAACCGAATCCACGCCGCGCCGCTGTGGGTGCCCGTCGACCTGCGCGACGGCAACCAAGCCCTGGCCGAGCCGATGGACCCCGATCGCAAACGCCGATTCTTCGAACAGCTCGTCGCCATCGGCTACAAGGAGATCGAGGTCGGCTATCCCTCGGCGTCCCAGACCGATTTCGACTTCGTGCGACTGTTGGCCGAAACCGACATCGCACCGCCAGATGTCACCATCGCGGTGTTCACCCCGGCCCGTCGCGACCTGATCGAGCGCACCGTCGACTCCGTGCGGGGCATGCGCAACGACGTCGTCATCCACATGTACACCGCGACCGCGCCCACATGGCGAAACACCGTGCTGGGCAAGGACCGCGACGAGTTGCGCAGTCTGATCCTGCACGGCGCGCTCGACGTGCTGACCTTGACCGAGGGCATGCCCAACATCCGGTTCCAGTTCTCGCCGGAGGTCTTCAACCTGACCGAACCCGATTACGTGCTGGAGATCTGCGACGCCGTGACACAGCTGTGGGACGCCACCGAGAGCCGGCCGGTGATCCTGAATCTGCCTGCCACCGTTGAGGTCGCGACACCCAATGTGTATGCCGACCAGATCGAGTACATGCACCGGAACCTGGCCCGGCGCGACGCGGTGATCCTGTCGGTGCATCCGCACAATGACCGCGGGACCGGCGTGGCCTGCGCCGAATTGGCCGTGCTGGCCGGGGCGCAACGCGTCGAGGGCTGTGTGTTCGGCAATGGTGAGCGCACCGGCAACGTCGACATCGCCACGCTCGCTCTGAATCTGTATGCGCAGGGCGTCGACCCGATGATCGACTTCTCCGATATCGACGCGATCGCCCGTACGGTGTCGCACTGCACCCGGATGCCGATCCACGAACGCCATCCGTACGTGGGCGACCTGGTGCACACCGCGTTCTCGGGAACCCATCAGGACGCCATCAAGAAGGGGCTGGCCGAACACCGGGCCCGGGCGACGGCCGAGAACCGCGACGAGCGCGAAATCGATTGGCGGGTACCGTATCTGCCGATCGATCCGGCCGATATCGGCCGCAGCTATGACGCGGTCATCCGGGTGAATTCACAGTCCGGGAAGGGCGGCATCGCCTATCTGCTGCACACCGGGTACGGACTGGACCTGCCGCGCCGGCTGCAGATCGACTTCGCCCGGCATGTGCAGGCCCACACCGACGGCAGTGGCGCCGAGGTGACCGCCGCCGAGCTGTACGACCTGTTCGAGGCGACCTACCTGGGTTGTGTCGGGCCGGTCGAGCTGAAGGACTGGCACGTCAGCAGCGACGACACCACCGAGATCACGGTGACCGTCAACGGCATCGCCCGTACCAGTACGCATGGCGGCGTCGGGCCCGTCGAAGCGCTGACGCAGGCACTGGCTGATGTGGACCGGCCCGTCGAGATTCTGAGCCTCACCCAGCAGTCGATCGGCGCCACGGCGGTCACCTACCTCGAACACCGCGGCGGCTGGTCGTGTGGCCGCAGTGACTCGGTGCTCACCGCGTCACTGGCGGCGGTGATCCGGGCGGCTAACGCGCCCTGAGCACCTCGAGCGCCTTGTCGGCATGGGAGTCCATCGAGATCTCGCTCGCGATGACCTCGAGGACCCTGCGGTCGGTGTCGATGACGAACGTGGTCCGCTTGACGGGCATCAGCTTGCCGAGCAGGCCACGTTTCACACCGAACGCTTCGGCCACCGCGCCCGAGGTGTCCGACAGCAGCGGGTAGTCGAAGCTGTGCTTCTCGGCGAATTTGTCCTGCTTCTCGACCGCATCCATGCTGATCCCGACGCGGGAAGCACCGACCGCGGCGAACTCGGCCGCCAGGTCGCGGAAGTGGCAGGCCTCCATGGTGCAGCCCGGCGTCATGGCCGCGGGGTAGAAGAACAGCACGATCGGCCCGTCGGCCAGTAGTTCGGAGAGGCTGCGGTTCGTCCCGGTCTGGTCGGGGAGATTGAACTCTGCGACGAGGTCACCACGTTTCATGGTTGCCACGCTACTTCTGGGAGGATGACCGCGTGAAGACGACCTCACGTGAGGAATTCCAGGCGCTGGCCGCCGAGCACCGTGTCGTGCCGGTGACGCGCAAGGTGCTCGCCGACAGCGAGACGCCGTTGTCGGCCTACCGCAAGCTGGCCGCCAACCGTCCCGGCACGTTTCTGCTGGAATCGGCCGAGAACGGGCGGTCCTGGTCGCGATGGTCGTTCATCGGTGCGGGCGCCCCGTCGGCGCTGACGGTCCGGGACGGTGAAGCCGTCTGGCTCGGCAACACGCCGCAGGATGCGCCCAGCGGCGGCGACCCGCTGCAAGCCGTCCGCGACACCCTGGCCCTGCTGCAGACGGCGCCGGTGCCGGGGCTGCCCCCGCTGTCGAGCGGGCTGGTGGGGTACTTCGCCTACGACATGGTGCGGCGCCTGGAGCGACTCCCGGAGCTTGCGGAAGACGACCTCAAGCTGCCCGACATGGTGCTGCTGCTGGCCACCGACATGGCGGCCGTCGACCACCACGAGGGCACCATCACGCTCATCGCCAATGCCGTCAACTGGAACGGCACCGACGAACGCGTCGACTGGGCCTACGACGATGCCGTGGCGCGCCTCGACGTCATGACCAAGGCGCTGGGGGAGCCGTTGCCGTCGAGCATCGCGACCTTCGAACGTCCGCAGCCGCAGCCCCGCCAGCAGCGCACCGTCGAGGAGTACACGGCGATCGTCGAGAAGCTTGTCGGCGACATCGAGGCCGGCGAGGCATTCCAGGTGGTGCCGTCGCAGCGGTTTGAAATGACGACCCAAGCCGATCCCATCGATGTCTACCGGGTGCTGCGGGTGACCAACCCCAGCCCGTACATGTACCTGCTCAACGTGCCCAATGCCGAAGGCGGCCTTGACTTCTCGGTCGTCGGCTCCAGCCCGGAGGCGCTCGTCACGGTGAAGGACGGGGTGGCGACCACGCACCCCATCGCCGGCACCCGGTGGCGCGGCGCCACCGAGGAGGACGATATCCTGCTCGAGAAGGAGCTGCTCGCCGACGACAAGGAGCGCTCCGAGCACCTGATGCTGGTCGACCTGGGACGCAATGACCTGGGCCGCGTCTGCCGGCCCGGCACCGTGCGCGTCGAGGATTACAGCCACATCGAGCGCTACAGCCACGTCATGCACCTGGTCTCCACCGTCACCGGCCAGCTCGCCGACGACAAGACCGCGCTGGACGCCGTCACCGCCTGCTTCCCGGCCGGGACGCTGTCGGGGGCGCCCAAGGTCCGCGCCATGGAGCTGATCGAAGAGGTCGAGCTGACTCGCCGCGGCCTGTACGGCGGCGTGCTCGGGTACCTCGATTTCGCCGGCAACGCCGACTTCGCCATCGCGATCCGCACCGCGCTGATGCGCGGCGGCACCGCCTACGTGCAGGCCGGTGGCGGCGTTGTCGCCGACTCCAACGGGCCGTACGAGTACAACGAGTCGTCCAACAAGGCCAAGGCCGTGCTGGCGGCGATCGCGGCCGCCGAGACCCTGAGCGAGCCGTGAGGACCACCCGCACCGCGCAGGTGCTGCTGCTCGTCGCCGCACTGATGCTGTGGGGCGCCTCCCGGCTGCCCTGGGTCGACGTGTCGTCGTTCGACGGGCTCGGCCAGCCGAAGACGACGACGCTGTCCGGCGCGGCCTGGTCCACGGCCCTCATCCCGCTGGCGCTATTGGCGGGCGCCGCCGCGGTGGCGGCACTGGCCGTGCGCGGCTGGGCGCTGCGGCTGCTGGCGCTGCTGGTGGCCGTCGCGAGCGCCGGGATGGGATATCTGGCCATCAGCCTGTGGGCGGTCACCGACGTCTCGGTGCGCGCCGCCGACATGGCACAGATCGCGGTCATGTTCCTGGTGGGCACCCAGCGGCACTACTGGGGTGCCGGTGTGACGCTGGCGGCCGCGGTGTTGACGCTGGTCGGAGCCGTTTTGCTGATGCGCTCGGCGGGCCGGGGAGCCGCCACGGCGGCCACCGCCAAATACGCCGCGCCGGGCGCGCGGCGCGAGGCGGCACAGGAAGAAGGTGCCGACGGCATGTCCGAACGGATGATCTGGGACGCCCTCGACGAAGGGCACGATCCCACCCAGAACGACGGCGGGAGCAAATGAGTGTGGCCCGGTGGCAGTCTGCGCCGCCCTGGCGACTACCCTTCGAGATGATCATCTGGCTTGCCGAACCGGCACGGAAGGACGACGACGCGTTATGACTTCGGGGACCGTGCTCGACTCCATCATCGAGGGAGTTCGCGCTGATGTTGCCGCCCGCGAAGCCGCGCTGAGTCTGACCGAGGTCAAGGAGCGGGCCAAGAAGGCGCCGACGGCCAAGGATGCTCTCGCCGCGCTGCGGGAGCCGGGCATCGGCGTCATCGCCGAGGTGAAGCGGGCGAGCCCCAGCAAGGGGGCGTTGGCGCAGATCGACGATCCCGCCAAGCTGGCCAAGGCCTACGAGTCCGGCGGCGCGCGGGTGATCAGTGTGCTGACCGAGGAGCGTCGCTTCAACGGTTCGCTGGCGGACCTGGATGCCGTGCGTGCCGGGGTGTCGATTCCGGTGCTGCGCAAGGACTTCATCGTCACGCCGTACCAGATTCACGAGGCCCGGGCCCACGGCGCCGACATGCTGCTGCTGATCGTGGCCGCGTTGGAGCAGTCGGTGCTGACCTCGATGATCGACCGGACCGAGTCGCTCGGGATGACCCCGCTGGTCGAGGTGCACACCGAAGAGGAAGCGGACCGGGCCATCCAGGCCGGTGCCAAGGTCATCGGCGTCAACGCCCGGGACCTCAAGACCCTCGAGGTCGACCGCGACTGCTTCGGCCGCATCGCGCCAGGCCTGCCGAGCAACATCATCCGGATCGCCGAGTCGGGGGTGCGTGGCACCGCCGACCTGCTGGCCTACGCCGGTGCCGGCGCCGACGCCGTCCTGGTCGGCGAGGGCCTGGTGACAAGTGGCGATCCGCGGAGCGCCGTCGCCGACCTGGTAACTGCCGGCACGCACCCGTCCTGCCCGAAACCAGCCCGCTGAATTGCGGGCTCCTGCGCGAAGAAGCAGCCCGAGTTCTTATGTCTGATCGCACTGGTACCGAATTGCCGCGGATGAGCGCGGCGGTCGCCGAAGCCACAAGCCACGACCCCGACGCCAAGGGGCACTTCGGTGCCTACGGCGGCCGGCTGGTGCCCGAGGCTCTGATGGCCGTCATCGAGGAAGTCACCGCGGCCTACGACAAGGTCCGCACCGACCAGACGTTCCTCGACGAGCTCGATCGGCTGCAGCAGCACTACACCGGCCGGCCGTCGCCGCTGTACGAAGCGACGCGACTGTCCGAACACGCCGGCGGCGCGCGGCTGTTCCTCAAACGAGAAGACCTGAACCACACCGGTTCTCACAAGATCAACAACGTGCTCGGGCAGGCGCTGCTGGCCAAGCGCATGGGCAAGACCCGCGTCATCGCCGAGACCGGCGCCGGCCAGCACGGCGTCGCCACCGCGACGGCCTGCGCGCTGCTCGGCCTGGAGTGCGTCGTCTACATGGGTGCGGTCGACACCGCCCGGCAGGCGCTGAACGTGGCCCGGATGCGGCTGCTCGGTGGCACCGTGGTGTCGGTCGAGGCCGGTTCGGCGACCCTCAAGGACGCCATCAACGAAGCCTTCCGCGACTGGGTCACCAACGCGGACGACACCTACTACTGCTTCGGCACCGCGGCCGGACCGCACCCGTTCCCCGTCATGGTGCGCGATTTCCAGCGCGTCATCGGTTTGGAAGCGCGGGTCCAGATACAGCAGCAGGCCGGCCGGCTGCCCGACGCGGTCACGGCATGCGTCGGCGGCGGATCGAACGCCATCGGCGTCTTCCACGCCTTCATCGACGATCCTGGTGTGCGCCTGGTCGGTTTTGAAGCGGCCGGCGACGGAGTCGAAACCGGAAGGCACGCAGCCACTTTCACCGGCGGATCGCCAGGCGCGTTCCAGGGCTCGTTCTCGTACCTGCTGCAGGACGAGGACGGCCAGACCATCGAATCGCATTCCATCTCAGCCGGTTTGGACTACCCGGGCGTCGGTCCGGAACATGCGTACCTCAAGGACGTCGGCCGCGCCGAGTACCGGCCGGTGACGGACACCGAGGCCATGGAAGCGTTCGGCCTGCTGTGCCGCACCGAGGGCATCATCCCGGCGATCGAATCGGCGCACGCCGTCGCGGGCGCGCTGAAACTCGGCAGCGAACTGGGGCCGGGTTCGGTGATCGTCGTGAACCTGTCCGGCCGCGGCGACAAGGACGTCGAGACCGCCGCGAAATGGTTCGGTCTACTGGACGGTGAGACTGGGGAAGCGTCATGAGCCGACTGGCTGGATTGTTCGAATCGTGCCGGGCCGAAGGGCGTTCGGCGCTGATCGGGTACCTGCCGACCGGCTACCCGGATGTGCAGACCTCGATCGACGCGATGGTCGCGATGACCGAATCCGGTTGCGACATCATCGAAGTCGGCGTCGCCTACTCCGATCCGGGCATGGACGGGCCGGTTATCGCCGCCGCCACCAACACCGCCCTGCAGGGTGGGGTGCGGGTCCGAGACGCACTGAAGGCCGTCGAGGCCATCAGCAACGCCGGCGGGCACGCCGTCGTCATGACCTACTGGAATCCGGTGCTGCGCTGGGGCGTCGACGCTTTCGCGCGTGACCTGGCGTCGGCGGGCGGGCTCGGACTGATCACGCCCGACCTCATCCCCGACGAGGCCGACGAATGGTTCGGCGTCTCCGACGCCCACAACCTCGACCGCATCTTCCTGGTGGCACCGTCGTCCACCCCGGAGCGGCTGGCTGCCACGGCGGCGGCCTCGCGCGGGTTCGTCTACGCCGCCTCGACCATGGGCGTCACCGGTGCGCGCGACGCGGTGTCGAACATGGCGCCCGAGTTGGTGTCCCGGGTGCGTGCCGTGTCGGACATCCCGGTGGGTGTCGGCCTCGGCGTCCGGTCGCGGGAACAGGCCGCGGAGATAGCGGCCTACGCCGACGGCGTCATCGTCGGCTCGGCGTTGGTATCTGCGCTCGGCGACGGCGGTATCCCCGCGGTACGAGCATTGTCCGAAGAACTGGCCCACGGAGTACGACAGAAAGTTTCCGCGTGACCACATCGTTGCTGGCATACATCCCGAGTCCGGCCCAGGGCGTCTGGCACTTGGGGCCAGTGCCGATCCGGGCCTACGCGCTCTGCATCATCACCGGCATCATCGCCGCGCTGATCATCGGCGATCGCCGCTGGGTCGCGCGCGGTGGCGAGGCGGGCGTCATCTACGACATCGCACTGTGGACGGTGCCGTTCGGCCTCATCGGTGGCCGGCTGTACCACCTGATGACCGACTGGCGGACGTACTTCGCCGAGGGCGGCGCCGGCATCGGTGCGGCCGTGCGGATCTGGGATGGCGGCCTCGGCATCTGGGGCGCGGTCGCGCTCGGTGGCGTCGGCGCCTGGATCGGCTGCCGCCGGCACGGAATCCCGTTGCCCGCGTTCGGCGACGCCATCGCGCCCGGCATCATCCTGGCCCAGGCCATCGGCCGGCTGGGCAACTACTTCAACCAGGAGCTGTACGGCCGGCCCACGGATCTGCCGTGGGGCCTGCAGATCTTCCAGCGGAGTGACGGCTCCGGTGTGGTGAACCCGCACCTGCTCAACGGCGTCTCGACCGGGCAGGTCTATGAGGTCGTGCATCCGACGTTCCTCTACGAATTGCTGTGGAACCTCGTGGTTTTCTTCTTCCTGCTGTGGGCGGACCGCCGCTTCCGGCTGGGTCACGGGCGGCTGTTCGCGCTGTATGTCGCCGCCTACTGCGTCGGCCGTTTCGGCGTCGAGTTGATGCGCAGCGACACCGCGACGCTGATCGCCGGCATCCGCGTCAACTCGTTCACGTCGACGTTCGTGTTCATCGGTGCCGTGGTTTACATGATGGTCGCGCCGCGGGGCCGTGAGGATCCGGCGACGCTCGGTGGCCGGCAGGCTGAAGAAGCAGAGGCCGAGGCCGAGGCCGAAGGCGCTGCACTGGCTGTTCCGGTTGCCGTCGCGGCAGGTGCCGGTGCGGTGGCCGACGAGGCCGACGCCGTCGAGACCCAATCCGACGAACCTGTGGCGCTGGCGGAGCAGGCCGTCGATACCGAGGACACGGTGGATGAGGACGCTGCCGACGCCGAGGCTGCTGTCGAGGAATCCGTCGACGAATCCGGCGAGGAGCCAGTCGATTCCGACGAGGTCGAGGAAGAAGACGAGTCGGACGCCGAGGCTGAAGAACTGGATGCCGATGAGGCCGAAACCGCGGAGGCCGAAGCGGTCGAGGTGGCCCAGGAGTCCGAGGGGACAACGGAGTCTGACGAGGCCGCTGATGAGGTGGCCGCCGAGACGGCTGTCGCCGATGGCGATGA